>DATMMZ010000026.1:0-22179 GCA_035569455.1 Mycobacterium sp. | reverse complement strand
ACATTCCTGCAGCCGCAGCGTGCCGTCGGCTCCCGAAGTCCAAAAGAAGTCGTTCTCGTCCGTGACCAGGGGCAGCGGGCGACCCGGTGCTGCTGACACGTCACCTCCGGGAGTCGGACGGTCCGACCAAACTTGGTAGGCACATTATACTATTCGGAGAATTACGTTATCAATTGCGAGCAGCCACGATCTAGGCGATACCGTCAGCGTGGGCGAGTTGTCACATCCGCCACATGCGTCTCTGCCGAGAAGGGTGCATGTTTTGTCCACCTCGCCGCGACAACGCGGGCGGACCGGTGTCCTGCCGACACGGACGCCGATTAACGCGTGAACCCCCACTGGGCTTCGTTCGATTCGGTTTTGAGGTTCTCGGCTGGATCGTCAGCGTCGCACAGCGATTGGTGGGAAACGCTGGGTGGGCGCTCACCGATCTCGGTGATGGCGTGCACCGGGCAGTCCAACAATGCCCGTATCACCTCGTCGTGGTCCTGCTCGGCCACGGTGCCATCCCCGATCAGCGACGCGTATCCCCAGTCGTCCAGCGAGAAGTAACCGGGCGCATGCTTGGCGCATACGCCGAAGCCGTCGCAAACGGTGCGATCCAAACGGATTTTCATGTTTGCCTCACAGCCTCCGCCTGGTAGGGACGGTCGGCGCGGAATGCGCCACGGCCGCAGCCTGGGCAGCCGCTGTCGAGATGCTGGGCGACGTCGTCGGGAAACTGGTCGAGCAGGGACGCAGCCACATTGGTAGCCGCGTCCAGTGTCGCGCACGCGCCGCGACCCCGGAGCACCACCGACCAGCGGCGCAACCGGTCGAGATCCTCGCAAGTCGCGGCGCCGTCCCGCAGCGCCCCAGCTACGGCGGCCATCGCCGCCGTGCCGTTGAAACATGACCCGCACTGCCCGGCATTTTCGCGATCGAAGTAGGCCAGCACCGACGCTGCCACCGCAACGGCGCAGTCGTCGGTGATGAGCGAGATTGCACCGCAACCCAGCCCGCTGCCCAGCCGCCGCATCGTCTCGTGATCCAACGTGGATTCCAGCACGCGCTGATTGAGTAAACCGGCGAAATACCCGCCCATCAGCGCTCCCCGCACCTGGTCGGGCGAAACCCCATGCAGGGCAAGCAGTTCGGTGAACGGTAAGCCGTGCGGCAGCTCGTAGAGAACTGGCGGGCGGCCCGCTCCGGTGATGGTCGCCAGGAACGTACCCGGCGACAACAGCGTGCCCTGCGAGCGGAACGCCGCCGAGCCGTGTCGCTGCAGGTAAGGCAGATTGGCCAGGGTCTCAACATTGCTTACCAGCGTAGGAAGTTCGCCGACGCCGGATTCGAAGGGACGCGGTGGCTTGTCGGTCGGCTTGGCCGGGCCGCCGTTGATCTTGCGGACCGCGGCGGTCTCCTCGCCGGCCACATAACCGGGCTGAACCGTCAACAAGCTGACGGTGATGCCGCCGAGGGTCGCGGAGTCGAGTTCGCTCAGCGCGGCGTCCACGCTACGGGCCGACTCCGGGTCGGACACGTAGACGTAGGTGCGGTCGGCACTCACGATCGCCGCGGCCAACCGCAGTCCGTCCAAAACCAGGTGCGGCCGGTTGCGCAGCAGCCACCGGTCCTTGATCGAAGCCGGTTCTCCCTCTTCGCCATTCGCGACGACGACGGTGCCACCGGCCTTGCGGCCTCCGAGACGCCCGTTGTCCCGAACCGCGCGCAACTTCACGGCGAGCGGAAAGGCCGCACCGCCACGACCGACCAGTCCGCTGGATTCGACCTCGCCCAGCAACGCGTCGGCATCGGCAAGCCCGTGGTACCCGCCGAGGCCCCGATACGCCGTCAAGTCCTCCCGGGCTTGGCCGGGCTGTTCGCCGAGCAGACGGGGTTCGCACCCGGGTGAGGTGCCGACGCTGATGACCGCGGCTTGGGTCGTTTCCATGATCTAGCCCGCCATTCCTGCCGTTAAGCTAGCCCGCATGCGGACTGCGGTGGTGCGCGTCAACGTCGACCCGGAAAACGTGCTCACGCCTGCGCAGTTACGAGACGGCATGGCACTTCTCCTCGGGCTGGTAGGCGAGATAGGCGCCGACGTCGTTGAAAACGATCTCGCGGCCATGCCGGCCAGCCGTCGCGAGGTGCGGCTGCTCATCGCTGCCGAAGATGCTGAAACCGCCAAGCACGCCGCAATCGAATTGTGCGCCAGAGCTTTTGACATAACTTCGGTTCCTGGTGTGATCACCTTCGTCAGCAGGGGTACCGATGACGACGCGCGCGGTGTACTGTCCGCGTTCGGGCTCACCGGCGAGATCGCCAGGGCGCCAGGCGATGACGGCTACGACGTCGTCTACGTGACATTGCGCGAAGCCGACCTCGACCGCGTCCCGGAGAGCCGTATCCACACAGCCCTGGAGGCGTCGCTCAATTGCGAGGTCCGCATTCGCACCAGGTAAACTCATTAACGGCCCAAGAATTCGAGGATCGCGGGTGCCGCGAGCACCCAGGTGTCAAACATGTTGAAGCGCTGCACCTTGCCCGCGGCACGCTCCTCGGACGCACGTTCCCAAGCGTCCTCGGGCCACGGCGGATCGATGAGCTTCGATCCCTTGATCAAGCAACTGACCTCCAGCGATGTCCGTTTGGGGTGATCCATGTCGTTCTCGCCGCCTCGAATGATCAACGTGGGCACCTGGATTCGGTCGAACATTTCGTCGGGGACACCGGGAATCGTCTGGCCCGGCTTGGACACAAACGCGTTGAGCCAGCGCAGCATCACCTTGAGAAACTCGTCCTTGTCGAAGTCGAGGAACCGCTGCTTGTTGGCCGGGTTCTCCTCGATGCGCTCGCGCCATTCGGTCACCTTGATCACTCCGTCCATCCCGGTACCTCGCACCGCGAGAATGCTTGGGATGATGTAGAAGGAACCGAGCACAAAGCTGCCGTAGATGCCGCCGACGATGTTCCACACCACGAGCTTCTCAACGAGTTCGGGGTAGAGCATCGTGGTCAGCATGGAATCCCTTGCCCCACCGGAGCCGCCGGCGAGGATGCAGCGCTCGACACCGAGCGTGCCCAGCAGGTCGCGTAGCGTCTCGGCGCGCATGTGCGACTCGCTTTGGCCGTAGAACTGCACATCGGAGGCACCGCAATTCGGCCGGTCCCACAGCAGCACCCGATAGCCGCCGGCGACTAGGGCCTCGGCCAGCGGGCGCAGGCCGTCAATCTCCTTGCTGAACCGGCCACCCGGTGTCAGGACAATGAGATCGCCTGAGTCACCGAGGATTTCGTAGACAACATTCCCCCCATTTACCTCGATAGAAGACACGCGATTCTCCTGTAGTTACGCCATCACCAGAACGTCGTTGTCGACGACGCGCACCGGGTAGGTGCGGATACTCCACTCCGGCTTGACCGTGGTGGTGCCGGTGGCCAGTTCGAAACCCCATTGATGCCACGGGCAATGGATGAATTCCAGATCGCGCACCATGACCGCGTCACCCGCGGCATTCTCGTCCACGATGGTGCGTCCCCGAAGGCGCCCCGAGCACAGCGGTCCGCCCTGGTGCGGACAGTAGTTCGCGATGGCGTAGAAGGTGCCGTTGACGTTGTACACGCCCACGCCGTGTCGCCCGATCGGCACCAGCTTGTGAGTGCCCGGTGGGATCTCGTCCACCGTCGCGACAACATGCTCGCGGCCCTGAGCGAGGCGGGGCCGCTTGGTGGTTTCTTCCAATTCAGAGCACCCTGACTTGGCCCTCGAGGACGGGAACCGTCTCCGGGAGGTGGTAGGTCGCGATACCGTTTTTGTACATCACCGCGTCCCGGGCCGCCTTGGGAAGGTGCTTGACCAACCAGCGCGGGTCATCGAACGTCCAGTGCGGGTAGTCCGAGGAGTAGAGCAGGATCTTGTCGCACTCCATCCACTCCAGCGCGCGGGTCAGCTCGGTCTTGTCCTCGGGGTAGTCCAGCGGCTGGGTGGTGAACTTGATGTGCTCCTTGACGTACTCCGACGGCTTGCGCTTGATGTCGACCCAAGACTTGCGCGCTTCGTAGATCGCGTCCATGCGCCACATCAGCGGCAGGATCCAGGTGAACGCGTGCTCGACGAACACGATCCGCAGTGTCGGGAAGCGGTCGAAGACACCGTCGAAGATCACGCTCATCACCTGGTTGGCGGCCAGCAGCGAGTAGGTCACCATGAAGTCGTGGTTGTAGCTAGGGAAACCCACCGGCGGCGTCGGCAGCTCGTCGTACTGGCTGCGTGAGAGGTGGCAACTCACGGGTATGTCGTGTTTGGTGGCCGCAGCCCAGATCGGGTCGTGTTTCGGGTGGCCCCATGACGGCCGCGGCTCGGCCTTGATCAGAATCTGCGCCATGTAGGGGTGCCCGGCCCAGCGCTCGATTTCGCGCGCGGTCGCTTCCGGCTCCTCAACGGCGCCACAGATCGAACCGCGCCACCGCTCGTGCCAGTTGTTGTGGCTGTCGAGCCAGTGGTTGGCCTGCCAGTCGTTCAAGGCGCACGCCATCGCGTGCTGCGCTTCCGACAGGCGAGCCGGGTAGGCGCCAGGTTCCAGGATCGCGATGTCGGAGCCCGCTTCCATGATCAGCTGGCGGAACGCCATGTCCGGGTCGCTGCCGGGGAATTCGCCGTCCGGCGGGAAGGTGTCCGTGCGCATCGCGTAGCTGTGCGCGTAGTCGGGAGCGTCATAGTAGATCTGCTCACCGATATTGCGAGTGAGGAAGTACTTGCTGCGCCAAGGCTCGGGGATGTACTGGACGATCTCGCCGCGCTTCGGCACTGGGTGGACATCCGAGTCGACGCAGCGGACGGCTATGCGCTCGGCGGCGGGAACACGTTCCTGTGTATGGGTCAGAGTCATCTCGAACTCCTCGATCTCCCTTGTTTCAACTTCTATTCTGCGACTAGCCCGCGGCTAGCCACTAGTGACGTCGACAGAAATGTCGATTCCGTACAGGTTGGCCGCATTGCGCCAGCACAGCTTCTCGCGCTGTTCGGCGGACAGCGATCTGGGCAGCTTGTGGATATCACCGCACTGCCAATGCGGATAGCTGGAGCCGAACATCACCATGTCGTCTTTGCCGGTGAAGCCGAACCACTCACCAGCGAAGTCGGTGTCGCCGGGACCGTCGAGGCTGCCCTGGACGAAATACACGTGACCGGGCAGGTAGTCACTCGGGATCCGCGGGGCCCACGGTGTCTGCTCGAGGTGCGGCCGGCCGAAGGTGTCCATCCTCCAGATAAATGGCGTCACAAGGTCTGCGGCACCGTCAGCCCAGACGAACCTCAAACTGTCGAAGCGCTCGAACACTCCCTCGGCGATCATGTTCATCAGGTGGTACAGGTAGTTCAGCGCCATGAAGCTGACGTATTGCTCGTAGGTGCGGGTGTTCCCGGACGGCGTCGGTGGAAAGCCGATGCCCGCGCCGACCTCGATGTGCGCAGCAACCGGGAGGTTCGCGTCGGCGGCCGCCTCCCACAACGGCCAGAATTGTGGTTTGCCGTATAGCTCCCGGGACTGCAGCGGAACCCCGATCTGAACCACGCGCGGGTGGGAACGCCATTTTTCGATCTCGCGCACCGCGCCGGCGATGTCGTCGGGATTGACCCGGATGGTGCCGCGGAACCGGTCACCGAACTCGTCGTGCTCCAGCCAGCGCGACACCATCATTTCGTTGTGGGCGGCGTGCAGTGCGCTGCCGAGGTGGCGGTCCGGCATGATGCCGCGCCCCATCGGGTGCAGGACCGCCACGTCGACGCCGCGGTTCGAAAACAGTTGATTGGCAACGAATTCCGGATCCGAGCCCGGGTAGCGGCGATCGGGTCCCTCGGTGTTGGGGGCGTACTCGCCGCCCGGCGCCCCGTACCAGTCCATCTCGTAGTCGGGGAAACCGCGGCTCTTGAACGGCTCACGCAAGAAGGACCGCAGGTCCTTGGTGGACGGGAAAAAGATGTGCACGCTCGCGTCGATGACGGGCGTGCGCGTTCCGTCAGCGTGTTCGATCACTAAAGCCACCCTCCGGCTCCGGCGGCCAAAGTCAGCCCGGCCAGCCCATATGATAGATAATCTAACATTCTCGTCGGCCGCCAATCAATGGGTTTCCGGTAAGCGCTTCGATTAGTCATCGCCCCTGGTAGGGGCCGATATTGTGGTCATTCGGGTAAGTGCCTTCTTCAATAAGTGTAATACCATTCTCCACGTCGCGACTGGGCGCGGCGCCGCGACGGTGCCTTCGTCAGGAACGAAGTTTCTCGATTCGGCTCTCAGACGAAATTCTTCAGTGCTGCAACGGATTCAAGGTCATCGAGTGCCGCCACACCGCGCCGCAGACCTTCCATCGCGATGTCTTCGACCTGCATTCCCCCCATCCCCGCGGTGATCAGCGGGGCCACATATCCGTACAAAGCGCCCTGGCGGAACCGCAGCCACAGATCGTCCCGATCCAAATCGGGTCCGCCGGCGGCCGCCAGCGCACGGCGATAGTCGTCGAGCAGGTCGCGCTGAGCGGCGCGGCGGTCCTCGGGGGTCAGGCTGGTGATCAGCGTGTAGGCCAGTTCGCGGGAGGGGTGTCCGCGCCGCACAGCCTGCCAGTCCAGCAGTCCCGGCTTGCCGTCGCGGAAGTACATGTTGCCCGGATGTGCGTCGCCGTGCATGACGGTATGTGGGGGACTGTCGATCACCGCGGCGACCGCTCGGTAGTTGTCGGCGATGAATCGCCCGTTGTCTACCGGGATGCTGGTGCGCTCGGCCAGCCGCTTGATCGACGTGTTCATCAGGGATCCGGTCAGCAGGGAGGTGACGTCACCCGAGGGTGTGTAGAGCCATCCCAACGGCCCGCGCCCATCGTTGGGCAGGCGGTCCCAGAAGGCGGCGTGCAGCCTGGCCAGCAATTCGACGACCAGGCTGGCCTGGTCGATGGAAAGCGGGTGCAACGTGTCGGGAAATTCGCACGAGGCCGCGGGCAGATCTTCCAGGACCAACAGGTAGCGGCCCGTCCACGTATCGAAGGCCGTCCCATAGGCCTTTGGGACGCCGGTGAGTTCGGGGGCGAGCTGGCTGTAGAAGCGGACCTCGGTGTGCCCGAGCCGACCAAGTTCACCCATCAATCGGGTGGCGGCGGTCTGCGCCGCCAGTTTGACGAACACCGACTCGGGTACCCCGGCTCCGGTCACGGCCAGGCGCGCCCGCGACGACGTTCCCGCGTCGCTACCGAGGACACCGACCGAGCTGACGGTGGTGCCCATGACGGCGGAGAGGACGGTTGCGTCGAGTTCATCGACCTTTCGTGGCAGCCCCGCCCGGCTTCCGACGACCGCGTCGGCGGTCACCCGGCCGACTCCGCGGCCCAGATGAGCGACCAGTCCGATGACGGAAAGAGCCTGTCCCACAGGGTTTTTCATAACCGTCCATTCTGATTGGGAGCCGGTGGGCTCACTCACCCACGATGACGTCCGCGGCCTTCTCGAATGGCTTGATCACCGTCGTGAAATCTGAATCGGGGCCTTCGTCGCGCGCGGCGATTTCCCAGAGCCGACCGATCGTTTCGGCGACGTCGACGGGCACACCCAGCGCTTTGGCTTCGTCGATGTAGAGCCGCACATCTTTGACCATCAACCCGGTGGCAAAGCCGTAATCGAAGGTGCGCGGGAGGATCGCGCGCGGGAACTTGTCGCGGCTTGCGCTCGTCCCGCCGGAGCCCGCGTTGAGCACCTCGATCATCACAGCGGGGTCCAGTCCCGACTTGACACCCATCACCACGACTTCTGACGTCGCGACCAGGACGTTGGCCGCCAGGATGTTATTGGCGAGCTTCATCGTCTGTGCAGAACCGGGCTTCTCGCCGATATAGAACAAGCGGCCGAGTGCCTCCAGTGCGGTTCGTATGACATCGAATTCGTTGCGTGGACCGGACACCATCACGGCAAGTGTCCCCTGTTCGGCCCCACTGACGCCGCCACTGACCGGGCTGTCGATCGCGACGATGTTCCGTTCGGCGAGACGGTCATGGATCTGCACCGCCGTTCGGCTACCGATGGTCGACAGGTCGACATAGCGCTTAACCCGCGAGCCCTCGATCACAGCTGTGCGGCCGGTTGCCACCTCCAGTGATGCCGTCGGCGACGGCAGGCTGGCCAGGACGGTTTCAGCGCGATCGGCGACCTCTTTGGGCGATGACGCGGCGTGTGCCCCCAGGGCGACGGCGCGGTCGAGCGCTTCGGAGCGCGTGTCGAAGGCGACGACCCGGTGATTTCCCTGGATGAGGCGACGCGCCATGGGAAAGCCCATGTTTCCCAAGCCGATGAACCCGATCTCCACGCCGGGTCCTTAGCTCTTGTCCAGTTCGGCGAAGATTTCGCCGGCGATGCGAAAGCTGTCGACCGCAGCGGGCACGCCGGCGTAGATGGCAACCTGCAGGAAGACCTCGCGGATCTCATCGCGAGTGACTCCGTTGGTCAGGGCCGCCTTGATGTGGGTCCGCAATTCGTGCGGCCGGTTGAGCACCGAAATCATGGCCAGATTCAGCATGCTGCGCGTCTTGCGCGGCAGCTCCTCGCGGCCCCACACCGCGCCCCAGCAGTACTCGGTCACCAGATCTTGCAGGGGCTTGGTGAAGTCGTCCGCGTCGGCCAGTGCCTTGTTGACATACGCCTCGCCCAGAACTGCGGAGCGGATTGCAAGTCCCTTGTCGTACGTTTCGCGATTCAATGCTTTTCTCCTGTGCGTGAGGTGTGTCGACTCCTGACCCTGATTGTGTCAACGGTTCCGGGCGTGGTCGCGCGCTGCGGGGTTTACAGTCAACACCTGATGACGCTTCCCGATCTCGTCCTCGTTCACGGCGGGGCACACGCCGCCGATTGCTGGGATTGGACCATTGCCGAATTAGCCCGCCAGGAACCAAAATTGCGGGTGCTGGCGGTCGACCTGCCGGGCCGCGGCCGCCACCCCACGGATCTTTCCACGGTGACCATCGCCGACTGGGTGGACTCGGTAATTGCCGACGTGGAAGATGCCGGGCTCGCCGATGTTGTCGTGGTGGGACATTCGCTGGGCGGGGTGACCGTGCCCGGCGTCGTCGCCAAGCTGGGCGCGGCCAAGGTGCGCGAGATGGTGATGGCGGCGGCATTCATTCCTCCGCAGGGATCGTCGGTGGCTGACACCCTTCGCGGGCCGTTGGCCCCGCTGGCGCGGTTTGGGACCACGGTCAGCGCAATGACGGTATTGCCCAGTGCGGCAGCGAGATTTGCATTTTGCAATGCGATGTCGCGAGAGCAACGCAGGTACGCGCTGGCACGCCTGTATCCGGAGTCCGTCGGGGTGATCGTCGAACCCGTCGACCGCAGTGATCTGCCCGCCGAGGTCCACCGCACGTGGATCATGACCCTGAGGGACAGGGCGCTGTCGCCGCGACAGCAGCGGCAGTGCATCAAGTCCCTCGGCGGCGTCGACACGCTGTTCTGTATCGACACATGTCATGACCTGATGTACAGCGAACCCAGAAAGCTGGCCGCAATCCTGCTCGAGCGCTGTCGGTTCCGGGCGCGATAGTGACACGACGTCTTGAGGAGGGAGCAACCATGACCGGTGCAAGCAGTGACGTCTGGGAGGTGATGTCGACCGCCCGCACGATCCGGCGCTTCACCGACAAGCCGGTCGACGACAGCACGCTGGCGCGGTGCCTCGAAGCGGCCACCTGGGCGCCCTCGGGTGCCAACGCGCAAGGCTGGCGCTACATCGTGCTGCGATCGCCCGAGCAGCGGGCCGTCGTGGCCAAGGCTGCGGCCCACGCCCTGGAGGTGATCGAGCCGGTGTACGGGATGAGTCGGCCCGCCACCGACGACAGTAGCCGCCGCGCCCGCACTTACCGGGCGACCTACGAATTGCACGATCGAGCGGGTGAGTTCACGTCGGTCTTGTTCGCACAAAAGCATTTCCCGACGGCATCGGAACTTCTGCTCGGTGGGTCGATCTTCCCTGCCATGCAAAACTTCCTGCTGGCCGCCCGCGCCCAGGGTCTGGGGGCATGTCTCACCAGCTGGGCTTCGTACGGCGGCGAGCAGCTGCTGCGCGACGCCGTTGAAGTACCCGAGGACTGGATGATCGCCGGCCATATCGTGGTCGGGTGGCCCAAGGGCAAGCACGGCCCCGTCCGTCGCCGCCCGCTCGCCGAGGCGGTGAACCTCGACCACTGGGACCAGCCGGCCGAGACGCTAATCCGCTGAACGCGCGGCTCAGAAGGTGGTGGGCGCTAGCACGTCTGGGCCGTACTTCTCAGCGATCAGCGCCCATGGGTCGGCGTAGGGACCGCGGCGTTCGAGGCGGCGTTGCAAGGCCAGAAACGTGCGCATCGCCGGGCGGATCACCGGGCCAAGCGCTTTCAGCACAATGCGGCGTCGCCCGATTGCATCGGCGACCCAGGCGAGCGTGTCGGGCCAGTCGTGTTCCTGGTAATCCAGTAGGGCCTGGGATTCGGTGGTGTCGAACCAGCCGGTGAAGCTCCAACCGCGGTCGTCGTCAGGATTACCGGGCAGGCCGGCCGACGGGCCCAGGCGGCCGATGCCAACCGCAGCCATTATGTCGTCCTGGAGCTCGCTCATCAGATGGACGTACGTGTCGTTGCCGGCGATCACCAGCACTTTGCCGTCGACGGCAGTTGGGCGGTCTACCGCGTTGGCGAAAGCCAGCGCGGCATCCCGGGCGTCTACCGAGTGCATTCGGTTGTCCGCCGGAGTGGCTCGCACCAGGAGCAGGTAGTCGGCGTCGAGGTTTCCCGAGCCGTCGGGCGACACGATTCCCGCCAGCCGCAACACGGCGTGCGGCAGGCCGCTATCGGCGATGACAGTCTCGGCCATGACTTTGTCCTCGCCGTACTGGTCGATCGGATTCACCGGGGTGTCGCCGGTGATGCGTTCGGGGCGGCGGATTGGGTTTCGTGAGCCGTAGACCGCCGCGCTGGAGGCGAACACGATCAGCGGCGGGTCGCTCGCGGTTTGCGCTGCGGTCACGAGGTTTCGTGTGCCGCCCACGTTGACCCTGCGGGCCAGCCGGGGATTGCGGTACGAGGGCGGGGAGACGATTGCCGCCAGGTGCACGATCGCGGCGGGGTGGTGACGACCCACCACGCCGGCAACCGCATCGGCGTCGGTGAGATCGGTAAATTCCGGGATCAGCCGGCCCAGCTGTGGGGTATCGGTCAGAGCAGCGGCGGCCGCCACCGAACTGTCGCTGTGCAGATCGACGCCGATCACGGTGTGGCCCCGGCGCAGCAGGATTTCGGTGCAGAGCTTACCGAGTTGGCCGAAAGCGCCAGTGATAAGGACGCTTTCGCTATTCATCGGCCCAACCTGCGAGCTACGGCGGCGCCCGCGCCACGCAGCCTTGGTGAGATGCGCACGGAGAACAGCGGATTGAAGATGTCCTCACGCAGCCGGGTCAGCGTGGAGGTCTTGATCAGCCACTGCCCGTCGACCTTCTCGTAGGTTTCGTGGTAGTGACCGCGGCCGTTGAGGTTGACGGCCGGCGCCAACCGCACCACGTCCTCGAGCGCCCACACCCCGGTCGCGGTCGTCGCCGACGTCAGTTCGATCTCGGGGGCATGCACCTGGTGCACCGTGGGTTGTGACGGCTTTCCCAAGGCGTTGCGGACATAGGCCACGAACTCGTCGGCACCAGTGATCAACCTCCCGCCGGACGGCGAGGTGTCGCTCACGAAATCGTCGGTGAACAGCTGCCGCCAATCGTCCCACTGCTTGGTGTCCAGGTAGCGACAGTATCGGGCCTTGAGCTGCTTGATCGCTTCGATCTCGCACAAGGTGGTTGCGGCATCCAGCATTTACGGGTCCCTTCACGGGTGATAAATCGGCACCTCATAGCCAGTTTTCGAGATTACTACTTCCGCTACAGAGAATGTTATTCTCGCACTGAAGACAATGACAGGAGGCGGCCCGGATGCTGTTGGAGTTCGATGCTGATCAGCGGCTGTGGCAGCACACCGTGCGCGACGTGATCAGCAAGGAATGTCCGCCCTCGTTGGTGCGTGGCGTGGCCGAAAATGGTCTCGATCCCAGCCCGTTATGGAAGGTCTACGTGGACCTTGGCTGGACCGAGCTGAACGATCCGGTCAGCGCGGTCGAGTTGGCGATCGTGTTCGAAGAGTTGGGTCGTGCCACCGATCCCAGCCCGTTCCTCGCGACGATGAGTCAGTTCGCGCCCCTGGCCGTGGATCGGTTCGACCCGCACGAGTCGGGTACCGCCGTGTACAACGGGGTGTCGGCGCATCGCGACGCTGATGGCTGGGTGCTGGACGGTACGGCACGCCATGTCCTCGACGGTGATCGCGCCGACCGGTTGGCGGTGGTGACCGGCGCCGGTGTGTTCATCGTCGCGTCTAACCAGGTGGCGGCCCGGCGTGTTGCGGCATTCGACCCGGTCCTGCATGTCGCCGACGTGTCCTTCGGCGAGGTCCGGGTACCCGACAGCGCCCGGGTGACCGTTGATCGCGAGCGTGCGCACCATGTTGCGCTGACCGGCATGGCAATCACGATGGTCGGCGCCTGCCAACGCATCCTCGATCTGGTCCTCGAGCATGTCCGCAGCCGTGAGCAATTCGGTGTCCCGATCGGTTCATTCCAGGCTGTGCAGCACAAGGCCGCAGATATGCACGTCGCGGTGGAACGCGCGCGGGCGCTGGCGTACTTCGCCGCATTGACGATTGCCGCCGACGATCCCCGGCGCAGGCTGGCGGCCACGATGGCCAAGGCATCGGCAGGGGAGTGCCAGGCGCTGGTGTTCCGGCACGGCCTACAACTACACGGCGCAATGGGATTCACCTGGGAGAACGATTTGCAGTTCGCACTCAAGCGGGCCAAAGCGGGTGAGCTCATGCTCGGTGGCACGGCGGAGCATCGGGCGCGGATCGCAGAGGAGTACCGTGCAGCTGACTTTTGATCCCGACGTGGAAGCGTTTCGGGCGGAGTTTTCGGTTTTCCTCGATGAGAATCTGCCTCCCGCAAGCGAAACGCTGGAGCGGCCCCGCTCGGTTTCCCATATGCCGCAGTGGGCGCGTCGCTGGCAGCGGCTGCTGTTCGACAACGGCTGGCTGCTGCCGGGTCAACCGCCGGAATTCGGCGGGCGCAACGCGACGGTGTTTCAGCAGTTCGTCTACCTGGAGGAACTGTGCCGCCGGCGGATCTACCACAGCCTCAACCCGCAGGGCGTGAATATCGTTGCGGCGTCACTGCTGTCGTTCGGCAGTGACGACCAAAAGCACCGTTGGGCGGTGCCGATCCTGCGGGCCGAAATCACTGCTTCGCTGGGGATGAGCGAGCCGAGTGCCGGATCCGATCTGGCGTCGCTGCGCACCCGTGCCGTGCTTGACGGCGATCACTTCGTGGTCAATGGGCAGAAAGTGTGGACATCGGGGGCTCACGACGCCGACGTGTTGCTGACCTTTGTGCGTACCGATCCCGATGCGCCAAAGCACAAGGGCATCAGTGCATTAGTGATCCCGACCGATACTGAAGGAATCGTGCGCCGGCCTTTCCCGTCGATCTGCTCGGCCGATGACCTGGATTTCAATGAGGTGTTCTTCACCGATGTGAAGGTACCGGTGGAGAACTTGGTCGGCCCGCTCAACGAGGGGTGGCGGGTAGCCAACGGATCCCTGGGCCACGAGCGCACGATGATGTGGCTGGGTTTCGCCGATCGAATGGACAACCTGCTTGCCGATTGGCGTCCGTCGACCGAGCTCGAGCGCGACCAGTACGCCACCCTGATCATGGACAGACAGGCGTTGCGCCTATTGGGTTCGGTTGCTTTGGCCCATGCCGCGCGTGGCGAAGACGACGTGGCCGCGATATCTGTGCTCAAGCTGCTCGGTTCCGAAGCCGAGCTACGTGGATTTGAACACGCCCTGCACAGCGCCGGACCGGACGGGCTCATCCACCCGACGCTGACCGGTCCGTATGCACCGATGAATCTGGACCACTATTGGGCCAGCTGGTTCGAGCGCTACGCCCGCAGCTTCTCCGGCACCATCGCCGGCGGCACCTCCGAGATCCAGCGCAACATCATCGCCCAGCGCGTGCTCGGCCTACCCCGCGGCTAGGTCGGGCGAGCAGACGCAGAAGCCCCCGACCCGCCGCGTGCGGGGGTTTTTGCGACTGCTCACCAAAGAACCGCGGCTTCCTTGCGCTCGGTGACGGGTCTGGCGAGTTCTTGCTCGTCGCAGATGCGTTGTAGCTTGTCCAGGGTTTCGTCGAGGCCGGCGCCGACTCTGCGGCCGGGCGTGAAAGTGGCCGGCAGCTTTCGCATGCCCTGGATGACACCGATGGTCTCGTAGTGCACGGCGCCATCGGGGTCGCAGTGGTAGTCGGGCATCCGGTCGAGGACCGCTGTCAGCATGGACTTGAACACCGTGCGTGCCACGTTGGATCCGATGCACCGGTGCACACCTATGCCAAAGCTGAAGTGCCGGTTACCTTTACGGTCCAACATGATCGTGTCCGGGTAATGGAACACCGACTGATCGCGGTTGGCCATGGCCCATGAAATCCACAGCCGCTCACCCTCCTTGAACTCGTTTCCGACGATCTCAACGTCGTCGGAGAATGTCCTGCCAGCACCGGGCGCCGGGGTGAAGTAGCGCAGGAACTCTTCGGTCGCGGGATCGAGCAACGTGTCGCGATTCTGCGACAGGCGCGCTCGCTCACCAGGGTTCTCCGAAAGCCACTCCAAAGAATGGGCGGTCAACGCCGTCGTGGTATCGAAGCCGCCGCCGATGACCAGCCCGAGATTCCCGAGAATTTCCAGATCTGGTGCGGGCTCACCGTCGATCCGCATCTGCACCAGAGCGTTCACCACACCAGGCCGTGGATTCTGGCGGATCTCGATCATGTTGTTGACCACGTCGAGCCCCATCTGCCGGTGCATCTCGGTCACTCGCTGGATATCCGGTGAGTGTTCGGGGGTGTACACCGCGGCATGGACCGGCTCGCTGTAGATGTTCCACTTCTTGAGTGGGATGCCCAGGATCGCCAGCGTCACGACGGCCGGCACGATGTTGGCCAGATCGTCGACGAAGTCGATGTGGCCCTGCTCGATCTTCTCGTCGAGGCAGGCGCGGGTCACGTCATCAATGAACGGCTCCCAGCGCTTGATCGCGGCCGGTGACAAGTAGGGGTTGAGCACGGTTCGGTAGATGCGGTGTTCGGGGTCGTCCATCTCCAAGATGCCGCCCCGTACGCCGTTGACTCGGCTCGCCGACGGTATCGCAATGCCTTTATAGCCACGGCGTTCGTTGTTGATGTCGTGATCGTTGGAGACCCCAGGGCACCGGGCGAGCTCGAATACTTCGTTGCTGCCGGCTGCCACCCAGTGCCCGCCGTAGGTGTCGCTCCAAGCCATCGGGCACTTGGCGTGCATCTCTTCGGTGATTTTCTTGAACTGCGTCCGGTACTCCGCGGAGTGCCGGTCGAAGTGATACGGGTTCTTTTTGCGATCGCTGCCGCTGATTATGTCGTCCACGCTGTCGTCGACGCTCAACGTGCTGTCTCCCTTTATGTTTCGTCTGTGATGAGGATGGCCTGCTCCGGACACGACTGCGCGGCTTCACGAACCCGGTCCTGCTGGTCGGCCGGCACCACTTCGCTGATCGCCGACGAACTGCCGTCGATGTCGCTGAGGAGGAAAGAATCCGGAGCGATCATCGAGCACAGGGTGTGTCCCTGGCAGCGTTCTGGATCAACCCAGACCTTCACGGTGTCTCCTATGGTTCAGTGCAGGTCAGTTGTGGTAGGCGCCTACCGCGCCGTCTGCCACACTCTCTGCTACGTGTTTCGACCGCCGTTGACGCCCAATATCTGACCGGTGATGTAGCCGGCTTCCTCGGACACCAGAAAGGCGCACGCCGCGGCGATGTCTTCCGGCTTGCCCATCCGGCGCACCGGGGTCTTGGCAATGTTCTGCTCGACGTCGCCGAGGAACCCCTGTGCCTCGGCGCTGCGCAGCATTGGTGTGTCGATGAAGCCCGGCGGAACGGCATTGACGGTGATGCCGCTTGGCCCGTACTCGAGTGCCAGTGACTTGGTGAGCCCATTGACCGCAGATTTAGCGGCCACATAGTGCGACATGTAAGGCACACCGGAATGCGTGCTCGACGACGAGATATTGACGATGCGTCCCCAGCCGGCCTCAACCATGTCGGGCAGCACCGCCTGAATCGTATGGAAAACCCCGTTGAGGTTGACATCGATCACGCGCTGCCAGTCCTCGAACGTGATGTTGCCGAAACGCTTGAATCCGTCCAGGCCCGCGGCGTTGACCAGGACGGTGACCGGGCCCAGCCGGCCACGGATCTCCGACAGCGCGGCATCCACCTGCGAGCGGTCCGTAACGTCGGCGGTGAAAGCGAGGTCGGTGTCCGACGGCTTGAGGTCGATGGTGGCGACGTCAAGACCGTCGGCGCGCAGACGATGCGCGATGGCCAGGCCGATGCCGGATCCGCCACCGGTGACGACGGCAGTCTTCACGCCGCTGACCTCCAAACCCGCAGCGCAAAGGTGGCCGTCTCAATCACAAAGAATCTCCCTTACAATTATGAGAACCTTACTCTCACGCTGGATCGGCTCGCAAGATTCGCTTAAAAGCCCACACGGCCAGCGTCTAGAGGGCAAGTAGGTATACCGCTGAGCGGTTGCTTAGCTGGTCAGCAGGTTAATACGGTTCCTGAGAATTTCTTGAATTCTCGAGAGCCGAATGTAAGATTCGCCCAGGATGAGAATGAAATTTTCGTGACCGTCACCACACTAGGGAGCGTCGGATGAGGCCGCTGGAAGGCATCCGCGTTCTGGAAGTCGCCATGTACGGGTTCGTCCCGTCGGCGGGTGCCGTGCTGGTTGAATGGGGCGCCGAGGTGGTCAAAGTCGAGCACGCGGTGACCGGCGACCCGCAGCGGGGGCTCCGGCAGACCGGCATGCTGCGTGTCGAAGGCGACCCGAATCCCAACATCGAGCACGCCAACCGCGGCAAACGAAGCATCGGACTGGACATGGCGGTCCCCGAGGGCCGGGAAGTGCTATACGAGTTGGCCCGCCGGTCCGATGTGTTCCTCACCAGTTTCCTGCCCGACGCACGGCAGAAGTTCGGGATCGACGTCGGCGACATCCGGGCGGTGAACCCGTCCATTATTTACGCGCGCGGCAGCGGACTGGGTCCGCGCGGCGAAGAGGCGACCAAGGGCGGCTACGACATGACCGCCTTCTGGTGCCGCGCCGGAACCGCCGCCACCATCACTCCGATGGGGTATGACGGGATGATCAATCCGCCTGGACCGGCATACGGCGACACCATCTCCGGCACCAACCTCGCCGGTGGCATCGCGGCGGCATTGGTCAAGCGTGAGCGCACCGGCGAACCGTCCGTCGTCGATGTGTCACTGCTCGGCAGCGGGCTCTGGTCGCTAGGACACACGGTGGCGTTGACGAGACATCTTGGTCAGCGACTGGAAGCGCCACCGCCCGGGATACACGGCTCGCCCGTCAACCCACTAGTGGGGGTGTACGCGACATCCGACGGCCGCTACATCTCCTTGGTGATGATGCAACCCACCAAGTTCTGGGCCGACGTGTGCCGGCACATCGACCGGCCAGAGCTGGCCGACGATCCTCGCTTCGCCACCGCCGAGACGATCGCCGCCAACACCGCCGACGCGGTAGAGATCTTGACCAAGGTCATGGCAACCCACACGCTTGCCGAGTGGAGCGAACGCTTTGCGACGCTCGCCGGACCGTGGGCTCCGGTGCAGGACACGCTGCAAGCGGCCGATGACCCACAGGTCCGTGCGAACGAGTACATCGTGCGCGCAGGCGAACTTGAACTGGTCGCCAACCCGGTCCAGTTCGATGTCACCGCGCCGCAGACCGGGCCCGCGCCCGGATTCGCCGAACAAACCGACGAGATCCTGATGGAACTCGGACTCGATTGGGACCGCATCATCGAACTCAAGACGGCCGGGGCCGTCACCTAGGAGCTGCCCTGAAATGCCTAAACCGAACATCACTGTTGAGACTGACCCGGACTGTCCGGGTGATCAGGGTCCTCCGATAACGGTTGTGCATTTTCCGCTCCACCTGGATGCGGCATGAGTCATAATCGCAACGCTTCAAGAAGTGAAGGATTGGCCGGCCAACACGGCTTTGCGAGCACCAACTCACGCAACAGAACGGAGACATTAGCGTGAGGGCGGGAGCTGTTGACGCCGGAATGTGGCTGTCTGCAGGGCATTTCGCCGCTAGCAGCAAGCATTCAGCCGTCGTGATGCTGGAAGGACCTTGGGCCGATGGCGGGTAGGGGCGCGGAGCGCTGGTCTTCAGGCATCGTGTTTGCGCGCGGCTCCAAGCCCATGCAGGCAGTCGGGGGCCTGTTTGCGATGTCGGCGGACGCCATCAAGTTTGTGTTTCGCCGGCCCTTCTTCTGGCGCGAGTTCTTGGAACAGTCGTGGTTTGTCGCGCGCGTCGCGCTGGTGCCTACCGTGTTGGTGGCCATCCCGTTCACCGTCCTGGTCAGCTTTACCCTCAACATCCTGTTGCGGGAATTGGGCGCAGCGGATCTGTCTGGTGCGGGCGCCGCATTCGGCGCGGTCACCCAGGTCGGCCCCCTGGTGACCGTGTTGATCGTGGCGGGCGCCGGCGCCACGGCGATGTGCGCCGACCTTGGTTCGCGGACGATCCGCGAAGAAATCGACGCGATGGAGGTGCTGGGCATCAACCCGGTGCAGCGCTTGGTAACGCCGCGCATGCTGGCCGCGGGGCTGGTGGCCCTGTTGCTGAACAGCCTGGTCGTCATCATCGGCATTCTGGGTGGTTATGTCTTTTCGGTATTCGTCCAAGATGTCAACCCCGGCGCGTTCGCTGCGGGCATCACGCTGCTGACCGGCGTGCCCGAGGTCATCATTTCGTGTGTCAAGGCAGCGCTTTTCGGTCTGATCGCTGGATTGGTCGCGTGTTATCGCGGGCTGACGATTTCCGGCGGGGGGGCTAAGGCCGTCGGCAACGCCGTGAACGAAACGGTGGTGTATGCGTTCATGTCGCTGTTTGTGGTCAATGTGGTTGTCACCGCTATCGGTATCCGATTCTCGAGCAAGTCGTAACACGAGGGACCAAATAGCACGAAGGACCAGGTAGCACGAGGGAGGTGTAGGGACACACTGTGGCGCTGAAAGCCGTCTATCCGCGACTGACGCGGCAGGTGCAGAAGCCGGTTGGCACCCTGAGCCGACTCGGCGATCACACGCTGTTTTACGGCAGGGCGATTGCCGGGATACCGTTCGCGGCCACTCACTACCGCCGGGAAGTCATTCGTCTCGTCGCCGAAATCAGCATGGGCGCAGGGACTTTGGCGATGATCGGCGGGACACTTGTGATCGTTGGTTTCTTGACGCTCGCGGCGGGCGGCACGCTGGCGGTCCAAGGGTATAGCTCGCTGGGCAATATCGGCATCGAGGCGCTGACCGGGTTCCTGGCGGCCTTCATCAACGTTCGGATCGCGGCGCCGATAGTCGCGGGAATCGGTTTGGCGGCCACATTCGGCGCCGGCGTGACCGCGCAGCTGGGTGCCATGCGGATCAACGAAGAAATCGACGCGCTGGAAGCCATGGCGATTCGGCCGGTTTCGTATCTGGTCAGCACCCGTGTCTTCGCCGGGATGCTCGCGATCACCCCGTTGTACGCCATTGCCGTCATCTTGTCGTTCTTTGCCAGCCAGTTCACGACGGTGGTCTTGTTCGGCCAATCGGGCGGCTTGTATCAGCACTATTTCACGACGTTCCTCAACCCGATCGACTTGTTGTGGTCATTCCTGCAAGCCGTCCTGATGGCGCTCACCATCTTGTTGATCCATACGTACTTCGGTTATTTTGCCTCGGGCGGACCGGCCGGTGTGGGCGTCGCGACGGGTAATGCGGTACGTACCTCACTGATCGTGGTGGTGTCGGTGACGCTGCTGGTCTCGCTGTCCATCTACGGCACCAACGGCAATTTCCACCTGTCGGGTTAGGGAAGGGTGGTGAAAGGACAGTGACGCGCAACCTGGGGCCGGGCCCGTTTCATCGTTCCGAAACCACCAGCGCCGCAGCACCTATCGCGGCGTCGCCCGGCCGTCACTTCGGGGCCCGGTCATACGTGCGCCCGTTGGCGGGTTTGGCGACCGTCGTCGTGGTTGCGTTTGTTGTCGCCGTCGCGGTCGGCCTGTTCCGGGGCGACTTCACCACGAGTGTGCCGGTGACCGTGGTATCGCCGCGCGCCGGCTTGGTGATGAACCCAGACGCCGCGGTGAAGATGCGCGGGGTAGAGGTGGGCAAGGTCGACTCGATCGACGTGCGGCCCAACGGTGAAGCCGTCCTGCACCTGGCGATGCATCCGTCGCAGATGGCCCTCATTCCGGCCAACGTGCTCGTCGACATCGCGTCGACTTCGGTATTCGGCGCCAAGTTCGTCGAGCTGGTGCCGCCCGACAAACCCTCGTCAGAGCACCTGCGCGCCAATCAGGTACTCGAGGGCAAACATGTCACCGTCGAAATCAACACGGTATTTCAGCAGCTCACGTCCCTGTTGTCGACGATTGATCCCGCCAAACTCAACGAAACCCTCGGCGCGATAGCGTCCGCGGTGAACGGCCGTGGACACAAGATCGGCCAGATGTTGTCCGACCTGGATTCATTTCTGGCCAAGGAGGATCCCAGTCTTCCGGCGCTGAGCCACGACCTCGAGGTGCTGCCCGCGGTCAGCAACGCCTATGCTGACGCGGCCCCGGATCTTCTCGCCACGGCCGACAATTCGATCAGGATCAGCAAGTCGATCGTCGACGAGGAGCGGAACCTGGATGCGTTCCTGATCAGCTCGATCGGTTTGGCCGACATGGGTAATGACGTTGTGGGCGGCAACAGGCAAGCGCTGACCGATGTCCTGCACCTATTGGTGCCGACCACCGATCTGCTCAACGAGTACCACCAAGCGCTGTGGTGCGGCATTTCCGGGTCACTGGTGAATGTGCACTCTCCGAACCTGCCCGAGCCGATGATCAAGGTATTGGTCTACATCGGCTTCGGCGCCGAGCGCTACCGGTACCCGAGCAACTTGCCCAAGGTGGCTGCGACCGGCGGTCCCCAGTGCCAGGATCTTCCCGTGGTGCCCTATGATGCCGCGCCGCCGTTCGTGGTGGCCGACGTGGGAGCCAACCCCATGGAGTACGGCAACCCGCAATTGCTGTGGAACTCCGACGCGCTCAAGCAGCTGCTATACGGGCCGATCGCGGGCCCACCGCGCAACACCTTCCAGGTTGGACAACCCGGATGACCGGCTCACGCGCGATGATCGTCAAGTTCGGGGTTTTCGCCACCGTGATGATTCTCCTGACGGTGTTCTTGTTCTTCATCTTCGGGCAGTACCGAACCGGCTCGACAAACGGGTATTCGGCACTTTTCTCCGATGTGTCGCGGTTAAAGCCCGGACAGACGGTGCGGGTCGCCGGTGTCCGGGTGGGCACGGTCAACAGCGTCTCGTTGCTTCCGGACAAGAAGGTTCGGGTGAAATTCGACGCCGACCGCGGCGTCGTGCTGACAGACGGCACCCGCGCCGTCGTCCGGTACCTCAACCTGGTCAATGATCGCTACCTCGAGCTCGTCGACGGTCCCGGATCCACGAAGGTGCTGCCAGCCGGGGGGGAGATCCCGATCGAGCGCACTGCGCCGGCCCTCGACCTCGATCTGCTACTCGGTGGGCTGAAACCGGTTACCCAGGGTCTCAATCCGCAAGACGTCAATGCGCTCAGCGCATCACTCATTCAGGTCTTCCAGGGCGAGGGCGGAACGCTGGAGTCGCTGCTGTCGAAGACGTCGTCGTTTTCCAACGCGCTGGCCGACAATGGCCAAACGGTGCAGGAGCTGATCGACAATCTCAACACCGTGGTGGCCACGGTGAACAAGGACGGCACCAAATTCTCCGGCGCTATTGATCGCCTTGAGCGGCTGATCAGCGGATTGTCGCAAGACCGCGACACCATCGGCGCAGCCATCACCGCCCTGGACGACGGAACCGCCTCGATCGCGGATCTGCTCAGCCGCGCCCGCGCGCCGTTGGCCGGCACCGTGGACCAAGTGAGCCGGATAGCCCCGTTG
>DATMMZ010000025.1:0-3235 GCA_035569455.1 Mycobacterium sp. | reverse complement strand
CCGGCCGCGCTGCCCTACCTGAGCGTGGCGAACGCGCGTGCAGCGATCGCTTGGTATACAGACGCTTTCGATGCAGCGGTGGTCGGTGACCCAATTATGATGGACGACAGTCGAATTGGGCACGCAGAACTAGCAATCGCGGGCGGTGTGCTGTATCTGGCCGACGAGCATCCCGAACTCGGACTCAAAGCGCCCGCGCCTGGCTCGGTTTCGGTCAGCCTTCTGCTGCACGTCGATGACACCGATGCGGCCCTGCAAAAGACGCGGGAACACGGCGCCACCGTCGAACGTGACGTCTACGAGAACTACGGATCGCGCAACGCCACCATCATCGACCCGTTCGGCCACCGCTGGATGCTGTCCGGCCCGACTGTTGACGGCATCCGGCACGGCGACATCGGTTACGTCTCGGTGTGGGTGCCGGATGCCGACCGGGCGGCCGCCTTCTACGGCTACGTGCTGGGTTGGGCGTACGATCCCACGGCGCACCAGGTCACGAACACCGAACTGCCGACAGGGATTTCGGTCAACGCTGGACCGCCCACCCTGTTCTGCTGCTATGCCGTCGACAACGTGCAAGCCGCTCGTACGGTGATAGCCGGGGCGGGCGGCGCCCCGGGCGAAATCCGTCACACCGACTACGGCACCCTGCTTGATGCCACCGACCCTCAGGGTGTGGCGTTCGCGGTGTACGAACCGGCAGCCGGACAAAAGCGCCCGGAACTCAACGGATCTGGACCCGGCGAGCTGTCGTATGTCACCTACCAGGTGCCGGATTCCGCGGGCTTCCGCGATTTCTACGGCCGGGTGCTGGGATGGACATTTGAACCTGGCCGCGTCGTGGACGGCTGGCAGGTGGGGGGGACACATCCAATGGCCGGGGCCGCCGGCGGCAGCCCGCACTCGACCACGGTGCCGATGTGGACCGTGGCAGACATCGAGGCGGCCGTCGCACGGGTCCGGGAAGCGGGCGGCACCGTGCTGGCCGAACCGGCCCGCCAACCGTATGGCGTATCGGCCGAATGCACCGACGATCAGGGCGCACGCTTCTACTTGGGCGAGTTCTAGGAATGCCCTGAATAAAGCGGTCCTGTGATGGAGTCGGGGCGGTGTGTTTAGGGTTGCGGGAGTGGCGGAAATGCCGCTGGCTTGTCGCAGTGTATCGGTGTGGATTGGCTTGTGCGGCTTAGTTATTGGCAGGATGGGCGGTTTTAGGCCAGTATCCAGGCGGTGCCATTGTGGGCCAGGCCGAGGTTGACCAGCCTGCGCAGGTTGAGCGCGGCGGCTCGATGATGTAACCAGTGGTCGTTTTTGGTGATGCCACGGTAGCGCAGCCTGCGGTTACCGCGGGTGAGCCAGGCGATGGTGCGTTCGATCATGGGCCGGTGCCGGCGGTAGTCGGTTAGCCAGTGCGGGTCGCGGGCGGCTTGGCGGGCGGCGCGTTGACGCGCGTCATGAGGACCCACCGCGAGCTGTTTGCCTTTGCGGCTGCGGGTGCATCGGGCCCGCAGCTTGCAGGCCGCGCAGCCCACACCGAAAGTGGCAACTCCACTGCGGCTGATCGGGCGGGTCAGCCCATTGGGGCATGTCGCGGTGCGGTTGTCGTGGTCAACGGTGAAGTCGTCAACGGTGAATCCGTCTGGGATGATCCTGGGCACCGGTGCGGGCTTGACCCGGTCAACATGGCCGCGCTCGGCGAGCTCGGCGCGGAAATCTCCAGAGCCGTAAGCAGAATCGGCCAACACGGTTACCGGCTTATCCTCACCGCCCAGAAGCCGCAGCCCGACCGCTGCTTCGTGGTTGTCGGCCCCGTTGGCCTTGGTTAGTGCGCAGTCGGTGATGATGCCGGTGTCGGGTTCGACGGCCAGATGCGCCTTATACCCGTCCTGGCGGCGATGCACCGTCTTGTGCACATGGCGGGCGTCAGGGTCCACCGTGGAGATCACCCGATCCGCGGCGACCCGTTGGGCGATGCGCCAGCGCCCGTCGGTGCCGTCAGAGTCTTCGGCAGGTTCCACGTCTTGGCCGGCCACCAGCGCCAACAGCGCCACCGCCTGCCCGGCCCGCGAGCCCGATTCCTGCCCGCCCAGCTGCTGCAGCAGCCGGTGCGCATCGCCGACCAGGGCATCCACCAGCCGATCCCGTGCCTCGGCATCATCCCAGGCGATCGCCGGTTTACCCGGATCGTCGTAATTGTGGGCGCTGCAATGCGTGGCCACCAGCTCAGCGGCCCCGGCCACTTCCCGGCGCACCCGCCGGATCGCACCGATCAGCTGGGTCACCGTGTCCTGAGTGGCCACCGCGTCATCGAGCACCGTGGAGTCCAACGCCCGCCGCGCCTTACCGGCCAGCGCCCCGGTCTGGGCCACCACCGCGCGCACCGCCTCGAAAATCCGGTTCGGCCGATCCGAGGCCGCCAACCGACGCCGCCAATAGGTCAACGTTGTCGCGTGAAACGCCCCCGCCGTGACCGGCAGACCGCAGGCCGCCTTCCACCGCAGATCAAACGTGACCGCATCCACGGTTTCGCTATCCGACAGGCCCTGCAAGGCCTGCAACGTGATGACACTGGCCACCACATCGGCCGCCACGCTGGGCCGGCCCCGACCCGTGGGAAACAGATCGGCGAACATCTCATCGGGGAACAGCTCGCGCCGATGCGCCGCCAAGAACGCAAAAACGCTGTCCGCCTTCAGAAGATGACCCGCAACCGACTCCGCATCCAGCAGTTCCCGCTGACTCTCCGATCGACCCTGCACACCAAAATCATCGCCAACAATCAGCACCAACAGGCCGACCGCCACGCGGATTTATTCAGGGCATTCCTAGAAGACGTTCAAGCCTTGTGGTGGGTGCTCAGCGGTGCCGCGAGCGAACACCACACCGCTGCGGCTGCGCATCCAGCGGCGGCTTCTACAGCCTCATCGGCGACTTCAGCGCCGAAGGTGTCTTCGTCGCCCTTAGCACGCTCAATGGTGGCGCCGCTCATGGTCGACTGATGGCGATCAACTCTCCGTCGCTACAACGTTGAGACTTGTCTTGAGTTCCAGGCTGATTCCAGCGGCAGTCCTGGCGATGTAGACGCCTGCTGTCGTGCGAGGGTCACTGCTGCGCAATGCTTTTCGTAATGTTCGCGAGGCGTGGCTGATCAGCAGCCAGCGGGAACGCAGCAACCTACTTTAGTGCACTAAGTCCAAGTCATCTGATAACCGGTGCCGTTGGTGCGGGCCCGCAC
>DATMMZ010000024.1:0-6492 GCA_035569455.1 Mycobacterium sp. | reverse complement strand
ACAGCTCGGCGTCAGCGGCAACATGGCGGGCATGGTCGGCAAGACCACCACGCTGTCGGCGGACACGGTGTTCCGTCGCGCCGGACAATAGGGCGGTCTAGCATCGCTGCGTGCCCCGCATCTTGGTCTACAGCGATGACGCGAACGTGCGCGAACAGGTCAGGCTTGCGCTGGGCAAGCGGATCCACCCCGAACTGGCGGAATTGACATATGTCGACGTGGCGACGGGCCCGATGGTGACCCGCCACATCGAGAAGCACGACATCGATCTGGCGATCCTCGACGGCGAGGCCACTCCGACCGGCGGCATGGGCATTGCCAAAGAGCTGAAGGACGAGATCGCCGGGTGCCCACCCATCGTGGTGCTGACCGGGCGTCGCGACGACGCCTGGCTGGCTAAGTGGTCGCGCGCAGAGGCCGCGGTCCCTCTTCCGATCGATCCGATCGAGCTGGCCGACGCCGTCGTGCGGATACTGCGCCGGTAGTCCGGTTACCCCTAGTCGGCGGCACCCCGCACTCATGTTTAGGCTGTGGGGGAAGCCACCCGACGGGCTCACAGCCCGGGTCCGTCACAGGTCCGCGATGCAGCAGGGAGCGAGTTGAACGTCTACTTCCCGATTCTGGTCCTGGCTGCGATTGCCGCCGCGTTTGCGGTGTTTTCGGTGGGCGTCGCGTTGCTTGCCGGACCACGCCGCTACAACCGGGCCAAGCTGGAGGCCTACGAGTGCGGGAATGAGCCAACGCAGGAGTTGGTGAGCGGTCCGTATGCGGCGCAGGGTCAGCGGTTCCCCATCAAGTACTACCTGACCGCGATGCTGTTCATCATCTTCGACATCGAGATCGTGTTCCTGTACCCGTGGGCGGTCAGCTTCGACGCGCTGGGCTTGTTCGCACTGGTGGAGATGCTGCTGTTCATGGCAACGGTGTTCGTCGCCTACGGATACGTGTGGCGGCGCGGCGGCCTGAGCTGGGACTGACGCAATGGGTATAGAGGAAAAGCTCCCGGGCGGCATTCTGCTGTCCACGGTCGAGAAGGTCGCGGGCTATGTTCGCGCGGGGTCATTGTGGCCCGCGACGTTCGGGTTGGCATGTTGCGCCATCGAGATGATGGCGACGGCCGGACCCCGCTTCGACATCGCCCGTTTCGGGATGGAGCGGTTCTCCGCGACACCGCGCCAGGCGGACCTGATGATCGTGGCCGGCCGCGTCAGCCAGAAGATGGCGCCGGTGCTACGGCAGGTGTACGACCAGATGGCGGAACCGAAATGGGTACTGGCCATGGGGGTCTGCGCGTCGTCGGGCGGAATGTTCAACAACTACGCGATCCTGCAGGGCGTTGACCATGTGGTTCCGGTGGACATCTATCTTCCCGGCTGTCCGCCCCGCCCGGAGATGCTGCTGCACGCAATCCTCAAGCTACACGCCAAGATTCAGGAAATGCCGCTGGGCGTGAACCGCGAGGAAGCCGTTCAGGAAGCCGAGCGCGCAGCGCTGGCCGCCGCCTCGCCGACTGCCACCACGCTGCAGATCGGCGGGCTGAGACGATGAGCGAAACCGCCCAGCCGCCCACGCCTCCCGAGGGCGAGGTCATCGGCGTGCGCCGCGGCATGTTCGGCGTCACGGGCAGCGGCGACACGTCGGGATACGGCCGGCTGTTACGGGAAGTCACGCTGCCCGGCAGTTCGCCGCGGCCCTATGGAGGCTATTTCGACGACGTGGTCGACAGGTTGATCGAAGCGCTCGGCGAGGACGCGTTCACCGCTGCTGTGGAGCGCGTCGTGGTGTTTCGCGATGAGCTCACCCTCGACGTGCGGCGCGAGCAACTGGTCGCCGTCGCCAAGACACTGCGCGACGATCCCGCGCTGCGATTCGAGCTGTGCCTCGGTGTTTCCGGCGTGCACTACCCGCACGAGACCGGCAGCGAACTGCACGCCGTCTACCCTCTGATGTCGATCACCCACAACCGTCGCATCCGGTTGGAAGTGGCCGCGCCCGACGCCGATCCGCATGTGCCGTCGCTGTTTTCGGTGTACCCGACTACGGACTGGCATGAGCGCGAGACCTACGACTTCTTCGGCATCATCTTCGACGGGCACCCGGCGCTGACCCGCATCGAGATGCCCGACGACTGGGTGGGGCACCCGCAGCGCAAGGACTATCCGTTGGGCGGCGTTCCGGTGGAGTACAAGGGCGCCGAGATCCCGCCGCCCGACGAGCGGAGGGCCTACAACTGATGCGCACACCGGATGGCCCGACCGACACCGTCGTCATGGTCGGCGGCCAGGACTGGAACGAGGTCGTCGCCGCCGCAAGAGAATCCGCCGCGGGCGAACGCATCGTGGTCAACATGGGCCCGCAACACCCGTCGACGCACGGCGTCCTGCGTCTCATCCTGGAGATCGAGGGCGAGACCGTCACCGAGGCGCGCTGCGGCATCGGATATCTGCACACCGGGATCGAGAAGAACCTGGAGTACC
Source organism: Mycobacterium sp. (assembly GCA_035569455.1). Taxonomy (GTDB): domain Bacteria; phylum Actinomycetota; class Actinomycetes; order Mycobacteriales; family Mycobacteriaceae; genus Mycobacterium. The sequence continues at coordinate 4,015 of DATMMZ010000024.1, read as the reverse complement.
GCAACTGGACCCAGGGTGTGACGTTCGTGACCCGGATGGATTACCTGGCGCCGTTCTTCAACGAAACCGCCTACTGCCTCGGGGTCGAGAAGCTGCTCGGCATCACCGACGACATTCCCGAGCGCGCCAGCGTGATCCGCGTGATGCTGATGGAGCTCAACCGGATCTCCAGCCACCTGGTCGCCCTGGCCACCGGCGGCATGGAGTTGGGTGCGATGTCGGCGATGTTCTACGGGTTCCGGGAACGCGAACTCGTGATGAACGTCTTCGAGGCCATCACCGGCCTGCGGATGAACCACGCCTACATCCGGCCCGGCGGACTGGCCGCCGGCCTGCCCGACGATGCGATACCGCGGCTGCGTGATCTGCTCAAGCTGTTGCCGAAACGCTTGCGCGACATGGAGAACCTGCTCAAAGAGAACTACATCTGGAAAGCCCGCACTCAGGGCATCGGCTACCTGGATCTGACCGGATGCATGGCACTCGGGATCACCGGGCCCATATTGCGCAGCACCGGGCTGCCGCACGATCTACGGCGCGCCGAGCCGTATTGCGGTTACGAGGACTACGAATTCGACGTCATCACCGACGACGGGTGCGACGCCTACGGGCGATTCCTCATCCGCGTCAAGGAGATGACCGAGTCGATCAGGATCGCCAAACAGTGCGTAGACAAACTCGACAAGCTTGGGCCCGGCCCGGTGATGATCAGCGACAAGAAGCTGGCGTGGCCGGCGGACCTCAAGCTCGGTCCCGATGGTCTCGGCAATTCGCCCGAATACATCGCCAAGATCATGGGCAGCTCGATGGAGGCGTTGATCCACCACTTCAAGATCGTCACCGAAGGCATCGGCGTTCCCGCCGGACAGGTTTACGTCGCAGTCGAATCCCCGCGGGGTGAGCTCGGGGTGCACATGGTCAGCGACGGCGGCACCCGACCCTACCGGGTGCACTACCGCGACCCGTCGTTCACCAATCTGCAGGCCGTCGCCGCGATGTGCGAGGGCGGAATGGTGGCCGACGCGATCTCGGCGGTCGCATCCATTGACCCCGTCATGGGTGGAGTTGACCGATGACGGCGCTGGGCGCCGACGATAAACCGAGTACGGTGTTCGTCCCGCTTGGGGCCAAACCTGGTGAGCCCACCCATCTTCGTGGTCGCGAGTCTTATCCGGTGGATGTGCGTGCCCGGTTGCAGGCCGATGCCGCGGAGATCGTCGCTCGTTATCCGCAGTCGCGGTCGGCGCTGTTGCCGCTGCTGCATTTGGTGCAGGCCGAGGACGGCTGTGTGACTCCGGCGGGGGTGGAGTTCTGCGCGGCGGTGCTGGGGTTGACCGGCGCCGAGGTGACCGCGGTGGCGACGTTTTACTCGATGTACCGGCGTGATCCCACCGGCGAGTATCTGGTCGGGGTGTGCACCAACACGTTGTGCGCGATCATGGGCGGCGACGCGATCTTCGATGCGCTCAGCGAGCATCTGGGCGTAGGCCACGATGAGACCACCGCCGACCGGCGGATCACGCTGCAGCATGTGGAGTGCAACGCCGCTTGCGACTATGCGCCGGTGGTGATGGTCAATTGGGAGTTCTTCGACAACCAGACCCCGCAGTCCACGATCGAACTCGTCGACAAACTGCGCAACGGCCAACCCGTCGCCCCGTCCCGTGGCCTGCCGTTGTGCACGTTCCGCGAAACGTCGCGGATCCTGGCCGGTTTCGCCGATGACCGCCCCGACGACGGCCAGGGCGGGCCCGGCGCAGCCACACTCGCCGGCCTGCGCGCCGCGGAAGAGAGTGGCACCCAGGCGCCCCCTGCCCCGGCAACGGAGAACGGCTGAGATGGCCGGCCGCACACCGCTGACGCCCGTCCTGACCCGATTCTGGGATGACCCGAAGTCGTGGACTCTCGACACCTACCGCGAGCACGACGGTTACCAGGCGCTCGCCGGTGCGCTGGCCGTGAGCCCCGACGAGGTGCTGCAGACCGTCAAGGACTCCGGGCTGCGAGGCCGGGGCGGTGCGGGTTTCGGCACCGGGATGAAATGGGGCTTCATTCCCCAGGATCCGAGCGGGGCCGGCGCCAAGCCGCACTATCTCGTCGTCAATGCCGACGAGTCCGAGCCGGGGACCTGCAAGGACATCCCGCTGGTGTTCATGACGCCGCACTTCCTTGTGGAGGGTGTGATTATTGCGGCGTATGCGATTCGGGCGTCGCATGCGTTCATTTATGTTCGCGGCGAGGTGGTTCCGGTGTTGCGCCGACTGCGCGCCGCGGTCGCCGAGGCGTATGCGGCCGGGTATGTGGGCCGCAACATCCAGGGCTCGGGATTCGACCTGGAGATCATCGTGCACGCCGGGGCCGGCGCCTACATCTGCGGTGAGGAGACCGCGCTGCTCGACTCGCTGGAGGGCCGCCGCGGCCAGCCGAGGCTGCGGCCGCCGTTTCCCGCCGTGTCGGGTCTGTACGCGTGCCCGACCGTGGTGAACAACGTCGAATCGATCGCCAGCGTGCCGCCGATCCTCCTCAACGGCGTCGACTGGTTCCGGTCGATGGGTAGTGATAAGTCGCCGGGTTTCACGTTGTATTCGTTGTCGGGGCATGTGACGCGGCCGGGTCAGTATGAGGCGCCGTTGGGGATCACGTTGCGTGAGTTGCTCGATTATGCCGGCGGGGTGCGCGCTGGGCACCGGTTGAAGTTCTGGACGCCGGGCGGGTCCTCGACACCGATCCTGACCGACGAGCATCTGGATGTGCCGCTGGATTACGAGGGGGTGGGCGCGGTCGGGTCGATGCTGGGCACCAAGGCGTTGCAGATCTTCGACGAGACCACCTGCGTGGTGCGCGCGGTGGGCCGCTGGACGGAGTTCTATGAGCACGAATCGTGCGGCAAGTGCACCCCGTGCCGGGAGGGCACCTACTGGCTGGCGCAGATCTATGAGCGCCTTGAGAACGGCGAGGGCACCGCGGCCGATATCGACAAGCTGCTCGATATCTCCGACACCATCAACGGGAAGTCGTTCTGCGCGTTGGGTGACGGCGCGGCCAGCCCGATCATCTCCTCGATCAAGCACTTCCGCGACGAGTACATCGCACATGTCGAGCAGCAGGGCTGCCCGTTCGACCCGCGCGATTCCATGCTGGTGGCGCCCGAAGGGGCAGCGGTATGACGGCGACGGCCGACAAAATCCCCGTCTCGGAAACCGAGATGGTGACGCTGACGATCGACGACGTCGAGCTGTCGGTGCCGAAGGGCACGTTGGTGATTCGGGCGGCGGAGTTGATCGGTGTTCAGATTCCGCGGTTTTGTGATCATCCGTTGTTGGATCCGGTGGGTGCGTGTCGGCAGTGTCTGGTGGAGGTGGAGGGTCAGCGCAAGCCGATGGCGTCGTGCACGATCGTGGCCACCGAGGGGATGGTGGTGCGCACCCAGTTGACCTCGGCGGCCGCCGACAAGGCGCAGCGCGGCGTGATGGAGTTGTTGTTGATCAATCATCCGCTGGACTGCCCGGTGTGCGACAAGGGTGGCGAGTGCCCGCTGCAGAACCAGGCGATGTCCAACGGGCGCGCGGACTCGCGCTTCGAGGATGTCAAGCGCACCTTCCCCAAGCCGATCAACATCAGCTCCCAGGTGCTTCTGGACCGCGAGCGGTGTGTGCTGTGCGCGCGCTGCACCCGGTTCTCCAATCAAATCGCCGGGGACCCGTTCATCGAGTTGTTGGAGCGCGGCGCTCTGCAGCAGGTCGGTATCTACACCAAGGAGCCGTTCGACTCCTATTTTTCGGGCAACACGGTGCAGATCTGCCCGGTCGGGGCGCTGACCGGGGCGGCGTATCGGTTCCGGGCGCGCCCGTTTGATCTGGTGTCCAGCCCCAGTGTGTGTGAGCACTGCGCGAGCGGGTGTGCGCAGCGCACCGACCACCGCCGCGGGGTGGTGCTGCGCCGGCTGGCCGGTGATGACCCCGACGTGAACGAGGAGTGGAACTGCGACAAGGGCCGCTGGGCGTTCACCTACGCC
>DATMMZ010000023.1:0-5991 GCA_035569455.1 Mycobacterium sp. | reverse complement strand
GCGGTCGCGTAGTTGACCGGGACCGCGGCGCCCTGCTCGAAGCTCAGCGCATCCGGCAGAGCCACCGAGTCGGCGGCCGCCACGTTGACGATTTCGGCATAGCCACCGAATCGCGTACCGGCCAGCACTCGTTCGCCGAGTCGGTTCGGGTCGACACCTTCGCCGACGGCCTCGACGGTCCCGGCGACTTCGTAGCCCACCACCGCCGGCAATTTCGGCGCGCCCGGGTACAGACCGACGCGGGCAAGATGGTCGGCGAAGTTCACCCCCGCCGCACGTACGGCGATCTGCAGCTGGCCCGGGCCAGGCGGGGGCGGGTCCGGCCGCTGCTGCACCTGCAAGACCGATGGGTCGCCGTGCTTGGTGATGACGACTGCGCGCATCGTTTACCTCCGTGTCGTTAGGCCTGTGCTGAGGATTCCGCAGGAGTCCGCAAGGCGGGCGAGCACGACGTCGCGCCAGCCCGGTCCGATGCGATTGAATGCGTCGGCCATCCGTTTGTCGTCCAGGTCAAAACCGCTGTGCTCCAGAAACACCCGGGTACCCGTGCCTTCCGGCTCAAGCCGCCAGGTCAGGGTCCAGGCTGGGGTGAAGGTGTAGACGAAGCGGTGGGGTGGATCCACCTCGGGCACCTTGCAGGGTTGCTGGCCGTAGCCCGGCATGTCGAGGGTGAATTGGTGACCGACCACCGCGGCCACCTGACCCTCGGCCCACCAGAGTCGCATCAGCTCCGGTTCGGTCAGCAGTCGCCACACTTTCGCCGGCGGTGCCGCCACGAATTGGTCCACGCGGATCGTCGCGGGCGTTGATGTCTCGGTCATTCCAACTCCCCCGCTGACTCGGCGAGTACGGCCAATCGCGCACGCCAGAACTTCTCAAACGGATGCAACCACGCGCCCAGCTCGGCCAGCGGTTCTGCGGTCAGGCGATAAATGCGCCGGCGCCCCTGCGCCTCGTCGGCCACCAGCCCTGCGTCACGCAGAACCTTGAGGTGCTCGGCGACGGCGGGGCGGCTGAGCTCGAACCGGTCACTGAGTTCCCCGGCGGACAATGGCTGCCCGGTGAGAATCTCGAGCAATTGCCGCCGCACCGGGTTAGCCAGCGCCGCGAACACGTCGCAGATGCGGTCGCAAGCGCGATCGGACGCGGTCACGACCGGCAATATATGTCGGAGAAACCCGACATGTCAATCATCTCCGACACGTTCGCGCCGCGTCACGGAGCGCCGGACTTGCCGGCGAACCACGCGGTGGTCACCGAACGCCTCTGGGTCGCGACGATCTCGACGCCATGGGCGAAATCGTACTGACACATCACAGCGATGCTGGGTTACCTTCCTCTTTGTGCATTACGACTGGGAGCCGCTGACCGGCAGTGTGCATCGTTGCCGGCTGCCGTTCTGCGACGTCACGATCGGCCTGGTGCAGGGCGGCACCGGATCGCTCGTCGTCGACACCGGCACCACCCTCGTCGAAGCCGCCGCGGTCGACGCCGATATCCGGCAGATCGCAGGGTGCCCGGTGACGCATGTTGTGTTGACGCACAAGCACTTCGACCATGTCTTGGGTTCATCGCGGTTCGCCGATGCAGAGATCTTCTGCGCACCCGAAGTTGTCGAACACCTGTCGTCGGCTACCGACCACCTGCGCGGCGACGCCCTGAGCTACGGCGCGGACGCCGGGGAGGTCGACCGCGCGATCGCGGCCTTGAGGCCACCGCAGCGCGGGATCCGTGACACCATCATCGATCTCGGAGGTCGCACCGTGACGATCGCCCACCCGGGCCGCGGCCACACCACCGCAGACCTGGTCGTGGTGGCGCCTGCCCCAGACGACGAAGACGGCCCGGCCGTGGTCTTCACCGGTGATCTTGTCGAGGAGTCCGGCGACCCCTGTATCGACGCCGATTCGGACCTGCCGGCCTGGCCCGCCACGCTTGATCGGTTGCTCGCGATCGGCGGACCCGACGCCATCTACGTCCCGGGTCATGGGAAGGTCGTTGACGCCGAATTCGTCCGTCGCCAGCGGGATTGGTTGCGGGGACGTGCTGGCTGCGAACCGCGTTGAGCGCGGGCTACTTTGCTGTGCAGGCGGCGACGAGCGCATCCGGGTCGGTCACGCCTACCCACAACTCGCTTACTGGCACCGACATCGTCCACACCCTGGCCGGTGCCGCCGGATCGATCCTCAACTTGACCAGACCTTTAACCGACCCGTTGACCAGCCACCGGCCAAATCCATAGTGCACGCCTGCTGTGTACGCCCGGGTGTTGGTGGGCTTGGCACTTGTGATCGACATCAAGGGAATGTCGGCGGCAAACGCCCATCCCATTTTGACGTGAAGGCTTCCCGCCTCGACCCGCAGGTCGCTGTTCCCGGGGCCCAGCCCGAACGGCACCGACGGGGGGAGAAACCAACGGTCAAAGCGCAATTCCGGCCGCGCGGCAGTGACCCTACCCCGCTGCCGGGTTACCGGCGACGATCCCGATCTGAGCCGCGGAGCCTCAAGTGATCAACGATCTATTGCTTCGGTGGGTGGCCACCGGTCTATTCGTGCTGAGCGCCGCCGTATGGGGTTTCGCCGTGGTCACCCAACACCGAGCGTGGACCTCCGTCATCAGCAACGGGTTGCATTTCGTGATGGCGATCGCGATGGCGGTGATGGTCTGGCCGTGGGGTGCACATTTGCCCACGACCGGACCTGCGTTGTTCTTCCTAGTGGCCACGGCGTGGTTCGTGACCATGATCGTTGTTTCGGCCCGAACGATGGCCCAGCGGGCGGTATGCGGATATCACGCCCTGATGATGCTGGCGATGGTGTGGATGTACGCCGACACGAAGCATCACCACTTCCGCGATCATTCGGGCAGCCATCACCCGACATCGCCGGATACACCGATGCCCGGTATGGACGTGGCTGCGACCGGCACGCCGACGAGCGAATCGCACGAATGGGTTAGCGCGTTTAATTGGTTCTGGTTTGTCGGCTTCGCGGTCGCGGCGATCTTCTGGGCATACCGGTTCACGAGAGAGCGGCGGTACGGCGCCGCTAGCGACTGGCATGGTCGGATGGGTAGCGGAGCTCAGGGGATGACGGCTGCCGGGATGGCTATCACGTTCGGCGCCATACTATTTCAGAACTAATGATGACCGCTGCTGACGTCGGAACCGCGGCGACACCGAAGTTCGTCAACCTAACGCTGAAACATCGAGCGGCGTGGCGGACTACGCATCCAAAGCCATCGCCGGCGGGGGATTTCATGTGCCCTGCCACCTCGCAGACCGCGTGAGCTTCACCGCCGACCGCTTTGCTGACTGCGGCCTCGGTCGTCGAAGCCGGTGCTCCATTGGCCGGTGATTTAACTCACCAGCCTGGGGATACACTTCACTCCGTCAGGGGAATCCGGGCTAAAGAGGAGCGTAAGCCCATGGCTATCGTCGAAACGGACACTGAGGTCCCTACACCGTTCGAGCAGAACTTTGATAGAGATGTAGCCGCGACGCAGCGATACTTCGACGGCTCGCGCTTTGACGGCATCATTCGCCTCTACACAGCCCGCCAGGTCGTAGAGCAGCGCGGCACGATCCCCACCGACTACACCGTGGCGCGAGAGGCGGCGGAGGCCTTCTACGATCGCCTGCGCGAGCTCTTCGCGGCGAAAAAGAGCATCACGACATTCGGCCCCTACTCGGGGGGCCAGGCCGTGAGCATGAAGCGGATGGGCATCGAGGGGATCTACCTCGGCGGCTGGGCGACGTCAGCGAAGGGCTCCACCACCGAAGATCCCGGCCCGGACCTTGCCAGCTACCCGCTGAGCCAGGTGCCCGACGACGCCGCCGTGCTGGTGCGCGCCCTGCTGACCGCGGACCGCAACCAGGAGTACCAGCGCCTCCAGATGAGCGAGCAGCAGCGCGCCACCACCAAGCAATATGACTACCGGCCGTTCATCATCGCCGACGCCGACACGGGCCACGGCGGTGACCCGCACGTGCGCAACCTCATCCGGCGTTTCGTCGAGATCGGCGTCCCGGGATACCACATCGAGGATCAGCGCCCCGGCACCAAGAAGTGTGGCCACCAGGGCGGCAAGGTTCTGGTGCCCTCGGATGAACAGATCAAGCGCCTCAACGCGGCCCGCTTCCAGCTCGACATCATGCGGGTCCCCGGCATCATCGTCGCGCGCACCGATGCCGAGGCGGCCAACCTGATCGACAGCCGCTCCGACGAGCGCGACCAGGCGTTCCTGCTCGGCGCCACCAACCTGGCCATTCCTTCCTACAAGGGCTGTTTCCTTGCGCTGGTGCGGCGCTTCTACGAGCTGGGCGTTAAGGAGCTGAACGGTCACCTTCTGTATGCCCTTGCCGACGGCGAGTACGCCTTCGCCAACGCGTGGCTTGAGCGCCAAGGGATTCTGGGCCTGGTCTCCGACGCCGTCAATGCCTGGCAGGACGACGGGCAGAAGTCCATCGACGATCTCTTCGACCAGGTCGAGTCACGGTTCGTGGCCGCCTGGGAGGACGACGCCGGGCTGATGACCTACAGCGACGCCGTGGCCGAGGTGCTCGAGTTCGGCGAGAGCGAAGACGAGCCGGCGAACATGAGCCCCGGGCAGTGGCGCCAGTTCGCCGCCCGGACGTCGCATTACGCGGCCCGGGAGAAGGCAAGGGAGCTAGGCGCCGACCCGCCCTGGGACCCTGAGCTGGCGAGGAGCCCGGAAGGCTACTACCAGATCCGCGGCGGCATTCCGTACGCGATCGCCAAGTCCCTGGCAGCGGCACCGTTCGCCGACATCCTTTGGATGGAGACGAAGACGGCGGATCTGGCCGACGCCCGGGAGTTCGCCGAGGCAATCCATGCCGAGTTCCCGGAGCAGATGCTGGCTTACAACCTCTCGCCATCGTTCAACTGGGACACCACCGGCATGACCGACGAGGAGATGAAGCGCTTCCCCGAGGAGCTCGGGAAGATGGGCTTTGTCTTCAACTTCATCACCTACGGCGGACACCAGATCGACGGTGTGGCCGCCGAGGAGTTCGCCACCTCGCTGCAGCAGGACGGCATGCTGGCGCTGGCTCGGTTGCAGCGCAAGATGCGTCTGGTCGAATCGCCCTACCGGACCCCGCAGACCCTGGTCGGCGGCCCGCGCAGCGACGCCGCGCTGGCCGCGTCCTCCGGGCGCACGGCGACAACCAAGGCCATGGGCAAGGGCTCCACGCAGCACCAGCACCTGGTGCAGACGGAGGTGCCGAAGAAGCTGCTGGAGGAATGGCTGGCGCTGTGGAGCGAGCACTACCAGCTGGGCGAGAAACTGCGCGTGCAACTCCGGCCACGCCGCGCGGGCTCGGATGTGCTCGAGCTCGGGATCTACGGCGACGGTGACGAGCAGCTGGCCAATGTCGTCGTCGATCCCATCAAGGACCGGCACGGCCGCAGCATCCTTCAGGTGCGCGACCAGAACACCTTCGCCGAGAAGCTCCGGCAGAAGCGACTGATGACGTTGATCCACCTGTGGCTGGTGAACCGCTTCAAGGCCGACGCGGTAATTTACGTGACGCCGACCGAGGACAACCTCTATCAGACCTCAAAGATGAAATCCCACGGCATCTTCAGCGAGGTCTATCAGGAGGTCGGCGAGATCATCGTCGCCGATGTGGACAAGCCGCGCATCGAGGAGCTGCTGAAGCCCGATCGAGTGGCGCTGCGGAAGTTGATCACCAAGGAAGGCTAGAGCGCACCTCGCCCGCGGTCGAACCTTCGGTTCGCTTGTTAGCTCCAACACCGACCTGGTCGGCGTGAGGAATCTCTCATGAAGCTTCCTCAGGCAACAGTTGCATAGGCGTACTGTTGACTTGTAGATAGCTTTTGAGTTGACAGGAGAGTCAGATGAGTGGAACCAAGAAGACTTTCGCGATGTTCGGTGGTGCGGCCGCGCTGGCCTTTGCGCTCGGATTCGGCGGCGGCGTCGGCGTTAACGCTCTGGGCAGCACCACG
>DATMMZ010000022.1:0-5689 GCA_035569455.1 Mycobacterium sp. | reverse complement strand
CCCGCGACGTGATCCCGACCGGGGCGATCACTACCGGTAAGCAATTGGCATCCGACGGTGCCGGGACGCTGTACTGGGGCGACCGGGAGGGCTCCCGCGTGAGCCGGGTCCGGATCGACGGGACAGGCCTGATGGACCTGGCCGTAAACACCCCTGACGACACCCAACTTCAGGAGTGCGTCGGTGTCGCGGTTGACCCCGCCCGCAGCTACCTGTACTGGACGCAGAAGGGCCCGGCGAACGGCGGGAAGGGGCAGACGGCCGCCAACCGCACCGACATCGAGGTGCTGTGGAATAGCCTGCCCGGCCCCCGCTTTTGCGATACCTCGAAACGAAGGCGCGATGATCACTAATCAGCGACGTGTCGTAGACACCCCGCTTACGCCGCTTCGGTTTTTGCGCCGTGCGGCCGATGTGTATCCGGAGAAGACCGCGATTGTCGACGGTTCGCGGCGGTTGAGCTACACCGAGGCCGCGGAAAGCGCCGCCGCGCTGGCGCGCGCGATCGCGGCCAGCGGTGTCGGTGCGGGCGACAGCATCGCCTACCTGGCCGGCAACTCGGCCGAACTCGTGATCGCCCACTTCGGTGTGCCGCTGGCCGGGGCGGCGCTGGTGGCGATCAACACCCGGCTATCCAGCGATGAGATCGCCTATATCCTCGATCACTGTTCGGCCGGGCTGGTCTTCGCCGACGGGTCGCTCGCCGACCAGCATGGCGCCGTACTCGCTTCGGGTGCAGCCGAACTCGTCGTGCTGCCCGAGCAGGACGGCACCGGCGGCACCTACGAATCGTTCCTGGCGCGGGGTTGCGCCGCCGCCGAGCCCGAGTGGGCGGTCGCCGATGAGACCGCGACGATCGCGATCAACTACACGTCGGGCACGACCGGGCGACCCAGGGGCGTGACGTATACGCATCGCGGCGCCTACCTCAACGCGCTCGGTCAGGTGATCCACCAAGGCTTCGACTTCACCACCAACTACCTGTGGACGCTGCCGTTGTTCCACTGCAACGGCTGGTGCGGGGCGTGGGCGGTCACCGCCGTCGCCGGGACCCACGTCTGCCTGCGTGCGGTGCGCGGGCCCGATATCTGGCGGCTGCTCGCCGAGGAGAACATCGACCACCTGTCCGGCGCCCCAGCGGTGTTGTCGATCATGGCTGAGGCGGCCGAGGCCCACCCGCTCGAGCGGCCGCTGAGCATCGCGACCGGCGGCGCTCCGCCCAGCCCCGCGGCCACCAAACAGCTCGAGGAGTTGCGGGCCCGCGTCTTTCACCTCTACGGCCTCACCGAGACCTACGGCCCGTATGCGATGTGTGAGTACCAGCCGACATGGGCGGGACTGGACCCGGAGGCGCTGTCGGTCAAGTTGGCGCGCCAAGGCGTCGGCATGATCACCGCAGACGAGCTACGGGTGGTCCAAACCGACCCAGACACCCTCGAACTCGAGGACGTCCCGTGCGACGGGGTCGCCGTCGGCGAGATCGTGATGCGGGGCAATACCGTGATGAAGGGCTACTACCGTGATGAGGCGGCCACCGCCACCGCGTTCGCCGGCGGCTGGTTTCACTCCGGTGACCTCGGCGTGCGCCATCCCGACGGGTACGTCCAACTCGTCGACCGGGCCAAAGACGTGGTCATCTCGGGCGGCGAGAACATTTCGTCGGTCGAGCTCGAGCAGGCGCTGCTATCCCATCCCGCGGTGGCCGAGGTCGCGGTGATCGGGGTGCCCGACGAGCGATGGGGTGAGCGACCCAAGGCCTACGTCGTGCTGCGTGCCGAGAAGGTCGCTACCGAGGACGAGTTGATCGCGCACGTGAAGGTCAAGATCGCCGGCTACAAAGCCCCCAAAATGGTGGCATTCGTCGACGCACTTCCCCGGTCGGCCACCGGCAAGGTCTTGAAACAGCAACTGCGGGACCTCGAATGGGCCGGCCGGGCCACCAGGATCCACGGCTGATCATGACCGAGGTCTCCGCGCGTGTTTTGCAGTCCGTAATCCGGTGCGGGGGCCAGCCGCGCCGATCCCACAGCACCGGTTTCTCCAGCCTTGACGAACCGCTGACCGCCGGCGAGCTAGCGGTACTGTTTCGCTACTACGCACCGCCCACGGAGGGCTAGATGGCACTCAACGCAGCCGAATTGATGCTCACACCGCTGACCAGGGCCACCCAGAAGGTGCAGGCGCGGGTCGACCCGCTCGGGTGGAGCGGTGCCACCGCGGCGGTCGCGGCGCGCGCGGCCGGCCATCCGGTCGCCCTGCTGGGCGCGACAGCCAAACTCGCCGGGTCGTCGGCGCGCGCCACGGTGCACACCGCGCGGATGCTGGCGGGACAGCACCCGGAGCCCGCGGTGGCACCCGAGGCCAGCGACAACCGGTTCACCGACCCGGCATGGACGCAGAATCCCTTCTTCGCCGCGCTGCAGCAGGGCTATCTGATCGGGTGTCAGTGCCTCGACGACGTACTGGCCGCGGGCCGCCGTGACGACCTTAGCGACCACAAGGCGGCGATGGCGTTGCATCTGATTGCCGACGCGCTGGCACCCACCAATTTCTTGGCAACCAATCCGACCGCGCTGGTGCGCGCGTTGCAGACCGGTGGCCGCAGTGTCACCGACGGAATGCGATACGCGCTCAACGACATCCGCCAGCGCCGAGGTTTCCCCAGCCAGGTGGACACGTCCGGGTTCAAGCTCGGCGACAACCTCGCCGCAACCGCCGGCTCGGTGATCTACCGCAACGAGCTGATCGAGCTGATCCAGTACGCACCGCAGACCGACCAGGTGCGCGAGGTCCCGGTGCTCTTCAGCCCACCGTGGATCAACAAGTTCTACATCATGGACCTCGCGCCGGGCCGAAGCCTCGTCGAATGGGCGATACGGCATGGCCGGACCGCGTTCATGATCAGTTATCGCAACCCCGATGAGTCGATGCGGGGCCTGACCCTGGACGACTACCTCACCGAGGGCCTGCTGGCCGCCCTCGACGTGGTCACCGCGATCACCAAGGCCGATCGCATCGACGTGCTGTCGGTGTGTCTGGGCGGGGCGATGGCGACGATGGCGGCGGCTTACCTCAAAGCCGGCGGTGACGACCGGATCGGCGCGTTGACCATCATCAACACCATGCTTGACTACTCCGAGCCCGGAGACCTGGGCGCCATGGTCGACCCGGCAACGTTGGAGCGGCTCGCGATACGGATGAACGAGACCGGTTTCCTTGGCGCCGAGGATATGTCGGCGGCTTTCGACATCCTGCGCCCGCGCGACTTGATCTTCCGCTACGTGGTGTCGCATTGGCTGCTCGGCGAGCCCGCCAAGGCGTTCGACATCCTGGCCTGGAACGCCGACTCAACACGGATGCCCGCCGCGATGCACAGCACCTACCTGAACTCACTGTATGTCCGCAATGAGCTGGCCACCGGGGACTTCGAGCTCGCGGGACGCCGGCTCGATCTCGGCAAGGTCACCAACGACACCTACGTGGTAGGCGCGGTCAACGACCACATCGTGCCCTGGCACGCCTCCTACGCGGCGACCCGACTACTCGGCGGGCCGGTGCGGTACGTGCTGTCCAGCGGCGGTCACATCGCCGGGATCGTCAATCCACCCTCGCCCAAGGCATGGTTGGAGGCCAGCGAGGACCGCACGGGCTATCCCGAACGGGCCGACCAGTGGCGGGCGGCCTGCACCCGCCAATCCGCGTCGTGGTGGCAGGACTGGCTGAGCTGGTCGGATCCGCTGGCCGGCGACCAGGTAAAGCCACCGACGGTCGGTAACTCGCGCTACCGCCGACTGACCGAGGCCCCCGGAGACTACGTACACGGATAGTTAGCTTGATTTGCATGATCTGCTAAATCAGCTAAACCGGCAGCCACCAAACAACTAGATGAACAAGATTCCAGGATAGAGCTGAGGGCTGACCGACACTGACGCCGCGCCCGGTAGAGGCATAGTTGGCAGGAAACAGGATCTTCCCAGAAACGGCCTTTGGCTTGTTAAACAACAACGACACTTTGTTCATCTTCGCTGCACGTCGACTGTAGGTTCCCAACCGCGCGAACTGGCACCGCTCTGGCGCAGCGGATGCACGCCAGCGGTGAGTCCGCAAGCACTACAAGCCATCAGCCAAGAACGAAAACACCACCTAAACAAAGGAGTTCGCCATGACCGCTGCACTTAATCCCGGCCGTCCGTGTTGACGACCAGTACGTCCCTGAGTAGTGGCGCTGACCGAAATACCACCGAAACGTCCTCCACGGCGCAGCCAGAAGCAACGCTTCCATCAAGACCATCCCTGCCGACGATGACCGCTCTTCGCCGCCGCTGGTCGTATCACTAGCACGCTGCCGCACCCAACCGCCCTGGCGGTTGCCGCCGCCATCTGGTCTGTCCCGAGCGTGAAAGGGAACGTCGCGACTCAGTACTGCTGCAACGAAACCGCGCGAAATTGCAGTGGCGCGTTACTGGGCTCACCGAAGCTAACGCAAGCAACGATTTCCATCACGGAACTCGACGCCCGACGTGGCGGCCATCGTTCCCCCATGACATCGATGGAGGCACCGCGATGGGTAGCGCAAAGTACATCGATCGGGTCGGCCTGACCGGTTCGCCACCTCGGGCAGCACCGGCCAAACGGCTGAGCACCTGGACGATGACCCGCGAGGCCATCACCGTCGGCTTCGACGTCGGCGACGGTTTCCTGGGCCGGTTACGCGGCAGCGATATCAGCCGATTTCGGTGTGCCGGTAGGCGTTTCGTATCCATCAGCCATCCCGACTATGTGGATCACGTGCTGCACGAGGCCCGGCTCAAATACGTCAAGTCAAACGAATATGAGCCCATCCGAGCCGCCGCGGGCGTTAATTTGGTCACCGACGAGGGCGATTCCTGGGCCGCCCACCGGGGTGTGCTGAACCCGACCTTCGCGCGGCGTCACCTCAACGGCCTCGTCGACCTGATGATCGACCCGATCACAGGCGTCGCCGACGCGCTGCGAACGGGCGCCCGGTTCGACATGCACCAGACGATGGTCGAGGCAACCTTGCGGGTGGTCGCCAATTCCCTGTTCAGCCAGGACTTCGGTCCGTTGGTCCAGATCATGGACGACCTGGCGACACGGGGGCTGCGGCATGCGGAGCGGCTGGAGCGACTCGGGCTGTGGGGTCTCATGCCGCGTCCGGTCTATGACACGCTGCACTGGTTGGCGTTCTCGGGCGTCCGCCTGCCGCCACCGTTGCGCGACATGCACAACATCGGGTTGACGCTCCACCGCGCGGTCAACTCGCTGATCGATGAGCGACTGGTGCACCCGACCGACTCTGCTGACCTGCTCAACGTGTTGCTGCGGGCTGACGGCGGAACCTGGCCACGCCGGCGGATCCGCGACGAGGCCCTGACATTCATGCTCGTCGGTCATGAAACCACCGCGAGTGCCATGTCCTGGTTCTGGTATCTGATGGCGCTGCACACCGGGGCCCGTGACCGGATGCTCGCCGAAGTGGACGACGTGCTGGGCACGCGCCGCCCGGGCGCCGACGACCTGGGTAGGTTGCCGTGGACCACCGCGTGCCTGCAGGAATCTCAGCGCTACTTCTCCTCGGTCTGGATCATCGGGCGGCGCGCCATCGAGGACGACGTCATCGGCGGATATCGCATTCGGCGTGGCTCCACGGTGTTCATCCAGGTCAACC
>DATMMZ010000021.1:0-4295 GCA_035569455.1 Mycobacterium sp. | reverse complement strand
ACCGGATCATTCCTGTCGCCCACGGCTACGCCGCTCACGACGCCGTGCCGGGTAGTCGACTTGAGGTGCTCGCCGGTGTCGGGCACTTCCCGCATGTCGAGTCCCCGACCGCGGTGGTGGACATCCTTGACGACTTCATCGCCACCACAGGGCGGGATGCCGATCTGAGGAATCGAAAAACCTGATCAGCCTGATGCGGCGAAGTGTCGACTGCCAAATTCCCTGTCCGGTGTCGGTCCCGACAGCTGCCAGCCTGGACCGCCAGGAGCCCAGAATTCGGGGCGGCCGACCGCAGACAACTCCGTACGTCGGAAGTACCCTGTTGCGGCGGCGACAACCGTGCGGCGTGGCGAGGATCGTGGCACCGGGTCGGCTAGCAAGCGAGTCCGCCGGACGCACTTACATTTTGGTGTATCGGGCCATGGCGAAGCTGTACAGGCCGTAGGTGATGATTCCCAGGCCGGCGGCGATCAGGAGTGCTGCTCCGTAGGGTTGGGCCCCGAGTGTTTTGAGGGCCCCGTCGAGTCCGGTGGCCGTGTTCGGCTCCGAACGACCCGCCGCGACGACGACTAGCACCCCGGCACCGGCGATAACCAGGCCTTTAGCGATGTAGCCCACCATGCCCAGTCGTCGCACCAGGTCGCTGGAATTGCCCTTGAGGTCGTCGAGAAAGTTGCGGCTGGCTCCCTTGTAGACGTGATATCCGCCCACCGCGACGATGATCACGCCGCCGGCGATGAGTGCGATCGTGCCGGCGCCGGTCTGCATCAGGCGTGCGCTCATCGCCGAATTCTGCTGGCCGGTGGACTTCCCGGCGCCCCGGGCGAATCCGAACGCAGAGTATGCGAATGCGAAATAGACCGCTGCTAACGCGAAGGCCTTCACCCGGTCCAACACTTCAGATGATGCGCCTTGGGACTTCGGGTCGGTCGACCGACCAAGTGCTGTTTCGACGAGGCGCCACAGCCCCATCACCACAAGCGCGACCACGACAACCCACAGCGCGACGATGCCACCCGGTTTGGCCGCCAACGCCGCTAGCGCCCCGGATTGGTCAGCGGTGCCGACGCCGACGCCGAGAGCAATCCGGATCGCGAGGTAGCCGATGATCAGGTGCAGCAGGCCGCTCACGACGTACCCGACGCGGGCGAATCGTTCGAACACGCTGTTTTGGGCGATCTGTGTCGCGGGGGACGACGACGCGTGGTCAGACATTGGGGGCGCCCGTCGGGCGTCCAAGGTGCATGGGCTCGGCCATCGCGGTCCAGGCTACGCGCCGCCGGCCGAGGCCACCTTGGCGGGATTGGAGGCGATCTCGTCGATCGTAATGTCGATGAACCGCATCTTCTCCAGCACCGGTTCCGACAGCACGAACGGGTAGAGGTTGTCGCGGCCCATCGAGCGGTACACCATGTTCAGCGCCCACGCCAGCGGCAGCCACATCTCGATGATGGTGTCGAATCCGTTGGGCCCCAGCATCCGACGCTCGAAGGTGGCGCTCGACGCGGTGAAGCCGAAGGCGGCTGAGGTGTCCAGGGTGTCGCGGATGTGTAGGTAGTGCGCAAAGGTCTTGGCTCAGTCCTCGGCGGGGTGCATGGTCGCGTACGAGGAGACGTAGTTCTTCTTCGAGGTTCTTCTTCCAGCCCGCCGGCGGACCCTGGTTGTAGTGCCGGTCCAGCGCCTGCGGGTAGTCAGTGTCGGGTCGCCGAACAACGCACGGAACCGTGGCAGGTAGTCCTCCGAGGTGCCGACCAGGCGGTAGAAGTAGTAGTGCCCGATCTCGTGGCGCAAGTGCCCGAGCAGGGTGCGGTGCGGCTCGTCCATCGCGATCCGCAGCTGCGCGCGGTGCACGTCGTCACCCTCGGCGAGATCCAGTGTGATGACGCCGTTGTAGTGGCCGGTGACGACTTTCCCCACCTCGCTGGACAGCAGGTCGAATGCCAGCCCGTACTCCGGATCTTGGTCGCGGTTAATGATCGGCAGCTTCAGCTCAATGAGTTCGACCACCAACCGCCGCTTGGCCTTCTCTGCGGCGGCGAACGCGGCTAGCGCTGCGGTGTCGGCGTTGTTGGGGCGGCCGCGGTTCCATGCACGACGTGCAGAGCTTGGCTCCTGCGCCCATTACCGGGACTCACCTTCACCAACCAATTGCATTCGGCCACATGGAGATTGGCACACAATTGATACTGGCGGCAGTTGACCGCGCCGCCATGCTCACTGTCTTCGCCCGAGGTGATCGTCAGCAACGCAGTGTCGTCCAGGAGAACCCAAACGCGCTGTCGCAGGATAGACAAACCGAGTTCTCGAACGCTAGGTGCTGCCCGCAGTTGGGTCAGAGGAAATCACGCATGGGGCCCCTTTCCAAAGGGCGCCAGGTCCGCTGCGGCGTCGATCACGCAACGCTGTGAGCCGGTGGCGCGTGGGTCGGCAGGCCCGCCGTCGACCGGTGTACGTTGCCCTCACCAACGGGGCCGGCAAGATGAACTTCCGAGGTGGCGGTCGCGGGCCCGAGCGTCGGGGTGTTCAATCGGCACAATGGTAGTCACCCAGCGAGAACGACAGGCCGATCGGATTGCTGATCGTCGGGTGCGGCGGCACCAGCGCGGCGATCCGCATCGGTTGACGGCCATCGGCGGTGTTGCCGCGTTGTCGTTGGACGCATTGTCCAGCGTCGCTTATGGTCCCGAAGCGATCGTGCTGATTTTGGTCGCCGCGGGTGCGGCCGCAGTGCGGTTGACCCTGCCGATCGCGATGGCAATCACGTTGCTGCTGCTGGTGTTGGTGGTCTCGTACCGGCAGGTGATCGCGGTCCACCCGAACGGCGGCGGAGCCTACGCGGTGGCCAAAAAGGACCTCGGCCGAACGGTGAGCCTGTTGGCTGCGGCGAGCCTGGTCGTCGATTACGTGTTGACCGTTGCGGTGAGTCTGGCTGCCGGGGCAGCCAGTCTGGGCAGCGTCTTTCCGGTGATGGCGCATCACCTGCTGGCCGTGACGATGGCCGGGCTTGTCCTGATCACCGCCATCAACCTGATCGGCATCGCCGAGTCGGCCAAGGTGCTGATGGGACCGACGCTGGTGTTCATCGTCAGTATCTTCGCCATCATCGTCGTCGGGTTCATCCGTCCGCATCCGGTAGCCGTTATCGGTGCGGATCTGGGCCCCGTCCGTGCGACCGAGGCATTGGGGCTGGTGTTGATTCTCAAGGCCTTTTCGGCGGGTTGTTCCTCGCTGACCGGAGTCGAGGCAATCGCCAACGCAGTGCCCCAATTCCGCACGCCCGCCGTCAAGCGGGCCCAGCACACCGAGGTGGCGTTGGGAGTGTTGCTGGCAGCCATGCTTCTTGGCCTGAGCGCGCTGATCCGGCTGCATGAAGTGACACCGCGCGGCGACGTCACCGTACTCGCGCAGCTGTCGGCAGGAGCATTTGGAACCGGGTGGCCGTTCTATCTGACCAACCTGTCGGTAACGCTGGTGTTGGCTCTCGCGGCGAACACCAGCTTTGGCGGTCTGCCGGTGCTGATGCAGCTGCTGGCCAAGGACCACCGGCTGCCGCACCTGTTCACGCTTCGCGCCGAACGCCCCGTGTTCCGGTACGGCGTGGCCACTTTAGGCGTGCTGGCCGGCGCACTGCTACTCCTCGTCGATGCCGAGACCCACAGGTTGTTGCCCGTGTTCGCGATCGGCGTCTTTATCGGATTCACGATCAGCCAAACCGGACTGGTCCGGCACTGGCTGCAACAGCGCGGCCGCGGCTGGGTGGGCAAGGTCGCACTCAACGGGACCGGCGCGGTGCTCACCGCCGTGGCGGGAGTGGTGCTCTTCGTCAGCAAATTCACCGAGGGCGCCTGGCTGCTGCTGCTCATCGTGCCCGGGCTGATGCTGCTCTTCGATCGGATCGAACGCTACTACTATCACGTCGCCGAACAGTTGGATCTGGGCCGGCTGCCACCCAAACCCGTTCCCAGGCCTTCCGGGGAAGCGATGGTCATCGTCCCGGTCGTCACGATCAGCAAGGTCGCCGGACATGCGTTGCAGGTCGCGATGCGGCTTGGCGGCGAAGTGGTCCCGGTGGCCGTCGACACCGACCCCAACGCCACCCACCGGCTCTGCGAGCTCTGGAAACAATGGGACCCCGGGGTTGACCTACGGGTCCTGCCCAGCCCGCACCGCACCTTGGTGGCACCCACCGTCGGTTTCGTCCGAACCCAAGTCGAGAAGGGACGGTTCGTCATCGTCTTGCTCGCCTACATCGAACCGAGGCGCCGACGCTACCGAATCCTGCACAACCAACGCGG
>DATMMZ010000020.1:0-13089 GCA_035569455.1 Mycobacterium sp. | reverse complement strand
GACCTTCACCCCGATGGCCGCCAGGGCATCGCGTGCCTGGGCGCGCAACTCGTCGGAGTGGTTCATGCTCATCGGGGTGCCTCCTTGGAGAGCGCTGCGTACAGCGCGTACGGCTGCCAGGTCACCAGCTTTTTCTGGGGGCTCATTGCGCCCCGTCGCTGCGATAGTCTCCGGCCATGGGTGAGACGCTCGACGATATCGACCGGATCCTGATCCGCGAGCTGGTCGCCAACGGACGCGCGACGCTGTCGGAACTGGCGGCGAGTGCCCGCCTTTCGGTCTCGGCGGTCCAGTCGCGTGTGCGCCGGCTGGAATCCCGGGGCGTGGTGGCAGGGTATTCGGCCCGGATCGATCCGGAGGCGGTCGGGCACTTGCTGTCGGCGTTCGTGGCCATAACTCCTCTTAATCCTTCTCAACCCGATGATGCTCCCGCCCGCCTGGAACACATCCAGGAGATCGAGTCGTGTCACTCGGTAGCCGGGGAGGAGAGCTACATCCTGCTGGTGCGCGTCGAGTCCGCGCGTGTACTCGAGGATCTGCTGCAACGGATCCGGTCAACCGCGAACGTCAAGACTCGAAGTACCATCATATTGAATACTTTTTACAGTGATCGCCAGCGTGTACCGTAAAATTTACAATATACGCGTCAGGATTCCGTAAAAATCAGGCTACGATGGGCGGTATGACCGCCGTCCTGAACTCCTATGCACTCACCGAGCGGCTCACCGAACCCGACCAGGTCCATGAGGTGCTGGCGCGCAGCATTCTGGTCGACGGTTTTGACTTCGTGCTTGATCTGACCCGCTCCGCCGGCTCCTATCTGTACGACGCCCGAGACGGCCGGCGCTACCTCGACATGTTCACCTTCTTTGCCTCGTCGGCACTGGGGATGAACCACCCGGCGCTGGCCGACGACGAAGACTTCCGAGCCGAGCTCACCGAGGCCGCGCTGAACAAGCCCAGCAATTCCGACGTGTACTCGGTGGCGATGGCCCGCTTCGTCGAGACCTTCGCCCGCGTCTTGGGAGACCCGGAACTGCCGCATCTGTTCTTCGTCGACGGTGGCGCACTGGCGGTGGAGAACGCGCTCAAGGTCGCGTTTGACTGGAAGAGCCGCCACAACGAGGCCCGCGGCATCGACCCTGCGCTGGGCACACGAGTGCTGCACTTGCGCGGGGCGTTCCACGGCCGCAGCGGCTACACGCTGTCGCTGACCAACACCAAGTCCGTCACCGTGGCCCGCTTCCCGAAATTCGATTGGCCGCGCATCGACGCGCCGTTCATCCGGCCCGGCCTGGATGAGCGGGACATTCACGAGCTGGAAGCCGAGTCGCTGCGCCAGGCCCGCGCGGCATTCGAGGCGCACCCGCACGACATCGCGTGCTTCATCGCCGAGCCGATCCAGGGCGAAGGAGGCGACCGGCACTTCCGGCCGGAGTTCTTCGCGGCGATGCGCGAGCTGTGCGACGAATACGACGCGCTGCTGATCTTCGATGAGGTGCAGACCGGCTGCGGATCGACCGGAACCCCTTGGGCCTACCAGCAATTGGGCGTGCAACCCGATGTGGTGGCGTTCGGCAAGAAGACCCAGGTGTGCGGAGTGATGGCGGGTCGCCGCGTGGATGAAATCGCCGACAACGTCTTCGCGGTCACCTCACGCATCAACTCGACCTGGGGCGGCAACCTCGCCGATATGGTGCGCTCCCGCCGCATCCTGGAGGTCATCGAGTCCGACGAGCTGTTCGAGCGCGCCGCCGAGCTTGGCCGCTACCTGCGCGCCCGGCTCGACGAGCTCGCCGAGCACTTCCCGGCGCTGGTCCTCCACCCCCGCGGCCGCGGCCTGATGTGTGCGTTCGACCTGCCCACCACGGCGGATCGCGACGAGTTGATCCGCCAGCTGTGGCGGCGTGGCGTGATTTTGCTGCCCGCCGGTACAGACGGCGTGCGGTTCCGTCCCGCACTGACCGTTTCGCACGACGACATTGACGCGGCGTTAGCCGGCGTCCGCCGCGCGTTGACGGCTATAACTTAACCCGCAAGCGTTTTACCTTGGTTTATCGCGGGTATGCGGACCACGCGGCTCGCAAATGTAATTGACGCGGTAACTAAAGCGATTTAGCTAGCGATGGACCAAGAGCAGCCGAATGCGGGATATGAGGGTGAAGGATGCCGAAGGTACGTGAGCGGTCAGGTGGGGATCGCTTGGGGCAGGAGGACGACGAGGTTCGCGCCGCCATCCGGTTCGCGGTCGTGGCGGCGGTTGTCGGCGTCGGCTTCGTCATCCTGGCGGCGGCGTGGGTCAGTACCTGCGGCGGAGTGAGCGTCGATACGGTGGCCTGCGGCCCGCCGGAGCGGACACTGCTGGCGTTCGGGGGGCCCCTGATCTTGTTGGCCGGGGGACTATGGGCGTTCCTGCGCACCTACCGCGTGTGGCGCGATGAAGGGACGTGGTGGGGGTGGCACGGCGCCGGCTGGTTTTTGTTGACGCTGATGGTGGTGACGCTGTCCATGAGTGTTCTCCCGATCGCGGGCCCCGCACTGGCCGGTTGAATCGTCATCCGCGAGCCGCGGATTGACCAATTATTGAGGCCAAAATTATCGTGGCACGCGGCATTTTGATGAATCAACGCGGTTCTTCACAGCCGCACTCCCGAGACCTACGCTTATTGCCATGAGGCAAATTCTGTTGCGCGCGGTTGTGCTTCTGGGATCGTGGGCGATCGGGCTACTGGTGGCGGCGTGGGTTGTTCCCCGAGTTTCGTTGTCGGTGTCGGGGTTTATCGTCGCCGTACTGGTGTTCTCGGTGGCGCAGGCGGCCCTGTCGTTGGTGTGTTTGAAGTTGCCCCACGGTTATGCGTCGCTGCTCCTTGGCGGCACGGGCCTGGCAATGACGCTCGTCGCGTTAGGTCTTGCCTCGGAATTGACTCACGGGCTGACCATTCGCGGCGGTGCATCCTGGCTGGCCACAACGGTTGTGGTGTGGCTCGTGACAACGGTTGGGGCAATTTCACTGCCCGACCTGTTCGCTCGCGAGGACGTTGCTTCGACCTGACCAAATCAGCTTGCCCGCGCAAATTCGGCATTTCGCTGGGTCCGCCGAGTAGGTAGCATTTTGTTGTCTCGTCCGATGAGGGAGGGAGACGTGATGGGAGACACGCATCACGATCCGACGGATTACTCCCGGACCACGCAACCGCACGCTGGCATCGTCATGAAGGACAATTTTTTCTGGCCGGGGTTGATCCTGCTGGTTGTGGCAGTGTTCGGGATGATCAGCACGGCGGTAGCTGCCAGCTACCGACATTACGAGTGGATCACCACGACGGTACTGATCGCCGTGCTCGGATCGGTCGCCGGAGCGCTGTGGTTCGTTGTGGAGCATCGCCGTGTGGCCCGCATCGAGGAGCAGTGGTACGCCGAGCATCCCGATGGTCGGCCGCGCCAGCACACTGCCTAACGCTAAGACGTGGTTCGGTTCTGATCCCGGCCCGTGACTGCGCTGTCCCGTCGACAGGAAACCTAAAGGTTACCGGCGTCGCCGAGCGGGTATCACGTGTACACCATGATTGAGTACCGGCGATGTTGCGTTAGCGTGGTTACCCCATCATGGGGGACAGAATGACGAAAGCACCGACATAGATGCCTACTGCGACCACGATCAGTACGACCAGTGTGATCCCGTCAGCTTCGCCCATGCCCGGCGGCGATCATGGCTAACCGGCTCGAACGCAGCGTCCAGGGCGGGTTCCCAGAGGAGCGTAGTGTCAGTGAGATGTTGCCGGGAGAAGCCATGAGCGATGCCGAATCGCGCCGTAACAAGGGCCAACAGGGCCAGCGCGCAGTCGAACTGCACGTTGCTGCCCGCCTGGAGAACCTGGCGATGCTGCGCACGCTCGTCGGTGCGATCGGCACCTTCGAGGACCTGGATTTCGATGCTGTGGCGGACCTGCGGCTCGCGGTGGACGAAGTGTGCACCCGGTTGATCCGCTCGGCCACTCCGGACGCAACGCTCGTTGTGGTCGTCGATCCGCGAGACGACGAATTAGTGGTGGAGGCTTCCGCGGCGTGCGATACCCACGATGTGGTGGCACCGGGCAGCTTCAGCTGGCATGTCCTGACTTCGCTGGCCGACGACGTGCAGACCTTCCACGACGGTCGCGACCCCGATGAATCCGGCAGCGTGTTCGGCATCACCCTGACGGCGCGACGGGCGGCCTCCACCAGGTGACTTCGCGAGAAGCCCGCGATTCCCCTTCGCGCCCTAACGAATACGCCGATGTCCCGGAGATGTTTCGTGAGCTGGCCGGTTTCGCCGCCGACTCAACAGAATTCCAGCGGCACCGGGACAAGATCGTAGAGCGGTGCCTGCCGCTGGCTGATCACATCGCCCGGCGGTTCGAGGGTCGCGGCGAACCACGTGACGACTTGGTTCAGGTCGCGCGGGTCGGATTGGTCAACGCGGTAGTGCGCTTCGACGTCGAGACCGGTTCGGATTTCGTCTCGTTCGCTGTGCCCACGATCATGGGAGAGGTCCGACGTCATTTCCGCGACAACAGCTGGTCTGTCAAGGTTCCCCGGCGCCTGAAGGAACTGCACCTGCGGCTGGGCGCGGCCACCGCCGATCTGTCGCAACGGCTCGGCCGGGCACCCACCGCAACCGAACTCGCCGCAGAGCTCGGTATGGACCGCGACGAGGTGGTCGAGGGCCTGGTAGCGGGCAGCTCGTACAACACCCTGTCCATTGACAGTGCCGGCGGAAGCGATGACGACGATGCGCGTGCGATCGCAGACACGCTAGGCGACGTCGACACCCGTCTCGACCGGATCGAAAATCGCGAGGCCCTCCGTCCGTTGCTCGAGGCATTGCCGGAGCGGGAACGAATGGTGTTGGTACTCAGGTTTTTCGAGAGCATGACACAGACGCAGATCGCCGAGCGGGTCGGCATCTCACAGATGCACGTGTCTCGGCTTTTGGCCAAGTCGCTAACGCGGCTGCGGGACCAGCTGGAGTAGGCCCAAACCGCTGGGCGCCTCGTGGATTCCGGCTCCCAATTCCCACTCCGGTAGCGACGTGGTCGTCGGAAGTGTGCCGTCGGGATCGCAGATCCGCATTACCCGGTGCACCGCGCTGCCCACTACCAGTACCCATTGCACGCCCGCGCCTGAACACACGACATTGATCCGATGCAGCGCCGAAAAACCCGCAGTACCAAAGAAATCCAAGCCCCGCAGATCCACGACCACCCGACTCGAATGGTCTACGCAGCGCTCGACGAACACGGTGAGTTGATTCGCGTTCGCGGCGTCGAGCTCACCGTGTGCGGTTATCACGGTGACCGATGGCGCTGGGCGAACAGTGAATTCGGCAGTGCCACTTCTTTGCCAAGATTGGGTCACAGTCATTACCGACTCCCCTCAGTCGATGAGGATTCTTGCTGTGGATCACGCCAGCCACCGTAAAAACTATGGAAGGGGAATTCGCCTCCCCGGTGTATTGCTGACGTCATTTCCGGGCGGCTGTGAACTCAACCTATTCCGAACCCTACCCGCGGTGGGCCGGGCCGACAACGTGCTCCAACCGATTCACAGACTCGCTGGTCAAACGGGCGGACCTGATTGCCCGGCTACTTGATCTCTGCGAGCACCGTGCCCTGAGTGATAGCGGCACCGGCTTCGACCGCGAGTCCGGTGATGGTGCCCTCCTTGTGCGCGGTGACCGGGTTCTCCATCTTCATCGCCTCGAGCACCACCACCAGGTCGCCGACCGCGACCTGCTGGCCTTCTTCGACAGCGACCTTGACCACGGTGCCCTGCATGGGGGCGGTCACCGCGTCACCGGAGGCCGCCGCGCCGCCGTGCGAACCCCGCTTGCGGGGCTTGGGCTTCTTGCGGACGACACCGGCCGAGTCGGCACCGGCGCCGTTGGACAGCGCCAGATCGGCGGGCAGTGAGACCTCGAGCCGGCGGCCGTCCACCTCGACGACCACCTTCTGACGCGGCCGGGCGTCCTCTTCGTCAAGCAGTTCGCCGCCGGTGAAGGGTTCGACGGTGTTGTCCCACTCGGTCTCGATCCAGCGGGTGTGCACCGAGAAACCGTTCTCGTCGCCGATGAACGCCGGGTCGGACACCACGGCGCGGTGGAACGGGATAACGGTGGCAAGGCCTTCGACCTCGAATTCGTCCAGCGCGCGCCGGGCCCGGGCCAGCGCCTCCTGGCGGTCAGCGCCGTAGACGATCAGCTTGGCCAGCATCGAGTCGAACTGGCCGCCGATCACCGAGCCGGTCTCGACACCGGAGTCCAGCCGCACTCCCGGGCCGCTGGGTGGGTGGAACTTGCTGACCGGGCCGGGCGCGGGCAGGAAGTTGCGGCCGGCGTCCTCCCCGTTGATCCGGAATTCGATGGCATGACCGCGTGGGGTCGGGTCTTCGGTCAGGTCCAGCTTGTCGCCGTTGGCGATCTTGAACTGCTGCAGCACCAGGTCGATGCCCGCGGTCTCCTCGGTGACCGGGTGCTCGACCTGAAGTCGGGTGTTGACCTCCAGGAAGGAGATCAGTCCGTCCTGGCCCACCAGGTATTCGACGGTGCCGGCGCCGTAGTAGTGGGCCTCTTTGCAGATCCGCTTCGCCGACTCGTGGATCTCCTTGCGCTGCGCGTCGGTGAGGAACGGCGCGGGCGCCTCCTCCACCAGCTTCTGGAAGCGGCGCTGCAGTGAGCAGTCCCGGGTGCCGGCGACGACGACGTTGCCGTGCTGATCGGCGATCACCTGCGCCTCGACGTGGCGGGGCTTGTCGAGGTAGCGCTCGACGAAGCACTCGCCGCGGCCGAACGCCGCCACCGCCTCGCGGGTGGCCGACTCGAACAACTCGGGGATCTCCTCGATGCTGCGGGCCACCTTCATGCCGCGGCCGCCGCCGCCGAAGGCCGCCTTGATCGCGACCGGCACGCCGTACTCCTTGGCGAAGGCCACCACCTCGTCGGCGTTCTTGACCGGGTCGGGCGTACCGGGCACCAGGGGCGCCTGCGCGCGGGCGGCGATGTGGCGGGCGGTGACCTTGTCACCGAGGTCGCGGATCGACTGCGGGCTGGGGCCGATCCAGATCAGGCCGGCGTCGATGACCGCTTGGGCGAAGTCGGCGTTCTCCGACAAGAAGCCGTAGCCGGGGTGTATGGCGTTGGCGCCGGATTTCGCTGCCGCGTCGAGGATCTTGCCGAAGTCCAGGTAGGACTCCGCCGAAGTTTGACCGCCCAGAGCGAACGCTTCGTCGGCCAGACTCACGTGCGGCGCCTCGGCGTCGGGCTCGGCGTACACCGCCACGCTGGGCAGGCCCGCATCGCGGGCCGCGCGGATCACCCGGACAGCGATCTCGCCGCGGTTGGCGACGAGAACCTTGGAGATCCTCGAGCTGGCGTGACTAGCCACTGCGCCTCCTGGTTGGCATTTCGACCGAGTTGTCTAAGAGATTTTCTTACAACGATGTCGGGGGAAGTCTAAGCGGCGCGCCGCGAGCCCGGCCACGCGGTGCCGGGTTTAAAGGTTTTCAAGCGGCCTCCCGAACACGTCGCTTGATCCGGGCAAGCATGGCCGACATTCCGCGTAACCGCAGCGGGCTGATCAGGGCAGCCAGCCCCAGCTCGGTGTAGAAATCCTCGGGCACCGCCAGGATGTCAGCAGCGGATTGTTCGTCAAGGCCGGCGGCCAGAATCGAGGCGAACCCACGGGTGGTCGGCGCTTCGGCAGGTGCGCTGAAATGCAGGCGCACCCGGTTTGGGTCACTCGCGTCGACGTGCAGAAACAGCGGGGACTGGCACTCGGGCACCGGCTCCATCGCCGCTTCAGCCAGATCGGTGGGCAGGGCCGGCAGGTCGTCGGCGAATTCCAGCAACAGCGTCAGCTTGTCCTGGCCCTGGACTTCGGCGAAGTCGGACACCACCTCGGCCAGCGGCGCGGGAAGCGTCATCAGGCGGGTACAACTCCCGGGCTTTCGCCTGCGACGATCGGCACCCGCACCGCGTTGCCCCATTCGGTCCACGACCCGTCATAGTTGCGTACCCCGGGCTTGCCCAGCAGGTGGGTGAGCACGAACCAGGTGTGGCTGGACCGCTCGCCGATGCGGCAATAGACGACGGTCTTGTCATCCGGGTTGATGAAGCCGTACAGCTCCTCGAGCTCATCGCGGCTGCGGAATCGGCCGGTCTCGTCGGCCGCCTTCCCCCATGGGATCGACCTGGCGGTGGGGATGTGGCCGGCGCGCAGGGCGCCCTCCTCGGGGTAGTCGGGCATGTGCGTGCGCTTGCCGGTGTACTCCTCTGGTGAGCGCACGTCGATCAGCGGTTGGGTGCCAAGGATGGCCAGCACGTCGTCTTTGAACGCCCGGATCGGCTCGTCGTTGCGCTGCACGACGGGATAGCCGGTCGATGTCTTGGTCGGGACGGCCAGGCTGGTATCGCGGCGCTCGGCCAGCCATAGGTCACGCCCGCCGTTGAGCAGGCGCACGTCGGGGTGGCCGAACAACGTGAAGACCCACAGCGCGTAGGCGGCCCACCAGTTGCTCTTGTCGCCGTAGATGACAACGGTGTCGTCGCGGGCAATGCCTTTGCGGTCCATCAAGTCGGCGAATTGCTCGCCGTCGATGTAGTCGCGGACCCTCGGATCGTTGAGATCGGTGTGCCAATCGACCTTCACCGCGCCAGGAATATGGCCGACGTCGTAGAGCAAGACGTCCTCATCGGATTCGACGATCGCCACACCGGGCGTGCCCATGTTGGAAGACAACCAGTCGGCGGTGACCAGTCGTTCGGGGTGAGCGTAGGCCGACAGCGTGGGGCTTGGGTCTGGGGGAAGCGGCACACCAGAAAGCCTACTCACCCCGCGGGATTGGCCGTCCATAGCGCCGCGATCGACAGGCCCGCGCGGTGCAGCAGCGACCGCGTCAGTGGCAGGCTGATCCCCACCACGGCCGACGGGTCGCCGTCGACACCGTCAATGAACCACCCGCCCAGGCCGTCGAGGGTAAATCCCCCGGCGACTCGCAACGATTCCCCCGATGCCAGGTACGCCTCGAGGTCATCTGGCGACGGCGTACCGAAATATACTGTGGTGATTGATGTTTCAGTATTGCCGTGGACAATTTCGCTGTCCGGCAAGCGGATAACGCAGTGGCCGGTATACAGCTGGCCGGCGCGACCTGCCATCGATTGCCATTGACGCCGGGCGTCGCCGACGGATCGCGGCTTACCGCATAGCCGGCCGTCGATGGAGAGCATCGAATCGCATCCGATGATTACGCAGTCTGCCGCGACTGCATGGTCGAGCGTGCCGGCTACCCGTTCGGCCTTGGCCCGGGCGAGGGCGCATACCACGTCGCCGGGTGAAGCAGCTGACCCTAGGTTCGCCGCGACCAGATCCTCGTCGACGCCGGAGACCACGACCAGCGGTTCGATGCCGGCCTGGCGCAGAACTTTGAGCCGACCAGGAGAAGCCGACCCCAGCACCACCCGGGTCATATGCGCCACTCCTTGATCCCGGCTACGCCGGCATCATCGTCGTCGGCGCGGGTCATCGCTGCATGTGTATCCGCTGCTGCAGGGTGATGCGCTGGTAGTTGGAGATCGCGTAGCGCAGCCTGTCGACCGGCAGCCCCCAGCGGGAGGCCTCGGGCTGCGCGGGCGCGGGCGCACCACCCGTGCCGCCCAGCACCGCGACCAGCGCGGCCAGCTCGGCGTCGGTGGGGTGCCCCTTGAGTATCTGGATGTGCGGCTCGTGCGGGTGCTGTGTCTGGTCGGTCATGGCTGGATTGTTCGTCTCGTTCCCGTCACTCACTGCGTTCGTTCCGCTCACTCGACTTCACAGCGGTATGTTCCCGTGCTTCTTGGGTGGTAAGTGGGAGATCTTGCGTTCCAGCAGGCGTAACGCCGTGGCGATGTAGCCGCGGGTGTGCGACGGCGGGATCACTGCGTCGACGTATCCCCGCTCGGCAGCGACGTACGGGTTGACCAGCGTGTCCTCGTACTCTTGCTGCAGCTGCAGCCGCAGCTCGTCGACGTCCTTGCCCTCCTTGGCCGCCTCGTTCAGCTGCTTGCGGTAGACGAAGCCCACCGCGCCGGAGGCGCCCATCACCGCGATCTGCGCGGTCGGCCACGCGATGTTGACGTCGCAGCCCATGTCCTTGGAGCCCATGACGCAGTAGGCGCCGCCGTAGGCCTTGCGGGTGATGACGGTGATCTTCGGGACGGTGGCCTCGCCGTAGGCGAAGAGCAGCTTGGCGCCGCGCCGGATGATGCCGTTGTACTCCTGGCCGGTACCCGGCAGGAAGCCCGGGACGTCGACCAGCATGACGATCGGGATGTTGAAGCAGTCGCAGGTCCGCACGAACCGGGCCGCCTTCTCCGAGGCGTTGATGTCCAGGCAGCCTGCAAAGTGCGTCGGCTGGTTGGCCACGATCCCGACCGGCCGGCCATCGATGCGGCCGAACCCGACGACGATGTTTTGGGCGTAACCCGACTGGATCTCGAGGAACTCGTCCTCGTCGAGGATGCGGGTGATCACCTCGTGCATGTCATACGGCTGGTTGGGCGAATCCGGGATCAGCGTGTCCAGCTCGAGGTCCTCGTCGGTGAGGTTGTCTTCAATGGGCCCTGCTGGCGCCGCGTCTTGGTAGCGGGGCGGGTCGGTGAAGTTGTTGGGCGGCAGATAGCTGAGCAGGTCGCGCACCCAGTCGAAGGCGTCCTGTTCGCCGGAAGCGACGTAGTGCAGCGTGCCCGACTTGGCCATGTGGGTGTGGGCGCCGCCGAGCTCCTCCATGGTGACGTCCTCACCGGTGACGGTCTTGATGACGTCGGGTCCGGTGATGAACATCTGGCTGGTCTGGTCGACCATCACCACGAAGTCCGTCAGGGCGGGGGAGTACACGTGCCCACCGGCGGCGGCGCCCATGATCAGCGAGATCTGCGGGATGACGCCGGAGGCCAGGATGTTGTTGCGGAAGATCCGGCTGTACAGGCCGAGCGAGACGACACCCTCCTGGATGCGCGCGCCGGCGCCGTCGTTGATGCCGATGAGCGGACGGCCTGTCTTGATGGCCAGCTCCTGGACCTTGACGATCTTCTCGCCGTACACCTCGCCGAGGCTGCCGCCGAACACCGTGGCGTCCTGGCTGAAGATGCACACATCGCGGCCGTCGATGGTGCCGTACCCGGTGACCACGCCGTCGCCGAGTGGGCGGTTTTCGGCGAGGTTGAAGTTGGTGCTGCGGTGCTTGGCCAGCGCGTCGAGTTCGACGAACGAGTCGTCGTCCAACAGCGCGTAGACGCGCTCGCGGGCCGTCAACTTGCCCTTGGCGTGCACCTTCTCGACGGCGGTCTCACCGACCGGATGCAGCGACTCTTCTCGCCGCTTGTGCAGCTCGGCGAGCTTGCCCGCGGTGGTGTGGATGTCGATGGTGTGCTCGGCGGCGGGCTCGGCGGTGTGGTCGGTAACGCTTGTCATGGGAATCGATGTTATCGGCCGCGTCTCGTGTTGCCGCGATCGAGAGGCCGAGAGGCGACCCTCCGGCGACCTAGAACGGCGGCGGGTCGTTGTCGGTGTGGGGTGGGGCCGGTCCGGCGTAGCGCGCGCTCTCGGCCCGCCGGGCGGTGCGGGCATCGTGGTTTTGGCGGCGTTCGGTGGCGATGCGGTGGGCGCGGTTGTGGGCGCGGGTGCGGCGGCGTTTGGGCATCATCGCGGTGCGCTGGCCGCAGGAGTCGGGTGGTGGGTCGGCTTCGGGTGCCGGATCCCGCCGGTGGACCGGGGCGGCACGGGTCGTCGGAATCGCTGAATTGAACGTTGCTCCCTGCAGTTTGTTGTCAGGGCGCCTGCTGGAGTTGGACGTTGTTGGTGTTTTGGTACCCGGCCGGGTGCCCGCAGGCTGCCACGTTGTAGGTAACTTGGACTGTGCCTGCCAGGGTGTTTGGATCCCACATGTAATGGGCGGACACAGCGTTGGGAACGACGGTACCGTCCGCACAACTAAGCGTGTGTACGGCGGAATCCAGTGTCCATTGCCCGTTAACCAACCGCGCCTGCGTTGGAGCCGATGCATCGGGTCTGATCCCAACTGAGACGCATCCGTCACCGCAGGGAGTGAGGTACCAGTCGGCCGTCTGCGATTGACCAGTTTGCGGGTCCGTTTCAGTCCTGACGTAGTGGCCGCTCATCGTCGTATCGGCCCACGCTGCGCTGGCTGTACCGACAGCCAGACCCGCGAAAATAACGGTCGCGGCAAATCCCCGTGTGACAGTCATGAGCTTGTTCCTTCCAATGGAGCTAATCAGTGCGTCGGGCACCTCTAGTGGTGTAGCACAGGGGAACGGTTCAGGTCAGTGGGCATTTGGCAAACTTCTGCTCGCGACGGCGAACTGGTCGCCTCCGTGGAACACAGTGGGATGGGACGATCTCGTCATGGGCCAGCTCGGCGTGCACGGCGGCCAGCACGTCGGGGTCGGTGATCAGATCGGTGCGCGACACGATCGTCTGAAACATCCGATAGTCGATCTGCCCGGCGTGAAAGATGTCGGCCACCTTGGGCAGGCGCTCACGCAGGGCGCGGGCATAGCGCAGCCGGCTGGCGGCCAGCCCCTGGCTGATCCGCAGCGCCGCGGCCACCTCAGCGGCCACCGCCTCCATGGTGTCGATGGCCCAGTCCTCGTTCTCCGAGCAGGGCGAGAGCCGGTAGCCGAACAAGTCTCCGATCGCGTCCAGCTGGGCGGCCGAAGAGCTAGTCGAACCGGGCGATCACCTCCGGATCAGACGCAGACCCGGCATATCTTCGAACATACGTGCGAGTATGCCACAAGCGTCCGACATCGATTCTGATTAAGCCGGGCTAACGATGGCGGGGCCCGGTCTTTAGGCTGGGCGGGTGATGGACCGGGATGTCCTCAGGCCACCGTTGGATGTGGCCGCATTGCGCGCCGAGCTAATCGGGACGGGGCTGGGTTGGCGGCAACTGGACGTCGTTGCGCAGACCGGTTCCACGAACGCAGACCTGCTGGCACGGGCAGCATCAGGGATTGACGTCGACGGAGCGATCCTGATTGCCGAGCATCAGACC
>DATMMZ010000019.1:0-32010 GCA_035569455.1 Mycobacterium sp. | reverse complement strand
CTCGTCCTTGAACCAGACCTGGGGGACGGTTGAGTCGTAGGTCGGGTCATCAGGAGTGTAGTAAAGCCTGGTTTCTGGATGCCCCTTCACCAGCCATCCCGCCGGTCCGCCGCCGTCTAGCGTGGCTTGCGCGGAGCCCGGCCCGTACGGCGCGGACGGCACCGTCGGAATCTTCCTAGTCGGTGATTCTCTGGTGACCGGAATCTTTGTCGTCGGCGGCTCTTTGGCGACCGGGATCCTCGTCGTGGGTGCCTCTTTGGCGATCCGAATCTTTGTCGTGGGCGGCTCTTTGGTGACCGGAATCTTTGTCGTCGGCGGCTCCTTGGCGACCCGGATCCTCGTCGTCTCCGGCTCGGACTCGGTCGGCTCGGACTTTCCCACTGGCACTTGACGTTTGACCGGACGAACTATCAGGGCAGCGTCAGTACCAACCCCATCGCAAAGGACAGCGCAAACAGCCACCAGTGCACGTGGTTCACCGGTGCGCGCCTATCAACCTGGCGATCATCCAGGCAACCGCCGAGCCCGCCACGAAAGCAAGCAGATACCACAACCACTGGATCACGAAATCCATGCTGGATTCTCCTCAGCTGACAACGATTTCGACGCGGCGATACTCGGCGCGACCATCGGGGGGGTCGTTGACTGATGGCCGCTCGTAGGTTGGCGCGGCGTCGGGGGCCCGGGCGGTGCGGGCGACGGGCCCGATCCGTTAACCACAAGGTGGTCAACGACATTCAGATTCGACCAGGTGTGCGCGGCGGCCTTCTCGATCGTATTCTTCTGGCCCGCCGATGCGGCGGTACCTGCCAAGGTGACGGTGTCGCCGTCGACCGTGAGATTGAAATCGGTGATCGACGCGCTGTCCTTGAAAATCGCTCCTGCATTCGAGAAATCGAGTGCATCGACATCGGGGTTGATCTGGATTTGGTCGATGACGTTGACCCCTGAGCCCAGTCCGCCTTTGAGCGCCTTCAGCAGCGCCGATTTGGCGGAGTCATCGGGAAAATCGCCGCTGAGAGTTATGTCGTTGCCATCGCGGCTAATTGAAAGCGGCGCCAAGGACAAGGTCGGAGCACCAGACTTGTTCGACGGCGTGAGCACCGGCACCGCGCCGGTCGGCCCACTACCGGACCGGGGTCGGTCGTACGCTCCGTAACCGATTGCCGCTATCAGCAGCGGAATAACCACCAAGCCAATCAGCCAGGTAAGGCCAAGCCATCGCCGGGGCATTTCCGGCGCTCGCCGTGCCCCAAAAATCCCAAAACCCAATATGCCCCCTCCGCCGCTTTGCGGGACTCGTCGGTGCTGCGGGCGATATGCAGCCTACCGAGTCGACAGCGAGTCGCCGCTCATCTCGGGCACACTGGAGCGATGGGCAACGGGAGCAAACCGACCGACAGCGACACCCTGGCACGCATCCGCGACTTGGTCGCCGAGGAGAAAGACCTGCGGGCGCGGCTGCAGCAGCGCGACATCACAGAGTCGGAGGAGCACGATCGACTGCGCCGGGTCGAGGTCGAGCTCGACCGGTGCTGGGACCTGTTGCGGCAGCGCAGGGCATTGCGCGAAACCGGTGGTGACCCGCGCGAGGCGACGGTGCGTCCGGGCGACCAAGTCGAGGGCTACCTCGGCTAGACATGGCTGGCGGCGACGCGCGGAATTTCGATGTCGTCGTCGTTGGCGGCGGGCACAACAGCCTGGTCGCGGCCGGCTACCTGGCCCGGGCGGGCCTGCGGGTGCGGTTGTTGGAGCGGCTTTCGCAGATAGGCGGCGCCGCGGTGTCGGCGCAGGCCTTCGACGGCGTCGAGGTACGGGTCTCGCGGTATTCGTACCTG
Organism: Mycobacterium sp.; assembly: GCA_035569455.1. Taxonomy (GTDB): domain Bacteria; phylum Actinomycetota; class Actinomycetes; order Mycobacteriales; family Mycobacteriaceae; genus Mycobacterium. The sequence goes on along the minus strand of DATMMZ010000019.1, from coordinate 30,172 downwards.
GTCAGCTTGCTGCCGTCGCGCATCGTCGACGATCTGGGCGCATCCGTGCGGCTGGCCCGGCGGCAATTCTCGTCGTATACCCCTCACCCGGGTAGGGCCGGCCGCTCGGGCCTACTCGTCGCGTCGCACCGCGCAGATGCGTTCGCCGCGATCGGCGCGGCCGACGATGAGCGCGGATTCGCCGAGTTCTACCGACGCTGCCGGCTGGTAACCGAACCGCTGTGGCCCACGCTGATCGAACCACTGCCCACCCGCGAACGGGCCCGCCGGCGCGTGCTGGAAGCCGGCGGTCCCGATGCGGCGGCCGCGTGGCGGGCAATGGTGGATGAGCCGATCGGGCGCGCCATCGCCGACGCCGTGCGCGACGATCTGGTCCGCGGGGTGATCGCCACCGATGCGCTGATCGGCACCTTCGCTCGCATCGACGAACCCTCGCTACGGCAGAACATCTGCTTCCTGTATCACGTGCTCGGCGGGGATTGGAATGTGCCCGTTGGCGGGATGGGCTCGGTCGCCGCCGCCCTGGCCACCGCAGCCGTCGGTCACGGTGCCGAAATAACCACCGGCGCAGACGTTTACGCGGTAGACCCGAACGGCCAAGTGCGCTACCGCAGCGGAGGTGAAGAGCGCCTTATCCGCGGCCGGTTCGTGCTGGCCGGCGTCACACCTGCGATGTTGGGCAGCCTGTTAGGCGAACCGGCGGCGGCCCCGGCGCAGGGCTCGCAGGTCAAGGTGAACATGGCACTGCGCCGCCTGCCTCGCTTGCGCGACGGCGGCGTCACACCCGAACAAGCATTCGCCGGGACGTTCCACGTCAACGAGACGTGGAGCCAATTGGATACGGCGTACTCGCAGGCGGCCGCCGGTCGGCTGCCGGATCCGTTGCCGTGCGAGGCCTACTGCCATTCGCTGACCGACCCGAGCATCCTGTCGGCCGACCTGCGCGACTCGGGCGCGCACACGATGACGGTGTTCGGCCTGCACACACCGCACTCGGTGATCACCGAATCACACACCACCCGCGAAGAGCTGACCGAGTCGGTACTGGCGTCGCTGAATTCCGTTCTGGCCGAGCCGATTCAGGATGTGCTGCTGACCGACGCGCACGGGCGGCCGTGCATCGAGACAACCACCACCCTGGACTTGCAACAACAACTACGGATGACCGAAGGCAACATCTTCCACGGTGCGTTGTCCTGGCCGTTCGCTGACGACGACGACCCGCTGGACACCCCGGCGCGGCAATGGGGAGTGGCCACTGCCCACGAGCGAATCATGCTGTGCGGCTCCGGCGCCCGCCGCGGCGGGGCGGTGTCGGGCATCGGCGGTCACAACGCCGCGATGGCGGTGTTGGCTTCTCTTTGATTGCGGCGCTTGCGATCTCGCGAAAGACTACCGCGCATCTATGCCGACGTAGTCCCGCTCCGTGTAGCCCGTGTAGATCTGGCGCGGACGGCCGATCTTGCTGTCGCCCTCGTCGTGCAGCTCACGCCAGTGCGCGATCCAACCGGGCAGCCGGCCCAACGCGAACAACACGGTGAACATCCGGGTCGGGAAGCCGAGCGCCCGGTAGATCAGGCCCGTGTAGAAGTCGACGTTCGGGTAGAGCTTGCGCTCGACGAAGTAATCGTCGGTCAGCGCCGCCTCTTCGAGACCCTTGGCGATGGCCAGCAAGTCGTCATCGCCGCCCAGTTTGGCGAGGATCTTGTCGGCCTGTTCCTTCACGATGCGCGCGCGCGGATCGTAGTTTTTGTAGACGCGGTGGCCAAAGCCCATCAACTTCACGCCGGCTTCGCGGTTCTTCACTTTTCGGACGAACTCGCCGACATCGTCGCCGCTCTGGCGGATGTCCTCGAGCATCTCGAGCACCGCCTGGTTGGCGCCACCGTGCAGCGGGCCCCAGAGCGCGTTGATGCCGCCGGAGATCGAGGTGAACAGATTGGCCCGTGACGAGCCCACCAGCCGCACCGTTGACGTCGAGCAGTTCTGCTCGTGGTCGGCGTGCAGGATGAACAGCATGTCCAGGGCCCGCACCACCTCGGGGTCGGGGTCGTAGGGCTCGGCCGGAAATCCGAACGTCATCCGCAGGAAGTTCTCTACGAGTGTCAGCGAATTGTCCGGGTAGAGGAATGGCTGGCCGACCGACTTCTTGTAGGCGTAGGCGGCGATGGTCGGCAGCTTGGCCAGCAGACGAATCGTCGACAGGTCGACCTGCTCGTTGTCCATCGGGTCCAGCGCGTCCTGGTAGTAGGCGCTCAACGCGTTGACCACGCTGGACAGCACCGGCATCGGGTGCGCGTTGCGCGGGAAACCGTCGAAGAATCGTTTGAGGTCCTCGTGCAGCATGGTGTGCCGCTGGATCCGGTCGGTGAATTCGGCCAGCTGCTCGGTGTTCGGCAACTCGCCGTAGATCAGCAGGTAGCTGACCTCGATGAAGGTCGACTTCTCGGCCAGCTGCTCAATCGGAATGCCGCGGTAGCGCAAGATGCCGGCGTCGCCGTCGATGTAGGTGATGGAGCTCTTACAAGCGGCGGTGTTGACGAAGCCGTTGTCGAAGGTGGTGTAGCCGGTCTTGGCCAAAAGCGGACCGAGCGCAATGCCGTCGTTTCCTTCGGTGGCGCGGACGATCTGCAGGTCGATCTCGCCCCCCGGGTACTTCAGAGTTGCGGTGTCGTCGGTGTCGGCCACGAGAACCCCTTTGCGCTCTGGCTGATATGGCTGCCCGCACTAGGTGCGTACTGCTGAAGGTAGTCGTTACTACGGAGGGGCGCCTGCCCGGGGTCGGGTCTGCTGATCTCGCAGCTATCCCTCAGCTGGGCACCGGTCCTTATTGCCCTGTGGTGTGTAACCGGCGCCCGGTAGCGGATGGCGTTCGCGGCCTGGATTCGGGGCCCGCCATGCCGACCTCCCGGGTGGGTCAGGCCGGCTCGAAGTAGGACATCAGCTTGAGTGCGACCCAGGCACGGCGACCGCCGACGATGCGCAGACCTCGGGCGACCGCGCTGAACGGTCCGATGCGTTGGTAGAGCAATTGGGTCAGTGTGGATGCCGGCAGCCGCAGCACCGCATCGGGGCGGTCGTCCGGTCGACGCTCGTGCGTTTCGACGGTGCCGTGGTGGATGTGAAGCAGATAGGGCCGCGAGCCACGCGATTGGAACGCCATACAGACGTCGGCGTCGGGCGAGATTCCGCTCCGTAGATAAGCGGGAGCGATCTGCATCACCCCGCGCGCTACCAGCAGCATGTCGCGTTCGGGAAGCGCCCAGGGCACCTTGACCGCGCGCGCGACATCTTGTCCGTGCAAGAGCAGCTCGCCGAGCCAGTTCGTCTGCGAAGTGATGCCGTCGATGACACCGCCGGCATGAAACGGAATCGTCGCAGGATCGTTCGTGCTGGAATCAAAAAAGCTGTCCATCTCCTGCGCCAGGGCCTTGAGCTGGTCGGCAAGCTCGGGTATGGGCGCCATCGCCGCTTCAAGCTCCATCTGGTTGAGTCCGGCCACCCCGCCCGGAGTGGCGGCGCGGTGATAATCGCCGTGACGTGCAAAGTCTCGATAGCGATGCGCGCCGGTGAGCACGTGCGCAACGAGCTGCTGGACCGTCCAGTCGGACCCGCGGTCGAGCGAGGGATCGGCGGAGCGAACCAGCCGATCGAACCGGTCCCGCGCCTGCGTGATGCGCTCGCGCAACTCGCCACGGGTGAGCCACTCGTCTCGTCGCGTCAGGGCTGTAGGCGTTCGACGCGACCGCCGACGACCCGAATCCGGTTGTGCACCCGGTTTTCCCGGCCCTGCCAGAATTCCACCAGTTCAGGTGCGATGAGGTAACCGCCCCAATTCGGCGGCACCGGGACACGCTCCACGTGCGCGAAGCGCTCGGTCACCTCTGCCAGCTGGTCGAGCAGCGCCGCGCGCGACGCGATCGGCCGCGACTGGTGCGACGCCCATGCGCCCAGTTGTGAGCCGCGCGGCCGTTTGGACCAGTAGTCCTCGGTGACCTGCGGGTCGACCTTGCTCACCGGGCCGCGGATGTGGACCTGCCGCCCCAGCTGGTACCAGGGGAAGGTCGCCGAGGCGTACGGTGTCGCCGCAAGCTCGTCGCCCTTGGCCGAGTCATAGTTGGTGAAGAAAGTGATGCCGGTCTCGTCGGCGCTCTTACACAACACCGATCGGCTTACCGGCCTGCCATCGGCGACGGTGGCCAACACGAAGGCGTTCGGCTCGGCCAGACCGGCGCGTTCGGCGGCGTCAATCCACTTGCGAAACAACGCAAGCCAACCGTCATCGAGCCAGTCCGCATCGAGATCTGGACTGCCGTCCTTCTCGACGGACCCGTACTCCACTCGCATCCCCTCCAGGTGCTGATCGTCTGGTCCCGCCATCGCGCCAACGCTACCGGGGGGTGCTACCGGCCGGTAGCGTCGCCCCGGTGGTGGGGTGCGAGAATTTTGCAATGACTGTGGTCCCGGAAAACTTTGTCCCCGGCCTCGAAGGCGTGGTGGCCTTCACCACCGAAATTGCCGAACCGGATAAGGACGGCGGCGCACTGCGCTACCGCGGTGTTGACATCGAGGATCTGGTGACTCAGCAGGTCGCTTTCGGCGACGTGTGGGCGCTGCTGGTCGACGGCAGGTTCGGCCACGGACTGCCGCCCGCGGAGCCGTTCCCGCTGCCGATCCACACCGGTGATGTGCGGGTCGACGTGCAGGCGGGCCTGGCGATGCTGGCGCCCATCTGGGGGTACAAGCCGCTGCTCGATACCGACGACGCCACCGCCCGCGACCAGCTGGCCCGGGCGTCGGTGATGGCGCTGTCCTACGTCGCGCAGTCCGCACGCGGCATCTACCAGCCGGCCGTTCCGCAACGGGTCATCGATGAATGCCCCACGGTGACAGCGCGTTTCATGACCCGCTGGCAGGGCGAGCCCGACCCGAGGCATGTCGAGGCCATTGACGCCTATTGGGTGTCGGCCGCCGAGCACGGCATGAACGCCTCGACATTCACCGCCCGCGTGATCGCCTCGACCGGCGCGGACGTGGCGGCGTCGCTGTCTGGGGCGATCGGCGCGATGAGTGGGCCGCTGCATGGTGGGGCGCCGGCCCGGGTGTTGCCGATGATCGAGGAGGTCGAGCGCACCGGCGACGCCCGCGGCCTGGTCAAGGGCGTTTTGGACCGCGGCGAGAAGCTGATGGGGTTCGGGCACCGGGTTTACCGGGCAGAAGACCCGCGGGCGCGGGTGCTGCGCGGAGCCGCACAGCGGTTGGGCGCGCCGCGCTACGAGGCCGCGATGGCGTTGGAGCAGGCCGCACTGGCCGAGCTGCGGGAGCGCCGTCCGGATCGGGCCATCGAGACCAACGTCGAGTTCTGGGCCGCGGTCATGCTGGACTTCGCCCGGGTGCCGGCCAACATGATGCCGGCCATGTTCACCTGTGGGCGCACCGCCGGGTGGTGCGCCCATATTCTCGAGCAGAAGCGGCTCGGCAAGCTGGTCCGCCCGTCGGCGATCTACATCGGACCGGGTCCGCGCAGTCCGGAATCGGTCGAAGGCTGGGACCGCGTCCTCACTCACGCCTGAGGCCGGTTTGGTCTGGTTGTCGGTGCCCTGCGATTGAATGGGCCCGCGCGATGACTTTGTGTCGTGCGCGCGGTCAATATCCGTGAGCCCGGGTGAAGGCTGGCCCGGGAGACCGACAGCAAGGAGACCACTATGGCGATCAACGTCGAACCCGCACTGTCCCCGCACCTCGTCGTCGACAACGCCGCCGCGGCGATCGACTTCTACGTCAAGGCTTTCGACGCCGAGGAACTCGGACGCGTGCCCCGGCCCGACGGCAAGCTGATCCACGCGGCGCTGCGCATCAACGGCTGCACGGTGATGCTCAACGACGACTTTCCAGAGATGTGCGGCGGCAAGTCGATGACCCCGACGTCACTCGGCGGAACCCCGGTCACCATCCACCTGACTGTCACCGACGTCGACGCCAAGTTCCAGCGCGCGGTGGACGCGGGCGCCACTGTGGTGGCGGCCTTGGACGACCAGTTCTGGGGAGACCGCTACGGCGTGGTCGCCGACCCGTTCGGCCACCACTGGTCGCTGGGCCAGCCGGTACGCGAGGTCAGCATGGAGGAGATCCAGGCGGCGATGTCAGCCGCTGGCTAGCGGGTCACGCAGCCGGGCCGCGAGCCGGCGTCGCAGCGGCGGCGCCGGGTGCGCGGTGGCCGCGGCCGCCAGCATGTCGGCGACGTCGATGAACTTGTTGCGCGGCCGGCCGTCGTCGCTGCCGCGCGCAATCTCGGCGGCGTCGATGGCACGCCAGCCCGCCGAATCGACCACCTCGGGCCGACGGGCGCGCACCAGCTTGGCCAGCGCCTCGGGCTTGGTCATCGGGTCGATCAGCTTGCCGGCGTTGAAGTCGGCCACCAAGGCCTGGACGGTTTGACAGGAGCAGGACTTGTTGGTGCCGATGAACCCGGTCGGCCCGCGCTTGATCCAGCCCGCGACGTATGCGCCGGGCACCGGCCGCCCGGAGCCAGGATCGACGACCCGGCCACCGTCATTCGGGACAACGGCCACCGCCTCGTCGAAGGGTAGATCGCGAATCGGCTTGCCGCGGTAGCCAATCGACGTCAGCACCAGGCCCGCGGGGAGCCGGCGCACCTCGTCGGTGCCGGTGACCGAGAACTCCACGTCGGTGGCACGCTGCTGCCCCAGGACGCGCCTGGGCGTGAGCCGATAGGCGAACCGGATTCGCGGGCGCGAGGGCGCCGAATCGTCGCCGAGTTCGCTCAAGATCTCCAGCTTGCTCCTGGTCAGCCCGTCCGAGACGGTAGCGAGATCGGCCTGCACCAGCTTGTGGTCGTCGGCGGAGAGCACGACGTCACGCGTGCTGGTGAGCCCGGTCAGCTCGGGCAGCGTGAATGCCGACCGTGCGGGCCCGCGCCGGGCGGCGATCACCACCTCGCGGACCGCGGACCCGCGCAACACCTCCAGTGCATGGTCGGAGATGTCGGTGCGGGCCAAGTCGTCCGGGTCGGCGGTGAGCACCCGGGCCACATCGAGGGCGACATTGCCGTTCCCGATGATCACGACGCGTTCGTGGCTGAGATCGACTGGCAGATCGGCAAAGTCGGGATGCCCGTTGATCCACGCGACCAGCTCGGTGGCGGTTCCGGTCCCCGGGAGACCCATTCCTTCGATGTCCAGCCGACGGTCATCGGGTGCACCGACCGCGTACAACACGGCGTGATGGTGGGCCAACAGGTCGGCATGGCTCAAGTGCTTGCCGATCTCGACGTTAAGATAGAACCGGAAGTGGCGATGGCGGGCGACGCGGTCGAAGAGCCGGGTGACCCTTTTGGTGTTCTGGTGATCGGGTGCCACCCCGGCACGCACCAAACCATAAGGGGTAGGCAGTTTCTCAAAGACATTGACCCGCACGCCATGCTGGGTGAGCAGCTCATCGGCGGCATACATCGCCGCCGGTCCGGACCCGACAATGGCCACGGTCAGCGGCTGGCCGCGGACATGCACCTCGGCGGCCGGGATAACCGGAGCCAGCTTCGACGTAGGCGGAAGCTTTACGTCCGCGGGCCGCTCCGGGTAATACGACGCGTTGATCTCGACGAACGGCAGCTGTTTGGCGTCCAACCGGCTGTCGGGCGCGATCGCACCAACCGGGCAGGCGCTCACACAGGCGCCGCAGTCCACGCAGGCCACCGGATCTATATAGAGCATCTCCGATGTCGCGAAACCAGGCTCGTCCGGTGTCGGGTGAATACAATTCACCGGACACGCGAAGACACAGGACCCGTCGTTGCAGCACGACTGGGTAATAACGTGCGGCATAAAAGAACTCGCAAAAGGCTACGCAGCCGGCGCAGCGGCCAGGTGCTGACGTTGCGGCTCGCTGCGGTAGCGCGATGGCTTGCCGTAGATCTTGCACATCCGCCACACCAGCCGCGCAACCGGGTTCATCAGCCCGGTGTCGTAGGCAAGCATCCGGACGTCACCGAACATGTCGCGCAACCACTTTCGCGATTGCGCCGACCCGAAGAACAGCTCCTTCTTGACCTCACGCGGGATGTCGAACTTCACCCAAAACTCCTTGGGCGGCACCACGATCGCCCGGCACAACCGCCACATCGTCAGCGGCAAGTACAGCGAGACCAAGAACCGCTTCATCGGGGTCAACTGCGGTATGCGCTTGCGCAGAAACTCGTGGGCAAACGAGATGTGCCGCGCTTCCTCCGCCACGTGAATGGCCATCACCCGCTCCATGATCGGATGCAGCGACTTACCTTCGCGCAGAACGTTCTTCTGCGTGTGGTCGATGGGTTCCTCACCGGCGAGCACGCCGATGAAGAACGCCACCGGCAGCGGGCCGGCCACCAGCGGCACCAATGGCGAAATCCAGCGCAGCTTGCGCGGCATTCCCGGAACGTCCGCGCCGATGCGGTTGATCATCTCCTGGAACATCATGGTGTGGTTGCACTCCTCAACGGATTCGTGCAAGCAGTACCGATATTCCGGCGACCCGTTGGGCACCCAGAACGTGTAGTTCATCAGACCGCGAATCAGGACGGATTCGAAGTGCAGCCCGACCTTGGCCACGTTGGCCTGGCGCCACATCCCGATCTCGATCTTGCGTTCTTCCGGCTGGGCGAGGTACCAGGGGTGGCGGCCCAACGGATCGGTCGCCGGCAGGATCCACCGCGGATCGTTGTCTGTGACGGCGAACTCCGGTGATTCCCAATCGATGTCGGTGTACGGGTTGAAGTTTCGCCGCACCGACCCCTCGGACAGTGTGGCGAGCATATCCACATACTCGGCGTCGTCGCGCACTTCCATATTGCGGCGCCAACGCTGGACGATTCGCGTCCTGGCCATTTTGAAGCCTCCCCAACGAGGTTTGCATTCGGACGTGTTGATGAACACGGTACCGCTGGTACCGGGAATTCACCAGATCCGCCCGGGGCACTGTGGCCTGACCAGCGGTCAGCCATTTAGTGTGGGCTGAGTCACATCCAAATGCCATCAGAGGCGGCTCAACCAGCCGTTATGCGCTGCGCAATCGCCCCGCCGCGACAACGCGCCGGGACCGCTCACTACCCTGAATGCCATGGCTGACCAGCAGACTCCCCTTGAAATTCCGAGCTCCATCAAACCCCGCGACGGCCGCTTCGGGTGTGGCCCGTCAAAGGTCCGACCGGAGCAATTACAGGCGCTGACCACCACCGCGGCGGCCTTGTTCGGCACATCGCACCGGCAGGCGCCGGTCAAGAACCTGGTGGGCCGGGTTCGATCGGGATTGGCCGAGCTGTTCTCCGTACCAGACGGCTACGAGGTTATTTTGGGCAATGGTGGCGCGACCGCGTTTTGGGATGCCGGGGCGTTCGGGCTGATCGACAAGCGCTCACTGCACCTGTCCTACGGCGAGTTCAGCTCGAAGTTCGCCTCCGCCGTCGCCAAGAACCCGTTCATCGGTGATCCCATCATCGTCAAGTCGGATCCCGGCACCGCGCCGGAACCACAGAGCGATCCGTCGGTCGATGTGATCGCGTGGGCACACAACGAGACCTCAACCGGGGTCGCGGTACCGGTTCGCCGCCCCGCCGGTTCCGGTGACGCACTGGTCGTCATCGACGCCACCTCTGGTGCCGGTGGCCTGCCGGTCGAGATCAGCGAGGCCGATGCTTACTACTTCGCGCCGCAGAAGAACTTCGCCAGCGACGGCGGACTTTGGGTGGCCATCATGAGCCCTGCCGCGCTGGCCCGGGTCGAGTCCATCGCCGCGTCGGGTCGCTGGGTTCCCGACTTTTTGTCGCTGCCGATCGCGATCGAGAACAGCCTCAAGGACCAGACGTACAACACGCCCGCGATCGCGACGCTGGCGCTGATGGCCGAACAGATCGATTGGCTGTTGGGCAATGGGGGGCTGGACTGGGCGGTCAAGCGCACCGCGGACTCGTCGCAGCGGTTGTACTCGTGGGCCCAGGAGCGCTCCTACACCGTGCCGTTCGTCGCCGATCCGGGGCTGCGCTCACAGGTGGTGGGAACCGTCGACTTCGTCGACGACGTCGACGCTGCGGCCGTCGCCAAGACCTTGAGGGCCAATGGCATCGTCGACACGGAGCCGTATCGCAAGCTCGGGCGCAACCAGCTAAGGATCGGGATGTTCCCCGCGGTCGAACCCGATGACGTCAGCGCCCTCACCAAGTGTGTGGACTGGGTAGTCGAGCGGCTTTAACCAGCTCTTCATCAGCCCGCAACCGCCCCGCGTGTCAGCACGGGTTATCGGCGTGCCCTGCACTAGAGTGCGCTCGTGAAGGGTCCGGCGCTGACCTGCACGGAGCCTGCGAGGAGAAGCCATGCGCGAACTCAAAGTGGTTGGACTCGACGTCGACGGCAAATATCTGATCTGCGAGAGCGACGACCCCACGGAACGGTTCAAGGTGCGGGCTGACGACCGATTGCGAGATGCGCTGCGCCGCGAAGCGGCACCCCCGGAGCAGCCACCGCTCGACATCGAAATCACCGACTTGCTGAGCCCCAAAGAAATTCAGGCCCGGATCCGCGCGGGCGCGTCTGTCGAGCAGGTGGCGACGGCGTCGGGTTCCGACATCGCCCGGATCCGTCGATTCGCCCACCCGGTGTTGCTGGAACGTTCGCGCGCCGCCGAGCTGGCAACCGCTGCACACCCGCTCCTCGCTGATGGCCCCGCAGTGCTGACGCTCCTGGAGACCATCAGCGCCGCGCTGGTGGCGCGCGGCCTCAACCCGGCCAAACTCAGCTGGGACGCCTGGCGCAACGAGGACAGCCGCTGGACGGTGCAGCTTGGGTGGCAGGCCGGCCATTCCGACAACGTCGCGCATTTCTGCTTCGCGCCCGGCGCCCACGGCGGAACGGTCGCCGCGATCGACGACGGGGCCAGCGAGCTGATCGACCCGGGCTTCAAACCCCCGCTGCGGCCGCTGGCGCCGGTGGCCCAGCTCGGGTTCGATGAGCCCGCACCGGCGGCGGCCACCGCCCCCCGCGAACAACCGGTGAGCAGCCCGGTAAGCAGCCAGGTAAGCAGCCGGCGCGGCAAGCCGGCCGTTCCGGCTTGGGAGGATGTGCTGCTCGGGGTCCGTTCCGGCGGGCGCGGTTAGTCCTTGGAGAGACGCGCCTAGCCGCGACCCATAGCTGTCAGGGCGAGCAGCGTCAGCCACGCGCATGCCACGCCTATTCCGGCGCCCAGCACGAACCAGCGCAGGACGGGAGTACGCCGCCATCCCCACAGGGTCGGCGCCAGCCCCCCGGCCGCCACGACGTTGAGCCCGACGGCCAACAGCGGGTGAACCCGGATCAGCCCGAGACTCAGCACCACAATTGCGACGGCGGTAACCGCCGCGACGAACCCGGCTAGCGTCAAACCCGTTCCCCAGGGAACGACGGACTGGCCGCGCTCGTCGCTCACGGACCTACCCTAATCTGCCTGCCCGAATGCGCTCATAGAAAGCCAAGGCCGCCGCGGTCGCGACGTTCAGCGAGTCGGTGCCCCGCGACATCGGGATGCGCACCCGCATGTCGCTCAGCCGCAGCGCGGCCGCGGTCAGTCCCGGGCCTTCGGCGCCCACCAGCACCGCGATCCGTTCATCGCGCAGCTCCGCCACCGCCTCCGGTAGCGGTTGCGCTTGGCGGTGTGGAGTCATCGCCAGCAGCCGAAAGCCGCGTTCCTTCAGCACCACCAGCTCGGCGGGCCACTCAGCTGCATGTGCATACGGCACCAGCAACGCATGACCCATCGAAACCCGGACGGCGCGGCGGTACAGCGGATCAGCGCAGCCGCTGCCGAACACCACCGCGTCCACGCCCAGCCCCGCCGCGTTGCGAAAGACCGAGCCCAGGTTCTCGTGGTCGTTCACACCTTCGAGCACCGCGACGGTGCGCGCACCGCCGACCACGTCGGCGACCGTCGGCTCCGGTACCCGCCGCGCGGCGGCCAGCACCCCACGATTGAGATGGAAGCCCACCACCCGCGCCATGACATCGGCGGACGCTCGATAGTACGGCGCGTGTGCGTCGGCCAGATCTTCCTCGAGCTCAGCCAGCCTGCGATCGGTACCGAGCAAGGCGTGCGGGGTGAAGCGAGACGCCAGCATGCGTTGCACCACTAGCACGCCCTCGGCGATCACCAGCCCTTTGCCGGTCGGCAGATCGGGACGGCGGTCAACGCTGTTCAGGTCGCGGAAATCGTCGAGCCGCGGATCGTCGGGGTCGTTGACGTCCTGGACACCCACGTCCGGAGCACAACGGCGAGCGCTCACGGACTTTCGTCGACCAACGCCAACATGATGTCGGCGGCCTGACGCAGGGTCCCGCGCTTTCCGCTGTCAAGAGTCACGAGCCGCTCGGCCAGCCACTCCTGGCGGGCACGCCGGGCCGCCTTGACCAACTCGGCGCCCGACTCAGACACCGAGACCAGCACCTGCCGGCCGTCGACCGGGTGCGGCGCGCGATCCACGAAGCCCATGTCGGCCAACGAGGCGATCACCCGAGTCATCGACGGTGGTCGGACCCTTTCCCGAATCGCGAGGGCGCCAGGCGTCATCGCGCCCTCGTTAGCCAAGGTTGTCAGGGCCGATAGCTGGGACAGCGACACCGGCGATTGCGGGTTCCGAAACCGCAGTTGGCGGGCCAGCCGCATGACGGCAAGCGCCAAGTCGGCGGCCAGCCGCGCATCGCTGTCAGGCATGGCGCGAGGTTACATCGGAACCCAAGAGCGCGGGATCAGAAACGGCGAACGACGGACTTCGGGCTATGTTTATCGCGATGAGTACCGAGCCTGGCCCCAGTCCGGAGCCGAGCCCAGAGCCGCCGCCGCTACCCACCATGCTGCTCGAAGTGTGGCCGGTCATCGCGGTGGGCGCGCTGGGCTGGCTGCTCGCGGCGGCTGCCGCCTTCCTCGTACCCGCCCTGCAGGGTTGGCGTCCGGTGACGCTGGCCGGGCTGGGAACCGGGGTGCTCGGCACGGCCATCTTCGTGTGGCAGCTTGCTGCTGCGCGCCGCGGCGCACGCGGTGCGCAAGCCGGACTCGAAACCTATCTCGACCCGAAATAGATCGCCAAGCAACCCAAGGGCGGTCGAACACCTCGGAGGACCAAATGGTAGCCGCGCTGTTGCAAACGCAAGTGGACATCAACGCCCCGGCGTCGAAAGTCTGGGCATTGATATCCGATTTTCGGCTAATGCCGCAGTGGAGCCCGCAGTGCCGGTGGATGCGGCCCTTCGGCCCGCTTCGTCCGGGCACCCGCACACTCAACCTCAACCGCCGCAACCGTCTGGTCTGGCCCACCACATGCACCGTCGTCGAGGTCATCCCCGAGCAGAAACTGGCATTCCGGGTCGACACCAACCGCACCATTTGGAGCTACGAGCTCGAGTCGAATGGCCAGGGCACCAGGGTGATTGAGGCCCGCCACGCCGAAAACGGCATCAGCGCGTTTGCAAACATGTCGATCAACGCGCTGCTGGGCGGGACAACGAACTTCGAACGCGAATTAGTCGAAGGCATGAACGCGTCGTTGGCCAAAATCAAAGCCGCAGCCGAAAAGGGTTAGTCGGGCGACTCCGCCGGGGGCTCGGGCGGCTTCGCTGCGGGCTTTTCCATCATGTCGAGGACGCCGTCGTCGTATGGCTCATACATCGGCGAGCCGCCGCCCGCCGGCGCGGGGGTGTCGGAATGGGCGCCGCAACCGTAGAACTTGTCGACGACATGCCCGTCGGCGGACAATTCGTTGCCGCATACACCGAACATCGCGCCGAGGGATCCCGTTAGCGGCAGGAAGAATCCGCAGTCGCGGCACACCCGTTTGGTGGACCGCGCCATCGCCGAGTCGGGACCGTAGTCGCCGTCGCGCCATCGTTCGGCCGCCTGAGACCGGCCGCACTCGCTCATCACCCAGCGCCGGCCCAGCCCGATTTCGGCGGCCGTCTCGTCCACCTGCGGGTCACCACTGGCGGCATAACCGGGAACCAGCCGCGGATCGTCCCTAGCCGGCGCGAGCAAGTCTCCAGGGCTCAGATCGCCCCGCCTGACCCGCTCCTCCCACGGCACCCATTCGGGCGCCAGCAGCGCCGTCGGCCCGGGGACCAGCACGACCTCGCTGACCGTGGCAAGCTCGGCACCGGGGTAGGCCGCGACGACGACAGCCCACTGCCATCCCTGGTAGCCGGGCAGATGCGCCAGGAACCGGTGGGTGGCGGCGTTTGGATCTTCGTAGCTGACGCCCAGGTAATCCCCGACCGCCTCCAGACCGCTGAACTCCGCGACGGCGGCCCTGGCCTGGTCGATCGCACCCGTGAGCATTGCCGCCATCGCCGCGGGCCACTCGGCCACGGTCGCCACGGCGGATTCGGCGGATTCGGCGGATTCCAAGGGTTGCCCACCGGGTGCGGTCACACTGTCCCCTCTCTGCATTGCGTCTCAATACTAGGATGGCGAGCCACGCCCGGTTGCCCCTCGGCATAGGGAAGAATTGATTTCGTGTCAGGACGGCGGCGTGATCACCCGGGCCGGGTGGCCTCAACCCCGGGCCGCCGGACCCACCCGGACCTCAAGGGATCGACCAACCAGCATCCGGGCATGGCCAATTACCCGGCCGACGACTCTGACTATCGCCGAGCGCGCCGCCCACCGCCGATGCCCAGCGCCAACCGCTATCTCCCGCCGCTGGGCCAGCAGCAGCCAGAACCTGACCGAAGCACCGCGCCGCCACCCGGTGCCGTCCCCAACGAACGAATCACCGTCGCCCGAGCCGCGGCAATGCGAAGCCGCGAAATGGGCTCCCGGATGTACTGGATGGTCCAGCGGGCCGCCACCGCCGACGGCGCCGACAAGTCCGGATTGACCGCGCTGACGTGGCCTGTGATGGCCAACTTCGCGGTCGATGCCGCAATGGCCGTCGCGCTGGCCAACACACTGTTTTTTGCCGCAGCCAGCGGGGAGAGCGAGTCCAAGGTCGCGCTGTACCTGTTGATCACCATCGCGCCGTTCGCGGTGATCGCGCCACTCATCGGCCCGGCGCTGGACCGGCTGCAGCACGGCCGCCGCGTCGCGCTGGCGACCTCGTTTGCACTGCGCACCGCGCTGGCGGTGGTGCTGATCATGAACTACGACGGCGCCACCGGCAGCTACCCGTCAATGGTGCTCTATCCATGCGCGCTGGCCATGATGGTGTTCTCGAAGTCGTTTTCCGTGCTGCGCAGCGCGGTGACGCCGAGGGTAATGCCGCCGACCATCGACCTGGTGCGGGTTAACTCCCGGCTGACGGTATTCGGTCTGCTCGGCGGCACCATCGCCGGCGGCGCCATCGCAGGCGGCGTCGAGTTCGTCTGCACCCACCTGTTCAAGCTGCCCGGCGCGTTGTTCGTCGTCGTCGCGGTCACGATTGCCGGCGCCTTGCTTTCGATGCGGATTCCGCGCTGGGTCGAGGTGACCGCCGGTGAGGTTCCAGCCACCCTGAGCTACCGCCGACACAGCGACCCGGTGTCGCCAAACAGGCTGGAGGAAGTCAAGAAGGCCGGCGGAACACTTCGACAACCGTTGGGCCGCAATATCATTACCGCGTTGTGGGGAAACTGCACCATCAAGGTGATGGTCGGCTTCCTGTTCTTGTATCCCGCGTTTGTCGCCAAGGCACACCAAGCCAACGGGTGGGTTCAGCTGGGCATGTTGGGCATGATCGGCGCCGCGGCCGCAGTCGGCAATTTCGCCGGCAATTTCACCTGCGCGCGCCTGCAACTGGGCAGGCCGGCGGTACTGGTGGTGCGCTGCACCGTGGCCGTCACGGTGTCGGCCATGGCGGCCGCGGTGGCCGGCAACCTGCTGGTGGCCGCCATCGCCACCCTGATTACCTCCGGGTCCAGCGCAATTGCGAAGGCCTCGCTGGACGCCTCGTTGCAGCACGACCTGCCCGAGGAATCGCGCGCCTCGGGATTCGGTCGTTCCGAATCGACGCTGCAGCTGGCCTGGGTGCTGGGCGGCGCGCTGGGCGTGTTGGTCTACACCGAATTGTGGGTCGGCTTCACCGCTGTCAGCGCCCTGCTGATCCTCGGTCTGGCCCAAACCGTCGTCAGCTTCCGCGGTGACTCGTTGATCCCCGGCCTCGGAGGCAATCGGCCCGTCATGGTCGAGCAGGAGGGTATGCGCCGCGGCACCGGCAGTCCGTCGGCGGTGCGCAGGTGAAGCCCGAAGCCAAGCGCGGAGCGGCCGTGCTGCTCGCGGTGCTCGTGGTGCTGCTATCCGTCGGGGCCGGGGTCGGGGCGTGGCTGCTGGTGCACAACCCCGGCCCGCAACGACCCGAGATCAGCGCGTATTCGCACGGCCACCTGATCCGCGTGGGACCGTACTTGTACTGCAACGTGCTCAATCTCGACGATTGTCAGACACCGCGGACGCAGGGCGAGCTGCCGGCAAGTACACGCCATCCGGTGCAGCTCTCAGTACCCGAAGCCATTTCCCGTGCACCTTGGCGGCTGCTGCAGGCGTATGAGGACCCCACCGACACCACCAGCACCCTGTTTCGGCCGAACAGCCGGCTGGCGGTCACCATCCCCACGGTCGACCCGCAGCGCGGGCGGTTGACCGGGATAGTCGTGCAGTTGCTGACGTTGGTGGTCGACCCCTCCGGTGAGCTACGCGACGTACCCCATGCGGAATGGTCAGTGCGCCTTAATTATTGACGCGCCGGCGGTGGCACCTCTGTCCACGTCAACGGTTCAGCGTCGGGGAGTTCCGGCGTCCAGGTCACGTGTATTTCACCCGGTTGATTCCCGCCCGGCAGCATCGCCGAGAACAGCCGGGCCTGACCCGCCGCGACATCGACGGAGCTCGGACCGTCGAGGAACTGCAGTTCTTTGTAGTCACCCGTCAGCGTGACGTCGCGGGCGTTGACCGCGCCGACATTGCGCAGCGTGTAGAACCGGCGCGGTTTGTCGTTGGTCCTGGCCTCGATGCGCCACCCGTAACGTCTGCCACTCTCCACGATCTCGGCAAGCTCAGCCGAGCGGGTCGCAGCGTTTGCGGACAGCCGCGCAAACCGAACCGACATAATCGCGGCGACCATCGAGCCCAGGGACACGACAAGCGCGCACAGCGACAAAACGAACGCAGCCACTACCATGCGCGGACTTTAACACTCGTTGTAAAGGCCGACCACGAACTGAGTTACGCGCTATGCCCGGCCGGAACTTGCTCGCCGTCGCGCGGCGGCCCGGGAGGCGTTCCGTCACCGAAAGGCCTGCCCCCCAAGGCTTCCCGCCCGTGTGGGGTCAACCAGCCGGACAGGTCGGGGCCTTTCGGTACGATCCGGGTCGGGTTGATTTCGGCGTGCACGATGTAGTAGTGCTGCTTGATCTGTACGAAGTCGGTGGTGTCGCCGAAGCCCGGTGTCTGGAACAGGTCGCGCGCGTAGGCCCATAACACCGGCATCTCGGACAGTTTGGTCCGGTTGCATTTGAAATGCCCGTGATAGACCGGGTCGAAGCGGGCCAGGGTGGTGAACAGCCGCACGTCGGCCTCGGTGATGGTGTCCCCGACCAGGTATCGCTGGCTCGTCAGGCGATCGCTCACCCAGTCGAGCGCCGTGAACAACCGGTCGTAGGCGGCGTCGTAGGCCTGCTGCGAGCCGGCGAAGCCGCAACGGTATACCCCATTGTTGATCTCGGTGTAGACCCGCTTGCTCACCTCGTCGATCTCGGCCCGCAGCGGCTCGGGGTATAGCCGCGGCGCGCCGTCGCGGTGGTACGCGGTCCACTCCGTGGAAAAGTCCAGGGTTATCTGCGCGAAATCGTTGGTGACCACCGCACCGGTCGGGACATCGACGATCGCCGGGACGGTGATGCCTTTGGGGTAGTCGGGGAAGCGCTTGAAGTAGGCGTCTTGCAGCCGTGGAATCTTGAGCACCGGGTCGACGCCGCCGGGATCCAGGTCGAAGGTCCAACTGCGCTGGTCGTGGGTGGGGCCGCAAAAGCCGATGGAAAGAACGGGTTCCAGGCCCAGCAACCGCCGCACGATGATCGTGCGGTTAGCCCACGGGCAAGCACGGGCCACAATGAGTCGATACCGGCCGGGTTCAACCGGATAGCCGTCGCGTCCGTCGGCGGTGATGCGGGTGGTGATGTAGTTGGTGTCGCGGGTGAATTCGCCCTTTTCGGCAACGTAGGTGGCCATGGCACAATCCTGCCTCAGCCAGGACGGCGACTAAAGTTTCGCCTCGGTCGATGGCGACGCCGTCAAAAACCGACGAGCCAGATTGGTCTCGGTGGACGGGCCAGGTTCCCAGTGCGCGATCCACGGTCCGGTGCCCTCTGACTGATCGACTATCCCGTCTTCCAGCCAGGTGTAGCGGCCCGCCAGCAGATCGTTTGCCAGCCGTACATCGGAACTGTCGGTGTTGGTCCATAAGGCGTGGAACAGCGCTTCGACCCGTAGGGTGGCCTGCTGGCAGAAGACGTCGGCCAGCTCGTACGCCTGCGCGCCGACGACCGGATCGGCAACCCGCTGAGACTCGGCACGCACACACGTTGCAGATATGGCAAACAGCTCGGCACCTATATCCACGATACGTCCGAGGAATGCTTGCTTCTGCTCGAGGCCAGCCTGCCAGCGTGCCATCCCGTAGAAAGTATTGCGGGCCAGCTTGCGTGAGGAGCGTTCAACAAATCGCAAATGAGACGCCAGAGGGCCGAACTGGTTGAACGCCGTGGGTCGTTGCCCCTCGCCAAATACCAGTTTCGGCAACCACTTTGCGTAGAACCCGCTGGCGCCCGCCGCCGCCGCAGCCTTTTGCCGCAAGTCAGCGTCGGGTTTCGCGAGATCGCCCGCGGCAGTCAAGTGAGCGTCGACCGCTTCGCGGGCGATGAGCAACCGCATGATCTCGCTGGCTCCTTCGAAGATGCGGTTGATCCGCAGGTCCCGCACCATCTGCTCCACTGGTGCCGCACGCTCCCCACGCGCGGCGAGGGACTCCGCGCTCTCGTAGCCCCGGCCACCACGGATCTGCATCAGTTCGTCGGCGACAACGCCCGCCATCTCGCTGGCCCACAGTTTGGCCAACGCCGCCTCGATTCGGATGTCGTTGCGGCCTTCGTCGGCCATCTGGCCAGACAGCTCGAGCACCGCTTCGAGTGCGTAAGTGGTCGCGGCCATGAAAGCCAGCTTGCTGGCGATCGCTTCGTGTTTGCCGATCGGCTTGCCCCACTGCACTCGCTCGCTGGACCATTCCCGCGCTATTTTCACCGACCACTTCGCGACCCCGGTCACCGTCGCGGGTAGCGCCAGCCGTCCGACGTTGAGTGTGGTCAACGCGATCTTGAGACCATCGCCTTCTCGCCCGATCAGGTTTTCGGCGGGGACCCGAACGCGGTGCAGCCTGGTCACGCCGTTTTCGATACCGCGTAATCCCATGAACTTGTTGCGCCGCTCGACGGTGATGCCGGGCGAATCCGCCTCGACAACGAAGGCGCTGATTCCCCCTCGGTGCCCCTCACTCTTGGGCACCCGGGCCATGACGACCAGCAGCTCTGCGACCACGCCGTTGGTGGTCCACAACTTGACACCCTCTAGTTCGTATGCCCGCCCGTCCTCGACTGGTGTCGCCGTCGAGCCCAGGCGCGCCGGGTCGGAGCCGACGTCCGGTTCGGTGAGCAGAAACGCCGATATCGCTCCGGCGGCACAGCGTGGCAGGAACCTGCGCTTCTGGTCCGGGGTCCCGGCAAGCTTGAGGGGCTCTGGCACTCCGATCGACTGATGCGCCGACAGCAGCGCTCCGATACTGGGATTGACGGTCGAAGCCATCAGCAGTGCCCGGTTGTAGGCGACTTGCGACATATTCAGTCCGCCGTACTCGGACGGTATTTTCATGCCGAAGCAGCCCAGTTCGGCCAAACCCTTCACGTATTCATCGGGAATCTGGGCGTCGCGCTCGATGACGCTGCCGTCGATGGTGTCGAGAAATTCCCGCAGCTTGTCGAGAAACGCGACGGTACGGGCCTCCTCGGCGTCGGAGGGCTTGGGAAAAGGATGGATAAGATCCAGCGGAAAGCGGCCAAGGAACAACTCTTTGGCGAAGGACGGTTTGTCCCAGCCACTTTCGCGCGATTCCTCGGCAAGGGCTCTCGCCTGCTCCTCGGTGACCTGCGCTTGCTGTGCCATCGCCGCCTCCTCGCTAACGAGTCACATCGAGGCTTGGGTGCCCGGTGCTGGCCCGAATACTACGACGTACCGATGTCGAAGTTACGCGCCGGTAGCTTTTACGGCGCGTTGCATCGGAGCCGGGCTAGGCGTCAAGCTCCCGGGCCACCGCTTTGACCACCTCGGAGACCCGGCGTGCCGTCTTGCGGTCCGGATAGCGGCCCTTACGCAGCTCAGGCTGCACGGTGCTCTCCAGCAACGTGATCATGTCCTCGACCATGCCGTGCAGCTCATCGGGGTTGTGCTTGTGCTCGGCCGGCGCCTCGCGGCGCGCCCGAGTCAGGCTCGGCGGCGGATCAATCAGCTTGAGGCTCAATGCCTGAGGCCCGCGTCGGCCGGAAGCGACGCCGAATTCGACCCGCTGCCCCGCTTTGAGCCCCTCGACACCCGCAGGCAACGCCGAGGAACGGACGTAGACGTCCTCGCCGTCCTCCTGCGACAGGAAGCCGAACCCCTTTTCGGAGTCGTACCACTTCACCTTGCCGGTCGGCACTGGTCTCACCTGCTTGTCTTACGGATCACTAGGATGGCTAACAGAAGAAGCGCCCCGCCTGCGCAGGACGCGATATCGAATTGTGATCCTACTCGGCTGGTTGCCCGCCGAGCACCCCCCGTATCGCCGTTACTCGGTAGGGTGGCATTACCCGGTGGAGGAGATATGCGCCTGATCCTGAACGTCATCTGGCTGGTTTTCGGCGGCCTCTGGTTGGCCCTCGGCTACCTGGTCGCGGCGCTTGTCTGCTTCCTACTCATCGTCACCATCCCCTTCGGCTTCGCGGCGCTGCGCATCGCGTCGTACGCGTTGTGGCCGTTCGGCCGGACGATCGTCGAGAAGCCGGGCGCCGGGACCGGCACGCTGGTCGGCAACGTCATCTGGGTGCTGCTGTTCGGGTTGTGGCTGGCGATCGGGCATTTGGTGAGCGCGGCGGCGATGGCCATCACGATCATCGGCATTCCGCTGGCGCTGGCCAACCTCAAACTGATACCGGTTTCGCTGATGCCACTGGGCAAGGAAATCGTTCCGGTCGGCTCGACGACCCGATCCGGGCGGGTGCCGGCATGACGCTGACCGCCCTGGGAGTACCGACGGTGCGAGGCCGGGCAAATGGCCGTGCCGCTCCGGCGGCGGTACCCACCGATGGTCCGTTAATAGACACATTCGGCCGGGTCGCCACCGATCTGCGGGTCTCGCTGACCGACCGCTGCAATCTGCGTTGCACATATTGCATGCCGGCGGAGGGCCTGGACTGGCTGCCCAACCGGCAACTGTTGCGGCCCGACGAGCTGGTCAGGCTCATGCACATCGCCGTCACCCGGCTCGGCTTGACCAGCGTGCGGTTCACCGGTGGAGAGCCGCTGTTGGCCCGCCACCTCGAAGAAGTGATCGCAGCGGCGGCCAATCTGCGCCCCCGCCCGCAGATTTCGGTGACGACTAATGGTGTGGGACTAGAGCGCAGGGCGGTCGCTCTAGCCGAAGCAGGCCTGGACCGGGTCAACGTTTCGCTGGACAGCGTGAACCCGGTGCGCTTTGCGGCCATCACCCGCCGCGACCGGCTCACTGCCGTGCTAGCCGGCTTGGTCGCCGCCAAAGAAGCGGGCCTGGCGCCAGTCAAGGTGAATGCCGTTCTGGACCCTGTCACCGGCCGCGAGGATGTCGTCGAGCTGCTGCGATTCTGCCTCCAGCACGGCTACCAGTTGCGGGTCATCGAGCAGATGCCGCTGGACGCCGGGCACCAATGGCGCCGGGACACCGCGCTGAGCGCCGACGAGGTGCTGGCGGCGCTGCGGCCACACTTTCGGCTGCGACCGGACCCGGCGCCGCGCGGTTCCGCTCCTGCCGAGCTCTGGCTCGTCGACACCGGCCCGGACACACCGGCTGGAAAGTTTGGTGTCATCGCCTCCGTGTCGCACGCGTTCTGCTCGACCTGTGACCGCACTCGGCTGACCGCCGACGGCCAAATCCGTAGCTGCCTGTTCTCGACGGAGGAGACCGACCTGCGCGGCCTGCTGCGCGGCGGTGCCGGCGACGACGCGATCGAGGCGGCATGGCGCGCCGCGATGTGGGCCAAGCCGGCCGGCCACGGTATCAACGACCCCGACTTCATCCAGCCCGACCGCCCGATGAGCGCCATCGGTGGCTGAGCTCCCCACCGAACCGGGCGGAATCCAGGTGATGGTCCGCTATTTCGCGGCCGCGCGGGCGGCCGCCGGTGCCGACTTCGAAACCGTCACACTGCTCCCCGCCACCACGGTGGCCGAGCTGGTCAAGAGTCTCGCCGGACGCGGTGAACGCCTCGCCAACGTGTTGAGTCGGTGCTCCTATCTGCGCGACGGAATCGCCGTTCGCGACGAGACCATAACGTTGCGCTCCGGTGACACGATCGACGTCCTGCCACCCTTCGCCGGCGGCTGAGAATGTGAGATACGTCACATAACGGAACGATAACAACGCGGACACGCCCCGATTTCGGGTGATAACGACCTGCGCAAATCCCTAGTGTTCCTGGATTTTTGGCAGATGACCGCGAGGGAAACGCCCAGTTGCGCAAAAAGTGACGGCACCGACAGAACCCGCTAGCGTCTCCGGGGTTCGCCAAGCAACCGGTGGCGTCCTTCCCCTCCCTATCGCGCCGAGCTCCATCCAATAGGCGGGGAACACCACAAGTGGATGGAGGCGGGGGACCCACCGGTCCGCCGTGATCGCCTTGGGGCCGTTCGACGGCTCCTTGGGGTGAAGTCGGCGTCGTCTCCCTCCGGGGTACGGCGCTGGCCGGGTAGCCTCTCCCACCCGAACCCGACAGCTGACCTCGCAGGCGCGTACGAGAGAGGAAACTCCGGCGCGCATGAGTGGACGTCACCGTAAGCCCACTACTTCGAACATCAGCGTCGCCAAGATCGCCTTTACCGGGGCGGTACTTGGTGGCGGCAGCATCGCCCTCGCTGGGCAGGCAGCCGCGGCCACCGACGGCGAATGGGATCAGGTAGCCCGTTGCGAATCCGGCGGCAACTGGGCAATCAACACCGGCAACGGCTACTACGGCGGCGTGCAATTTGCCGCAGGTACCTGGGCCTCGCACGGTGGCGGGGAATTCGCCCCCACAGCCCAGCTGGCCACCCGGGAACAGCAGATCGTAATCGCCGAGCGGGTCTTGGCGACCCAGGGTCGTAGTGCCTGGCCCGTGTGTGGTGGTCCGCTGTCGGGTCCGACCCCGCGCGAGGTCCTTCCGACACCGGCCGGGATGGACGCGCCGCTGGACGCGCCTGGAATCAACGGCGGACCGGCACCGCTGGCACCACCACCCGCAGACGCGCCTCCGCCAGACGCTCCTCCGCCGCCGCCGCCCGCCGACCCGGCCCCCCCGGTGCAGCTGGCCACCTACGACCAGCCCGCTCCGGTCGCCGACCCCGCGCCGGCGCCTCCAGCCGACCTGGCACCGCCAGCAGACGCCGTCCCGCCGGCGCCGCCCGCGGACGCCATCCCGCCGGAGCCGCCCAAGGACGCTGTCCCGTCCGCGCCGCCGGCCGATGTGCCGCAGCCGGCGCCCGTGGAACCTCAGGATGCCTCGACCGTCGGCTACACGAAGAAGCTCTGGCAAGCGATCCAGGCTGAGGACGTGCACGGAAACGATGCGTTGGACGCGCTCGCACAGCCATCCGGCGGCCGCTGACGATCTCCACCTCGGCCTTACGCCGAGCCCACCCATTCGTCGGCGCCGTCGTCGAAGAACTGGTGCTTCCAGACGGGTAACCGCGCCTTGATGGTGTCGACCAGATGTGCGCAGGTGGCAAAGGCGGCGTGCCGGTGGTCGGCGGCGACCGCGGCCACCAGGGCCGCCTCGCCGATCTGCAGGACACCGATGCGGTGGCTGGCCGCTACCGCACGCACCCCGCTGGACTGCTTAGCGACCTCGGCCACCACGTCGGCCAAGACCTGCGCGGCCGACGGGTGCGCGGAGTATTCAAGCCGTACCACCCCGCGTCCACCGTCATGGTCGCGGACCACGCCAACGAATCCGACGATGGCTCCGGCCGACTGGTGGCTCACGAGATCCTCGTGCTCCGTGAGCGAGATCGGCTGGTCGGTCAGCGCCGCACGCAGCACCAGCGTCATCGCTGGTGATCTTCCCCTGCGAGTTGTTCGAGCGCGTGGCCGAGCACGTCGGCAAGCACCGCAAGGCCATCGCGTACCCCGCCGGGTGAACCCGGCAGGTTGACAACCAGGGTTCGTCCGGCCACGCCGCACACCCCGCGCGACAGCACCGACGTCGGCACCTCCGGCAGGCCAGAGCGGCGGATGGCGTCGGCCAGTCCGGGGATCATGTAGTCCAGTACCGCCACCGTCTGGTCCGGGGTGCTGTCGGTCGGCGAGATGCCAGTGCCACCGGAGGTGACGATCACGTCGACTTCGGCGTCGAGCGCGTCCCGCAGCGCCTCGCCGACCGGTTCCCCGTCGGCCACCACCACCGGCTCCACAGGCGAAAACCCTTGCTGTCCAAGCCAGTCAGCAATAATCGGCCCGCACTTGTCGGTATATTCACCGGCTGACGCACGAGTCGAGGCAATGATGATCCGTGCGGATCGGGCGCTCATCGCCGTGCCCACCTTCCGGCCTTGCCGCCCTGCTTGTGGAGCACCCGAATGTCATCGATGCGAGCGGCCGGGTCAACCGCTTTGATCATGTCGTACAGCGTCAGCGCGGCCACGCTGACGGCGGTTAGCGCCTCCATTTCGACCCCCGTCCGGTCGGTGCTGCGGACCGTCGCGGTGATCTCGATATCCGATCCGTCGACGGTGAAATCGACGTCGACCCCGGTGAGTGCGAGCTGGTGGCACAGCGGGATCAGGTCGCTGGTGCGTTTGGCCGCCAGAATGCCCGCCACCCGCGCGGTCGCCAGCGCATCGCCTTTGGGGAGGCCGCCGGTCGAGATCAACTCCACCACGTCCGCCGAGGTGCGCAGGGCCCCCGCCGCAACGGCGGTGCGCTGCGTGGCTGCTTTGCCGGTGACGTCGACCATGTGCGCGGCCCCCCGCTCATCAAGATGCGACAACGGGCCCGAGCCGGATTCCCCTGATCGGTTTGTCGCAGTGGCCTTGGGCGCCTCAGAAGCGCTAGCCATCCCGGCGACCTACCGGTTGACGACGGTGACCGGGTGCACGTAGGGCAGGTCGTCGGCGGGCACCGGGAACACCAGCTCACCGAAGGGCGATGACGCGCCCGTGCGGTCGGTCACCAGTTCGCTTACCGCGTGGTCGTCTGGATCCGTCGTCGGCCAGCCGGGGTCCACGTACCTGGTTTTGCGCGCCTTGCTTTCAGCAATGTCAGCCACGGGGTCCATTCTTACAGGTCTTACGCGTAGGCGGCGCAAAGCTGCGGGCACTGCCTCTTACTCGCCGTCACGTTGCGGCCCGCGGGCTGCTTTACGCTGGTCAGCAATGACCGACAACACCCCGGATATCCCGCTGGGGTCCTGGCTGGCCGACTTGCCCGACGAGCGGCTGATCAGACTGCTGCAGCTGCGGCCAGACCTCGCCCAGCCGCCACCCGGCAGTATCGCCGCGCTGGCCGCGCGCGCTCAGGCCCGTCAATCGGTCAAGGCCGCCACCGACGACCTCGACTTCTTGAGCCTGGCGGTGCTCGACGCACTGTTGGTGCTGCAGGCCGATGCCGCGCCGGTGCCGACGACCAAATTGCTGGCGCTGATCGGCGATCGTGCCCCCGAAGTTGACGTGGTCGGCGCGCTGGATGACCTCAGGCAACGCGCCCTGGCCTGGGGCGAGGCCGCGGTGCGAGTGGCCGCCGATGCCGGCGCGGCGTTGCCCTGGCACGCGGGGCAAGTCACGCTTGAGGACGCCTCGCGCACCGGCGAACAGATCGCCGATCTGATCGACGGGCTCAACCAAGCGCAGCTGGACGTGCTGCAGAAATTGCTCGAAGGTTCCCCGATGGGGCGTACCCGCGACGCTGCGCCTGGCGCCGCATCCGACCGGCCGGTGCCGCAACTGCTGGCCATGGGCCTGCTGCGACGCATCGATGCCGAGACGGTGATCTTGCCCCGCCACGTCGGGCAGGTGCTGCGCGGCGAGCGGCCCGCTCCGATGCGACTGACGGCGCCCGATCCGGTGGTTTCGACCACCACCCCCGAGGACTCCGACGCCGCGGCGGCCGGCGCTGTCATCGACCTGCTGCGCGAGCTCGACGTGCTGCTCGAGATCCTGGGCGCCGCACCGGTTTCGGAGTTGCGCAGCGGCGGATTGGGAGTGCGCGAAGTCAAACGGCTGGCCAAAACGACCGGCATCGAGGAGCCGCGGCTGGGCCTGATCCTCGAGGTCGCGGCCACGGCCGGGTTGATCGCCAGCGGCATGCCCACTCCGGTGCCGGCCACCGGTGACGCGCCTTATTGGGCGCCGACGGCGGCCGTCGACCGGTTCACCGCGATGTCGCCCGCCGAGCGATGGCACCTGCTGGCCAGCACCTGGCTCGACCTACCGGGCCGGCCGGCGTTGATCGGCAGCCGCGGTCCGGACGCCAAACCTTATGGCGCGCTGTCTGATTCGCTGTACTCGACGGCGGCACCGCTAGATCGTCGGCTATTGCTCGGCACGCTCGCCGAGTTGCCCGCCGGTGCCGGCGTCGACGCAGCCGAGGCGTCGGCGGCGCTGATCTGGCGGCGCCCGCGCTGGGCCAGGCGCCTGCAGCCGGGACCCGTTGCGGATCTGCTGGCCGAGGCCCATGCGCTGGGCATGGTTGGTCGCGGGGCGATCAGCACGCCCGGCCGCGCGCTGCTGGACGAAGCCTTCGAACCCACCACCGCCGCTGACGCAGCGGTGGCTGCAATGACGCAAGCCCTGCCCAAACCCATCGACCACTTCCTGCTGCAGGCCGACCTGACCATTGTGGTGCCCGGGCCACTGCAACGCGATCTCGCCGACGCCCTGGCAACCGTCGCCACGGTCGAATCAGCCGGCGCGGCAATGGTGTACCGAATCAGCGAGCAGTCGATCCGGCATGCGCTCGACATCGGCAAGACTCGCGACTGGATGCACGCATTTTTCGCGAAGCACTCCAAAACTCCCATGCCACAAGGACTCACATATCTCATCGATGACGTAGCGCGCCGGCACGGCCAGCTTCGGATCGGGATGGCCGCATCGTTTGTGCGGTGCGAGGATCCAGCGCTGCTCGCCCAGGCGGTGGCGGCCGGCGAAGAATTGCAGCTGCGCGCCCTGGCGCCCACGGTGGCGGTGTCCCCCGCGCCGACTGCCGAGGTGCTCGCCGCGTTGCGGGGCGCGGGCTTCGCCCCGGCCGCCGAGGATTCCTCCGGCGCCATCGTGGACGTCCGGACGCGCGGGGCCCGAGTGCCCACCCCGCAGCACCGCAGGCCCTACCGTTCTCCGCCGCGCCCCAGCAGCGAGACCCTCAACGCGGTCGTCGCGGTGCTGCGCAAGGTGACTGCCGCACCGTTCGGCAATATCCGCGTCGACCCGGCGGTCACCATGTCGCTGTTGCAGCGCGCAGTACGGGAAGAGACCACGCTGGTGATCGGCTACCTCGACGCCGCCGGCGTGGCCACCCAGCGAGTGGTGTCGCCGATCGTCATACGAGGCGGTCAGCTGGTGGCCTTCGATTCGGCGTCCGGGCGGCCGCGTGACTTCGCCATCCACCGCATCACCTCGGTGGTGTCGGCGGAGTCCGGATAATGGGTCTCATGACCGACGGACCGTTGATCGTGCAGTCCGACAAGACGGTGCTGCTCGAAGTGGACCACGAGCAGGCCGGTGCGGCACGCGCCGCCATCGCGCCGTTCGCCGAGCTGGAACGCGCACCCGAACACGTGCACACCTACCGCATCACACCGCTGGCGTTGTGGAACGCCCGCGCCGCCGGCCATGACGCCGAACAGGTCGTCGACGCGCTGGTCAGTTTTTCGCGCTACGCGGTGCCGCAGCCGCTGCTGGTCGACATCGTCGACACCATGGCCCGCTACGGCCGGCTGCAATTGGTCAAAAACCCGGCGCAGGGCCTGACGCTGGTAAGCCTCGATCGCGCGGTGCTCGAGGAGGTGCTGCGCAACAAGAAGATCGCACCGATGCTGGGCGACCGGATCGACGACGACACCGTGATCGTGCACCCCAGCGAGCGCGGCCGGGTCAAGCAACTGCTGCTCAAGATCGGCTGGCCCGCAGAGGATCTCGCCGGCTACGTCGACGGTGAGGCGCACCCGATCAGCCTGCGGCAAGACGGCTGGCAGCTGCGGGACTACCAGCAGCTGGCAACGGACTCGTTCTGGTCCGGCGGCTCCGGGGTGGTGGTACTTCCGTGCGGCGCCGGTAAGACGTTGGTGGGAGCGGCGGCGATGGCAAAAGCCCAAGCGACGACGCTGATCCTGGTCACCAATATCGTCGCTGCCCGGCAATGGAAGCGCGAGCTTATCGCGCGCACATCGCTG
Organism: Mycobacterium sp.; assembly: GCA_035569455.1. GTDB lineage: Bacteria > Actinomycetota > Actinomycetes > Mycobacteriales > Mycobacteriaceae > Mycobacterium. The sequence goes on along the minus strand of DATMMZ010000019.1, from coordinate 1,493 downwards.
AGGGAGGACGAGATCGGTGAATACTCCGGAGAGCGCAAGGAGATTCGGCCTATCACTATTTCGACGTACCAAATGGTCACCCGCCGCAGCAAGGGCGAGTACCGCCATCTGGAGCTCTTCGACAGCCGCGACTGGGGCCTCATCATCTACGACGAGGTGCATCTGTTGCCGGCGCCGGTCTTCCGGATGACGGCCGACCTGCAGTCCAAACGCCGACTGGGCCTGACCGCCACGTTGATCCGCGAAGATGGCCGTGAGGGTGACGTGTTTTCCCTCATCGGTCCGAAACGGTATGACGCGCCCTGGAAGGACATCGAGGCACAGGGCTGGATCGCGCCGGCGGAGTGTGTCGAAGTCCGGGTAACGATGACGGACAGCGAGCGCATGATGTATGCCACCGCCGAACCCGAAGAGCGTTACCGGCTTTGCTCGACGGTGCATACCAAAATCGCTGTGGTCAAGTCGATTCTGGACAAGCACCCCGGCGAGCAAACACTGGTGATCGGCGCCTACCTGGATCAGCTCGACGAACTCGGCGCCGAGCTGAACGCTCCGGTGATCCAGGGGTCGACACGGACCCGTGAACGCGAAGAGCTGTTCGACGCCTTCCGCCGCGGCGAAGTCTCCACGCTGGTGGTGTCCAAGGTCGCCAACTTCTCCATCGACCTACCGGAAGCAGCTGTGGCGGTCCAGGTTTCGGGAACATTCGGCTCACGTCAAGAGGAGGCCCAGCGCCTGGGCCGGATACTGCGGCCCAAAGCCGACGGCGGCGGCGCCGTCTTCTACTCCGTGGTTGCCCGCGACAGCATGGACGCCGAGTACGCCGCGCACCGGCAGCGGTTCTTGGCCGAGCAGGGCTACGGCTACATCATCCGCGATGCCGACGACCTCTTGGGCCCGGCGATTTAGAGCTGCGCTAGAGCGAGAGGATCGTCGCCGACGAGGTACCAGGTGCGCCGTACACCTGCGCCAGACCAACACGCGGGTTGCCGGGCACCTGACGCTCGCCCGCCTCGCCGCGCAGCTGGCGCACCAGCTCGTGCACCTGCCGCAGCCCCGACGCGCCGATCGGCTCGCCGTTGGCGATCAGCCCGCCATCGGTGTTGACCGGAATCGTGCCGTGGATCTCGGTGGCGCCGTCGGCCACGAGTTTCTCCTGCTCGCCGTCGGCGCACAGACCCGTCTCGGCCATGTGGATGACCTCGGCGCCTGCGTCGGTGTCCTGCAGCTGGGCGATGTCGATGTCCTCTGGTCCGATGCCTGCGGCCTCGTAGGCGGCCTTGGCCGCGTATACCGTCGGCGACACGTCCTCGTCCAGCGGAGCGAACGTGGCGTGCACCTCGTAGGCGCCATAGCGGCGGGTGCGGATCTCGGTGGCTCGCACGTACACCGGCTTGTCGGTGAACTTGTGCGCCATGTCGCCCCGGCACATGACGACGGCGGCGGCACCCTCGTCGGGCGCGCAGAACATGTACTGCGTCAGCGGGTAGTTC
>DATMMZ010000018.1:0-10500 GCA_035569455.1 Mycobacterium sp. | reverse complement strand
TCGTGTGTTCGATATCCGAACATTTGAGCGAAGCGTGTCGAACGAGCGAAACGCTAGACCACACCACCGACAAAGTTCGCCGGTCGGTATCACCAACATGGGACAGCAATACCCCATTGCCTCACGAGTTACACATTTGTTATTCGCCTATTCTGGCGGGATCCGCGGACCCGCGACACACCGTGTCGAACACATGTTTGATTCTTGGGTGTGCTGCAGCTACATTCAGTGCCATGGGCGACACCAACGACACTTCAGCCACCGGCGCCGATGGCCGCTTACACGGGCTTACCGAGCGGCAGCGCACCATCCTGAACGTCATCCGTGCATCGGTAACCAATCGCGGATACCCGCCGAGCATCCGCGAAATCGGCGACGCTGTCGGTCTGACCTCGACATCCTCGGTGGCTCACCAGCTGCGCACCCTGGAGCGCAAGGGCTACCTGCGTCGTGACCCGAATCGCCCCCGGGCTGTCGATGTCCGGGGTGCCGATGATGTCGCGACGCCGCCGGTCACCGAAGTCGCCGGGTCGGACGCCCTGCCGGTGCCCACCTTTGTCCCTGTCCTCGGGCGCATCGCGGCCGGTGGCCCGATCCTTGCCGAGGAAGCCGTAGAAGACGTCTTCCCGTTGCCCCGCGAGCTGGTCGGCGAGGGCACGCTCTTCCTGCTCAAGGTGGTCGGCGACTCGATGGTCGAGGCCGCGATCTGCGACGGCGACTGGGTAGTCGTGCGGCAGCAGAACGTCGCCGACAACGGCGATATTGTCGCGGCGATGATCGACGGCGAGGCGACCGTCAAGACGTTCAAGCGCGCCGGCGGTCAGGTGTGGCTGATGCCGCATAACCCGGCGTTCGATCCAATCCCCGGCAATGACGCGACCGTGCTCGGCAAGGTCGTCACGGTAATCCGCAAGATATAGCGCCCCGCCGCCCCCGTCGGGCCGACTTCAGTCGGCCCTCATGAAGCCGCTCGCTTCTGCGGCATCTTCGCTGGCGAACCAGATTTCGGCGAGCGTGTCGTGGTAGAGGGCACTCTCGGGCGTGTAATACAGGCCGAAGCGGGCACTGGCCTTGATGGGATATCCATCGGGCATCTGGTAAGGGTCGTCCAGCGGCATGTGGATCGTCGGGCGTGCAGCCGGGCTTGGCCCCAACGGCATCGGCGGGGCAGGGGCCGCTTCCGGGGCCCCATGCAACGCATCTGCCGCATCCAAGGCAGCGTGCCGCCCGGTTCGCCCCTCGCCACCGGAATCGGCAGCGGGCGGAAAGACGGTGTCCGAAGCGGCGCCATCCCGGGGGACGGATTCCGAAAAGACGGAATCCCCATACGCCGAATCCCGGTAAGCGGCATCCGGAGCCGCGACATCAGGACCGGCGGCATCCGGATAGTCGGGTTCTGAAAAGACGGGATCCCGATAAACGGCATCGGGAGCCGCCACCTCAGGAGCGACGATATCCGGATAGGCGACATCCGGAGGAGCGGCCTCCGAAAAGACATCATCCGGATACGCGGCATCCGAAGCGGCCACACCGGGCGGAGGGCCCTCTGAAAAGACATCATCTCGATACCCGGCATCCGGATAGGCGGCATCGGCATCGGCGTCCGCGTCCGCGTCGTCGACATCCGAAGGGCCTTCCGAGAAGACATCATCCGGATACGCGCCATCCTCGGCGGCCACATCCGGAGAAGCGGCTTCCGAAAAGACGGCATCCGTCACGACGGGCGTGGGGGTCGTATCCACCGCGTCGGGATCTTCTTCTTCGAGTTCGACGTGCTCATCGGATTCGGACCGCATTCCGCTGCCATACGCCCCGGCGGGCGGCACCTCCTCGGCCAAGCCGCTATCCGTCCCGCCCCCACCCGTCCAACCGGCCTCCGGTGCGGACCCGAATTCCCGCGCCAGATAATCGGCCGGCTCCAGGTCGCTGGGTGGGTAGCGCTGCTCGGCGTCAAAGTGCGCGTCATGCGGGGGCCAGTGCGCGTCGGCATCGTAGCCGACGTCGACGTCGTGATCATGCTGGTAGGCAGCGATCTCATGGCCGGCATGACGACGACGCAACCACCCGAACACCACCAACGCCAACATCACGAGCACCAACAGCACCACGACCGCGGCCACCAGCCACCACCAATGCCAGGTGAACTTCTTGGCATGGGGAGGCATCGCTGAACCACTCGGCTGGTTCTGCCCTGACACCTGTAGACCGGACAACAAGGGCGCCAGATTCGCCGGGTCGGTGCTGAACGTGTTATTCGCGCGGTTCCATGCGATCTTGCCGCCGGTAAACTTCTGCGAGATGACATCACCGTCGACCGCTTGATCGCCGACCGGAGCGCCGAGTTTGCCGGTGGGACCGCGGAGCTTGTCCCACGCGGCCTTCATGGCTCCGCGCACGACGAACGCACCGTGGTCAGGCGTCCAGAAGATCACCGGCTTGTCCGCCGCGGAGAACGTGCAGATCCGGCTGGAGGGCCCGATACCGCCGTCGGTCTCGTTGGCGATGGGGAAACCCAGGTCGCTGCCGACCGGCCCGCCCAGCGACTCGTATTTCGCCAGAATGTCGCTCTCGACGGCACTCGCACCGGTGGCTGGGCTGAAAAATACCTTGCCGCCGGCGAAAGCCTGGACAATTCCGTCGCCGCCGATGGACTGCTGGCCGCCCTGCTTGGCACCCAGCGGACCATTGGCGCCGCCCGCCGCGCGCCAGGCCATGTTGATGGCGGCGGTTGGATCGAGGGCTACCTGCAAGCCTTTCAGTTGCTCGCCGAGTACGGCCGGGTCTGTGGTGAACGCGTTGGATTTCCTGTTCCAGGAGACCGCACCGCCGGTGAACTTCTGCGAGATAACGTCGCCGTCGTAGGTTTCATCCCCGATGGGAGCTCCGAGCACGCCGCCCGAGCTGCCGAGTTGGTCCCACGCGGCGTTGAGAGCACCGCGGACGACGAACGCGCCATGGTCGGGCGTCCAGAAAATCACCGGCTTGTCGCTGGCGGAGAAGGTAGCCACTCGGCTGTCGGGTCCCGCAAGGCCGGGAACTTCGTTGATGGTCGGGAATCCCAGATCGCTGCCTGCTGGCCCGCCTAACGACTCGTATTTGTCCAGGATCGGCCCGTAAACGTATTTGGCACCGCTATCCGTGGTGTAGAACATCTTGCCGCCGTCGAAGTCCAGCGCGAATCCGTCACCGACGGGGTAGACGTCACCCTTCCTGGCGCCGAGCACCGAAGTGTCGCCGCCGGCCTTCTCCCAGGCGGACATGATGGCAGCCTCGGCGTCGCCTATCGGAGATGCCGCCACAGTTGGCGCCAGCAATGCGGCGGCCACCACCGTGGTCGCCAAGCTGACCAGCGCCCGTCCGACCAGCTTGCCCAATTGACCTCTCTGCCCGTTCACCAAGCCTCCCAGCCGACGGATACGACCTTATATCTGTGGCCATGCCCGCACCCTGCTCGCCCGGTGAGCGGGTGGTACGCCCACAGTAGGCGCTCCCGGGTTATCTCCGTATTATCGCGGGCTCGCATAACTTTGCTCTAGCGAACGACAATTGCGCAGTCAAATCGAGAATAGTACGAAAACGGATACCCAGTTGATGTCGAAATGATGCCGTGTCACGTCAGTGCTGCGACAAATCGTGCCGCGGCCCGAACAGCGTTTCGGTCACCGCGGCGCACATTGGGGCCGGGACAGCCTGGCTCATGATCGCGAGCAAACACGGCGGAGGTGGGTGTTTGCCCACTCGTCTTGGCGCTCATCGGCGTGGCACGTCGTTCGGCTCGCGTTGCGCGCGGCCCAGCCACGCCATCGCCGGTGGCCATCTTCAGGGCCCAAGTATGGGAGCAATCGTGGGCTGGTACTGGAAGAGTTGCACCCCAACAAGATTCCGATACCGGGCTAGACGCCGAGGCCGCGGCCGATGATCTCCTTCATGATCTCGGTCGTGCCGCCGTAGATCGTTTGCACCCGGGAGTCGAGATAGGCACGGGCAACCGGGTATTCGCGCATATAGCCGTATCCCCCGTGCAGTTGCAGACAACGGTCGATGAGGTGCACCTGCTTCTCGCTGGCGTACCATTTGGCCATCGCGGCCTGTTCGGCAGTCAGCTTCTCCTCGAGGTGCAGCCTGATGAACTCGTCGACCATGATGCGCACCACGGTGGCCTCGGTCGCCAGCTCCGCGAGCAGGAAGCGGCTGTTTTGGAAACTGCCGATCGGTTTCCCAAAGGCCTTGCGCTCCTTGGTGTATTGCAGCGTCTGGTTCAGCACGGCTTCCATCAATGCGGCTGCCGTGATCGCGATCGAGATCCGTTCCTGCGGCAGGTTCTGCATGAGGTAGATGAACCCCATGCCCTGCTCTCCGAGCAGGTTCTCGGCCGGAACACACACGTCCGTGAATGACAATTCGGCCGTGTCCTGCGCGTCCAATCCGATCTTGTCCAGTTGGCGGCCGCGTTCGAATCCCTCCATACCGCGTTCGACAACCAACAGTGAAAAGCCCTGCGCGCCTTTGTCCGGGTCGGTCTGCGCGACCACGATCACCAGGTCCGAGTTGATCCCGTTGGTGATGAACGTTTTTGAACCGTTGAGCACGTAGTGATCACCCTGCTTGACGGCACGGGTCTTGATGCCCTGTAGGTCGCTGCCGGTTCCGGGCTCGGTCATCGCGATGGCCGAGATCAACTCCCCGCTGCAGAACTTGGGCAACCAGCGCTGTTTCTGCTCTTCGGTGGCCAGCCTCACCAGGTACGGGGCCACCACGTCGTTTTGCAGCCCGAACCCGAGCCCGCTGTAGCGCGCGGCGGCGGCCTCCTCGGTGACGATGGTGTTGTACCGGAAGTCGGGGTTGCCCCCGCCGCCGTACTCCTCAGGCACCGCCATGCCCAGAAAGCCCTGTTTGCCGGCCTCGAGCCACACACCGCGGTCGACGATCTTCGCCTTTTCCCATTCATCGTGATACGGCGCGACGTGACGATCGAGGAAGGCCCGATAGGACTCCCGAAACAATTCATGCTCAGGCTCGAAAAGGGTGCGCTGATACCTGACGGCACTGCTCATGGATGACCTCCGGCGAACGGGAACTCTGCCGCCTAACATATACCAACCGGGCGGTTGGTTGACGGGGACGGGTCGCAACCAGACGGCCAGCAGCCGTGCGGTGGCGCCGCCGGCGCCGATTCTTAGTGCGCGGAGAACTCCCGCAGGCTCGCGGCCAACGCCACCGGAACCCGGGCCTTGATCCGCGTGCCGTCCGAGTTGTGCTCCGCCTCCTGCACACGCCCGTCGGCGTGCACGCGGGCCACCAGGTCACCGCGGTCGTAGGGGATCACCACGTCCACTGCGGTGTCGTTGGGAACAGCAAGCTCGGCCATCCGCCGGCGCAACGCGTCGATGCCCTCGCCGGTGCGCGCGGAGACAAACACCGCGCCGGGCAGCGCGTGACGAAGCTTGGCCAGCATTAGGTCGCTTGCGGCGTCGACCTTGTTCACCACCAGGAGTTCTGGTGGCGGATCACCGTCGTGGTCGGCGATGACTTCGGAAATCACCTGACGAACCGCGTTGATTTGTGCCAGCGGATTGACGTCGGAGCCGTCGACGACGTGCACCAGCAGATCCGCGTCGACAACCTCCTCCAGCGTGGAGCGGAACGCCTCGACCAACTGGGTGGGCAGGTGCCGCACGAACCCGACCGTGTCGGTGAGCACGAACGGCCTGCCGTCATCGAACTCGGCGCGACGGGTGGTGGGTTCCAGGGTGGCGAACAAGGCGTCCTGGACCAGCACCCCGGCCCCGGTCAGCGCGTTGAGCAGGCTGGACTTGCCCGCGTTGGTGTAGCCGACGATGGCGATCGACGGCAAGTCGCTCTCCAGCCGGCGGTTGCGCCGGGTATCGCGGGCCTGCTTCATCGCTCTGATCTCGCGGCGCAGTTTGGCCATCCGCTCGCGGATGCGGCGCCGGTCGGTCTCGATCTTGGTCTCACCTGGACCGCGCAGGCCCACCCCGCCGCCACTGCCGCCGGCGCGGCCACCGGCCTGCCGCGACATCGATTCACCCCAGCCACGCAGCCGCGGCAGCATGTACTGCATCTGCGCCAGCGACACCTGGGCCTTGCCCTCCCGGCTGGTGGCGTGCTGGGCGAAGATGTCCAGGATCAGCGCGGTGCGATCGATGACTTTGACCTTGACCGCCTTCTCCAGCGCGGTCAATTGCGCCGGGGACAGCTCACCGTCGCAGATCACGGTGTCTGCGCCGGTCGCCACCACGACTTCGCGGAGTTCGGCCGCCTTGCCTGAGCCGATATAAGTCGACGGGTCGGGCCGGTCGCGACGCTGGATGAGCCCTTCGAGCACCTGTGAACCGGCGGTTTCGGCCAGGGCGGCGAGTTCGGCCATGCTCGCCTGGTTGTCGGCGGCGCTGCCCTCGGTCCAAACCCCCACCAACACGACGCGTTCCAGCCGCAGCTGGCGGTATTCGACCTCGGAGACGTCAGCGAGTTCGGTGGACAGCCCGGCGACGCGGCGCAACGCCGATCGATCTTCGAGGGCAAGTTCACCGGCGCTGGGTGCGGGGTCTGGCAAGTCTGGGAAGCCCATGTCGGGCGAATCTGGATATGTCATAGCCAGTATCCGATGGTGGCACGTCGCCGGGTTCGATGCATCCGAATTACAGCGCGTCCCACCATGCGTCCGCGATCTCGCCGTGGGCCACCAGCACCGACGGTCCGCGCAAGTAGCTGGTCGCGTTGGTGATGGTGACGTCGACGTCGCCGCCCGGGACACGGATCGTGAGCGTCCCGGTGTCGGCTCCGTCACCGGCCAGCGCGGCGACCGCGGCGGCGACCGTCCCGGTTCCACACGAGCGGGTCTCACCTACCCCGCGCTCGTGGACCCGCATCCGGACCACTCCGCCGGCCGGTGCGGTGAGCACTTCGATGTTGACGCCGTCCGGGAACTGCGCACGGTCGAAGTCCACCGCCGCCGCTACGTCCAAGGCTGCAAGTTCTTCAGCGGTCAGTTCCGGGTCCAGGCACGCCAGGTGCGGGTTGCCCACGTCGACGGCCACGCCGGCAAACCGCCTTCCACCGACTGTCGCCTCCCCCGTGCCCAGCCGATTGGCCTTGCCCATGTCGACGGTGACGTCGGCGTTCGTCGCATCGACGTGGTGCACAGTGACCGGTCGCGGGCCGGCCAGTGACCCGACGACGAACTCGTCGCGGGCCTCCAGGCCGGCCGAACGCAGGTAATGCGCGAACACCCGCACCCCGTTGCCGCACATCTGCGCGGTCGACCCGTCGGCGTTGCGGTAGTCCAGGTACCAGTCGGAGGAGCTGACACCGTCCGGCAGGCGATCGAGCACACCGGCCGCCATGGCGGCGCCCGCGGTGGTGACCCGCAACACCCCGTCGGCGCCCAGCCCGCGGCGCCGGTCGCACACTGCGGCGACCCGGGCAGGGCTGAGCGTCAGCTCGGCCTCGACGTCGGGCAGCAGCACGAAGTCGTTCTGGGTGCCGTGGCCCTTTGCGAATATCACCAGATCAGGATACGTTCCGCCACGCCTGCAATGTGCCGTCGACGATTCCGGGCTCCCCCACTTCAAGCCAGTGCACCCGGTGGTCGCGGCGAAACCACGACCGCTGCCGTCGCACATATCGGCGGGTGCCCACGTAGGTCTGCTCACGCGCGTCGCGCAGTAGCTCGGCTCCGCCGCCGGCATCCAGAGCCGCGATCACCTGGGCGTAGCCCAGTGCGCGTGACGCGGTGACGCCGTCGCGCAGGCCCGCACCCAGCAGCGCGCATACCTCCTCGACCAGGCCATGCTCGAACATCGCGTGGGTGCGCCGGGCCAGTCTTTCATCGAGAACTGTTGTGTGACCGTCTAATCCGACGATAGCGGTGTCCCACCGCGGAGCGCCGATGCTCGGCGCGGACGCGGCGAACGGCTGCCCGGTGAGCTCGACCACCTCAAGTGCCCGCACCGTGCGCCGGCCGTCGGTGGGCAGGATGGCCGCGGCGGCCGCCGGGTCGCGGCGGGCCAGCTCGGCGTGCAGCCTGGCCACCCCGACCTCTGCCAGTCGCTGCTCCCACCGCGTGCGCACGGCCGGATCGGTCGCGGGAAAAGACCAGTCGTCGAGCAGCGACTGAATGTAGAGCATCGAACCGCCCACCACGACCGGCACCGCTCCCCGGTTCACGATCGCCTCGATATCCGCGGCGGCGGCGCGCTGATAGCGGGCCACGGTCGCGGTCTCGGTGACGTTCAGCACGTCGAGTTGATGATGCGGGATGCCGCGGCGCTGCGCGACGGACAGCTTCGCGGTTCCGATGTCCATGCCGCGATAGAGCTGCATCGCGTCGGCATTGACAATCTCAGCGCCGACCTGGTCGCTGAGTCGCTCGACGACGTCGAGCGCGAGCTGAGACTTGCCGGTGCCCGTCGGGCCGATGATCGCGAGCGGTCTCACGGCTGCCAGACACCGGTGAAGTACCCCACACCGTAGGGCGCTCCGCGGTAGAGCTCCTTGGCCGTTCGCGGCCCCGGCTCGGTGAGGCCGGCCAGCACCTGAAATGCCACCCGCCCCAGGATCTGCCCGGGCAGCCGGGTCAGGGCGGCCACGTCGCCGTTTGCCAGCGCGTCGTCAAGGGCCAGTTGCACATCGGCGGCGCCAGGGTCATAGCCGCCGGGGGCCGTCGGAGTCAGGGTGTTCGCGCCGTCGGCGACGACCAGCACACCGATCGGATCGGGTGCCTCGTCTATCTCGGCGCGCAGTTGCCTGCCGCGGGCCAGCACAGTGTCGGCATCGTGGTCGCTGCGGTAGACGCGCACCTGTGCACTGGCGTCGGGCTGGGCCTGGCCCCGCACCCAGCCGGCGAGCAGTGCGCACACCGGGAATTCGACCGGAAGCTCAGCGCGCTCACCCGCCCGCGGTGAGAGTCGAACCCGCAGGTCGGCCCCGAAGCCCGCGAAGGTACCCACGGAGTTTGGGCCGGTGGGGCCCAGGACGTCGTCCCTATCGCCCGTTCCGATGACGATCCAGCGCGGCGGTAACAGCGCGGCCGCTGCCAGCACCTCCGCCCTCAGGTCGGCCACCTCCGCGCTCGCCGCTCCGCCGAGTTCAGGGACAAGCACCGGCGCGGACGGAACGATCGCGATGGCGCTCAACACGCCACCAAACTAACGTCTCGGCGAGGCGAGCATTAAGAGTCGTCCTGGGGCCAGACCAGAACTAGGGCACGGAGTCCTGCGCCACGATGGCGTCCCCGGCTGCGCCGCCGTCGCCGGGCAAGCGTTCGGACGGTGCTTCATGCTGGTTGGTGGTTTTAAGGTCGTGGCCGGTCTCGGCGGCGATCGAGGCGGCCTCGCCGCGGGCCAGGCCGACCGTCGCGACGATGACTACCGCCACCGCCGCGATCAGCACAAACACTTCGGGCCCACCGACGTCAAATGTCTCGTCAAGCAGGAGAACGCCGAGCGCACCCGCCACCACGGGCTTCGCCACGGTCATCGTCGGCAACGAAGCGGTCAGCGCACCGGCGCGGAAGGCCGCCTGCTGGAAAATCATCCCGGCCAATGCCACCGGCAGCCAGGGATAGAACTCCGGCGATCGCAGCACAGCCCCGAGGCCGTCTTCGGCCACTTCGACGACTCCCTTCGTCAGCACCGCGAAGATGGCCAACGACGATCCCGAGACCACAGCCAGCAGCACAGCAGCGACCGGACGACCGGCCCAGATGCGCGCGCCGAGCACACACAACACCAACGCGGGGCCCATCACCAGGGCCACGATGACCCAATTTCTCAGCGGCACCCGCTCATGGCCGGTCTCCGGGTCCCCGACGATGATGACCACCGCCAACGCACCGGCCAGCACGACCGCCCACGTCCACTCCCAACGGGTCACCCGGTGACGGGTCAGCCGCGCGTAGATCGGCAAGGCGAACAGCAGCGCGGTCACCTGCAGCGCCGTCACCAGCACCACTGAACCCCAGGCCAGGGCCGCGGCCTGCAGACTGTAGTTGGTGACTGCCGCCGTGCCACCCAACCACCACCGGGTGTCGCGCAACGACATGCGGAACAGCTCGAGGTGGCCAACCTCTTCGTCGGTGATCTCCTGCGCGGAACGCTGTCGGATCACATCGCCGATCGCGGAAAACAGTGCCGCGAGCAAGGCGATCAATGCCGCGATATCCACCTTCGACATCGCCACCCCCTCACAGCGTTCCGACCAGCATTCCCGCCAGAAGGTGTGCGTACACTTGCGGTTTGATAGCAGTTCAACGAGCACTTTAGTTGCTACCGCGCCACGGTCTCGACCCACCGGCCCGTGGCATTTCAAATTCTTACGTCAAGAAACTATGCAGTGCCCATGGAAATACCTGTGTAAAGGCTGGGACCGACAGCTAGGCGACCGGAGATCCCACATCCGGTGCGGTCACAGGTATGCGGCGGATTGTGACTAGCCTCTCATCGGCGGCCGCCATGGAGGCGGCTTCGCCGCGGGCCAGGG
>DATMMZ010000017.1:0-13305 GCA_035569455.1 Mycobacterium sp. | reverse complement strand
ATGGTGGTGTAGTCCATTGCGCCGCCCTCTTCCAGCACACGACGAACGGCGGCGATCGTGGTGCCCTTCTGCCCGATGGCCACGTATACGCAGCGCACCTGCTTCTTTTCGTCGCCGCTCTCCCAGTTCTGGCGCTGATTGAGAATGGTGTCGACACAGACCGCCGTCTTGCCGGTCTTGCGGTCGCCGATGATCAGCTGGCGCTGCCCGCGACCGATCGGGGTCATCGCATCGATGGCCTTGATCCCGGTCTGCAGCGGCTCCTTCACGCCCTGCCGCTCCACCACCGACGGCGCCTGCAGCTCCAGGGCGCGCCGCTCATCGGTCTCGACGTCTCCACGTCCGTCGATCGGCTGACCCAGCGGGTTGACGACCCGCCCCAGAAACGCGTCGCCGACGGGTACCGACAGGACCTCGCCGGTGCGCTTGACCTGCTGGCCTTCTTCGATGTTCTCGAAGTCGCCGAGGATCACGGTGCCGACACTGTGCTCGTCGAGGTTGAGTGCGACGCCGAGGATCCCGCCGGGGAATTCCAGGAGCTCCTGGGTCATCACAGACGGCAACCCCTCGACGTGTGCGATACCGTCGCCGGTATCGATGACGGTACCGACCTCCTCACGGGAGGTGTCGGAGGTGAAAGAGCTTACGTACTCGTTGATCGCGCTCTGAATGTCATCAGCGGAGATTGTCAACTCGGCCATGGCTTTTCGTCTTCCTACCTCGTTATGGATTGTGCTGACTAGTTCGTGTTCAGTCGGGCAACTGAGCCTCGGCCGTGGCCAGACGAGACGAGAGCGTACCGTCGACCACCTCGTCGCCCACAGAGATCAAAAGCCCACCCAGCAATTCGGGGTCGATCTCCAGCTGCACGGTCACCGGATGGCCATAGATGCGGCTGAGCACTTCGGTGAGACGGGTGCGCTGCGCATCGCTGAGCTCGGCTGCCGCGCCGACTTGCGCGACGACTTCACCGCGGCGAGCCACCGCAACTTCTGCCAAAAACTTCATGGCCTCCTCGGCCGGCTCACCTCTCAATAGCTCGACCGTCTGGGACAGCAGCGCGATCGCAATCTTGTTGACGCTGCCGCTCGAGCTGTCAAGCACCTTGCTTAGCAACGCGATACGGCCTTCGGCCGGGGCCGAGTAGTCGCCCAGCAGGATGCCAAGTCGTGGCTGCGCGTCGAGAATGCGGGAAAACCGGAACAACTGTTCTTCGACTTCGTCGACCTGATCCTCGCGTTCGGCGACTTCCAACAGCGCTTGCCGGGACACGTGTTCGACCGCATCGACGAGATCCGCGTTGGCCGACCAGCGCTCCGAGACCGCTGCGCGTAGCACGTCGAGCGTGGGATCGGCGACTTCTCCGGACACCAGCCGCTCGAGCAACCGGACCCGGGGCGCCGCATCCTCGGCGGGCACCGTGAGATACCGGGTGACGACCATTTCGCGCTCCAGCATCTTGGCTACCGACACCAGCTCAGCGGAGACGGTGGACAGTGCTCGATTGTCAAGGCTCTTGGCGATGGTGCTGAACCGATCCGACAGATCTGCCAGTGCGTACCGACTGGCCGAGCGCATCTTGGCCATGAGGGGATACTCGACGTCGGCGGCCGCGGGCGCCATTGCATCGAGTTCATCGAGGAAGCGATCGACGGTGGCCGACTGCTGTGCCGGGTCGCCAACGTAGTTGCGCACCAGTTCCCCTGCCTGGCGTACAGACTCGTGGCCAAGCTCGAGGCGAAGCTGACGGGTCAGCTGCGCGCGCAGCAGTTCGACCTGGCGGGCACCCTGTACTTTGATGCGTTCCGCGTCGATCTCGGCCTGGGCTTGCAATTGTTCGGCGATACGTTCGGCGTCGGCCTTGGCCTCTTCGACGACCTGTTTCGCCTCCACCTTGGCTTCTTCTACCGCCTTTTCGTGGGCCTTACTTGCCTCCTTCACCCGCTCGGCGGCTGCCGCCGAATCGGCCAACTGTTGGCGCACCGTGTCCTGGCGAGCGGCCATCAAACGGCGCACCGGCGGCACGACATAACGCCACACCAGCCATACGATGACCGCGAAACCTAGCAGCTGCCCAAGGAAAGTCGCCATTGGTGGTTACCCCGTCGCGGCTGATGTGGTGACTTCGACGCCGAGGATTCGACTGGCCAGCGTCTCCGACATGGTCCCGACATTGGCGCGCAGATCCAGCTCCACGGCGTCCCTTTCCCGCTTCAATTGCTCGGCGGCCGTTTGCAACGTCGCCATCACCTGCTGCTCGGCCCGGGCCCGCGTGTCGTCGACGACCTTGCGACCCTCGGCCCGGGCATTGTCGCGGTACGACGACGCCTGCACCCGGGCTTCCTTCATGGCTTCTTCGTAGTCGGCCCGGGCGGCGGCGAACTGGTCGGCCGCTTTCCTGCTGTCCTCCTGCGTCTTGTGGACCATGGCGTCGCGTTCACGCAACACCTTGAGGACCGGCGGCACGACCCAAGTGCCGATGACGGCGAGGACGATCAGGAAGATGGCCAGCACGAAGAAGAAGGTGCCGTTGGGAACGAGGAAGTTGTTGGACTCGCCTCCCCCTGCTGCCTGGCTCGCGGCCAGCACAATGGGACTCACGTCACGCATTCCAACCCGTCACAGCCGAATTAGGTGACCGGGGTAGCGAAGACGAACAGCGCCATAAACGCCAGGTTGATGAAGTAGGCCGCCTCAACCAGGCCGACGGTGATGAAGAACGGTGTGAACAACCGGCCCTGCGCCTCGGGTTGCCGGGCGATACCCGAAACCAGTGCGTTACCCGCAATACCGTCACCGATGCCGGCACCGATCGCGCCGCCGCCCATGATCAGTCCACCGCCGATGAGAGCACCGGCAGCGATAGTGGGGTCCATTCCTTATCTCCTCCTTTTTTGGAGCTGGTAGCGATCTACCAGGCTTCTGTGATGGTGCGTGGGTCAGGCCAACTGGTGGCGGCGTCAGTCATGATGCTCCTCCAACTCCATGGCTTGACTGAAATACAAGATGGTCAGGATCGAGAAAATGAACGCCTGAATGGCGCCGACGAACAGATCAAACGATTTCCAGATCGCGTTGGGCGCCCACATGATGTACGGCGGAAAGAGCGCGATCAACGAGACCAGGATGCCGCCGGCGAAGATGTTGCCGAAAAGACGGAGCGACAACGAGATCGGCTTGGCCAGTTCTTCGACCAGGTTGATCGGCGCCAGGAACGCTACGTGGCCTTTGAGCACCGCGATCGGATGTCCGATGATGCCGCGGCGCCAGATCCCCGCCACGTGGTAGCAGACGAATACAAAGAGAGCCAGCGCCAGCACGTAATTGATATCCCCCGCCGCCGCCGTGAGTACCTCGACGGTGTGCCCGTGCTCTTCGTATTGCAGGGGAAGGACGGACAGCCAGTTGGAGATCAAGATGAACACGAAGATAGTGACCGCCAGCGGCAGCACGAACGGAGCGATCCGCATGCCGATGGCGCTCTCGATCTGGGAGCGCATCTGTACGGTGATCGCCTCCCAGAACAACTGCACTCCACTGGGCACGCCCGTCGAGGTGATGTTGGCGCGCAGGAAAAAAGCCAGCGCGATCACGATCGCCCCCGCGATCGCGGTCGACAGCACGGTGTCGGTGTTGACGGTCAATCCCAGCCAGGTGGCGTGGGGGTGCGCGCCGACCTCGATTTGGGCCTCGGCGAGGATCGTCTCAGTCATCGCTGATGCTCCCTTCTGCAGTCCCGTCCTGGCGCTCCAGCCCCGAAGATGCCGCCGGTTCCCCGGTGCGTAGCTTCTTCCAGACCGGCAGCGCGGTAGATAGCACCAGGAGCACCTGGAATATCGCCAGCCCGAACACCACACCCAATCCCTCGGGCCGGAAAACAAACGCGATGATCAGTCCGATGACGGTGATTATCGCCAGCCGGGTCGCCGAGTTAAGAGCCATCGAGCTTTTGAGTGGATGCTCTTTCGCGGTGATCGACGCAACGGAACGCTGCACCAGAACGGCATTGAGCAAACCCAGTAACAGCCCGATGCCAAAGAACACCCCAACCATCGGATGGCCGGACAAGCCGGCGACGACTACCGCCACCGCAGTGATGGCAACGCTGACGACAAATAGGCGGATCGGGCGGAAGGCAACAGAGGGAAACACCAACGGCGCGTCCTGCGCTGGTGTCGTCACTGAAGCACCTCAATCCCGGGATGATGGGGCTGGAATTGCCCGACCGACCGATCGTTGGTCCGCAGAGCGTATCGCAGTCGTCGCGTTGGAATCACCCAGGGTGCAGCTCCCTTTGCCGGTCGTGAATCGGCGTCTTCGGATAGGCCTCCGAGAGCCGGGTGGCCGGCGCCCGGGAGCTCTCTTTTCGGGCTTCTAGCTGCACCGTACCATATATTTGACGCCGCTACTACTGATTGTCGTAGTCTTCGTCGTAGTAGTCGTCACCGCGGCGCAGCAGCGGGATTACCGTGACGACGCCGGCGACCACGATCGCGCCCAGCATTACCGCTCCGGTATCGCGGGGGTTGAAGAAGATCGTGCTCGCCGCACCGAACGCGACGATGCCCACCCATAGATAGATCAGCAGCACCACGCGGCGATGGGAATGACCGATTTGCAACAGCCGGTGGTGCAGGTGCATCTTGTCGGGGCTGAACGCGCTGCGGCCCGCGCGGGTGCGGCGCACGATGGCCAGCAAGAGGTCCAGCATCGGCACAAACATGACCGCCACCACCAGCAGGAACGGTGACAGCAGAGCAAACACATCGCGAGCGCCGTAGGCGTTCTGCGAGATCGGGCCGGCCGCGGTGGTGGAGGCGGCGGCAAGCATCAAGCCGATCAGCATCGACCCGGAGTCGCCCATGAAAATCTTGGCCGGGTGAAAGTTGTGCGGCAGAAAGCCCAGACAAGCTCCCGCTAGCACCACCGAAATCACGGCCGGTGGATAGAACAGCACATCACCGCCGTGGTCGCGGAGCAGACCAACCGAGAAGATGCAGATCGCCAGCGCGGTAATGAGTCCCAGCCCGGCAGCCAGTCCGTCGAGTCCGTCGACGAAGTTCATCGCGTTGACGATCGACACGGTCAGCGCCAGGGTGAGCAGGATCGAGGAGGCTTGGTCCAGCACGATGGTGCCGACGCCACCGATCGGGATGTACAGGACGCTCCAGGCAACCCCCATGGTGACCAGCACGCTGGCCGCGGTGATCTGGCCAGCAAACTTCGTCAGCGCGTCAAGGCCCCAGCGGTCGTCGATCAGCCCGATACCCATGATCACCGCACCCGCCACCAGTACCGCGGGCATACCCGCGGAATAGACGAACCCGCGGGTAAGCGCCGGAAGCTGGGATGCCAGAAAGACGGCGGAGACAACACCGAGGAACATTGCCAGCCCGCCCATCCGCGGCGTTGGCGTCACATGTACATCGCGTTCCCGCGGATAGGCGACCGCCCCCAACTTGGTGGCCAGTACCCGGACCGGACCGGTTGCGAAGTAGGTGATGATCGCTGCTGTGAGACCGACCAGTGCAAGCTCGCGCAGCGGGACACCGGCGCCGCGATCAGACAAGGCGAGCAAGCCATCGGCAAGGCTGGCTATGTCGCTGGAGTCGCTGGACACCTCGAGACCCTACTGCACCAACCTGAGATGCGATTAACCGCTTCGGCGCCGGGGCGGGCTGTAGTTCGATTGCCTTGCGAGGAAATCGCATTGGTCACAGTTGCCACATGAGTCTCTGCGTCGGCAGGCATACGATTTGCCCGCCTAAGAGCGACAAATTTGAAACAGCCCGATTGTCGCTCGTAGTCGGACACAACAAGTGTCTTTCCCGGCAGAGGCCAATGTGGCGGATGTGACAAGACGCCTTACGCGATCAAGCTCACCGGGTCCAACCCGAGCACCTCGCCGATGCGCTCAGCGCTCACCGGACCCGGTCGCAGGATCCGCGGGGTGGCTCCGGTCAGGTCGACGATCGTCGATGCGGCCTGCTGGGCGGACGGGCCTGCGTCGAGATAGACCTCGACAAGGTCGCCGAGTTGGCTGCGGGCACCGCCGGCGTCGACCGCGGGCGGGTGGCCGGAGATGTTGGCGCTGGATACCGCCATGGGACCCACCTCACGGAGCACCTCGATGGCGACCGGGTGCAACGGCATTCGCAGCATCACGGTGCCGCGCGCATCGCCGAGGTCCCAATGCAACGACGGTGCCTGCTCCACCACCAGGCTGAGCGCGCCCGGCCAGAATGCGCGGATCAGCTCGCGGGCACCCTCGGGCATCACGTAGACAAGACCCTCGATGGTGTGCCAGGAGCCGACCAGCACGCCCACCGGCATATCGCGACCGCGTCCCTTCGCCGACAGCAGCGCGGCCACCGCGGAGCCGTCGAAGGCGTCGGCTCCGATGCCGTAGACGGTGTCCGTCGGCATCACAACCAGTCGGCCGCCCTTGACTGCCGCCACCGCCGACGCGATTCCGCGCGAACGCTGGTCAGGATCGGCACAGTCGAACACGTCTGTCACTCGCGCCGCTCCTCATATGCGCCTCTCCTGCGGGCCGTCACGAACCTTGGCCGGCCGGCCAGATCTTGCCGGGCCACAATGTCAACGAAAAGTCCCGTGCCGCGGACCAATTCGACGGTTTCCGACGACGTGCTCTCATCGTGCTCGACGGCGAAGTGCCCACCGGGGCGCAGCCAACGCCCGGCGAGACTGACGACGGCGGCTATCACGGCCATCCCGTCCGGGCCGCCGAACAGGGCGTGGGGCGGATCATGTTGGGCCACTTCGGGTTCCAGAACCACACTGTCGGGAACGTAGGGCGGATTGGCCACGACGAGGTCGACCTGTCGGTCGAGTTCGGGAAGTAGGCCCGGTGTGGTGATGTCGGCGCGCAGCAGTTCAACTGCGGTGCCCGCAGTGTTGCGGCGCGCGTAGTCAAGGGCCGCATCGGAGTCGTCGATGCCGATGACCCGGGCCGCGGGCCGATGCCGGGCCAGCACCACCGCCAACGCACCGGAACCGGTGCATAAATCAACGATCACGGGCCGCGCCGCAAGCCGCTGCGCGGTGGCCCACGCGAATATGGCCTCGGTCTCCGGACGCGGTATGAACACACCGGGGCCGACGTGCAGCATCACCGGCCCGAACGCCGCTGTCTCGGTGAGGTGCTGCAACGGCACCCGCTGCGAGCGCGCTGCCACGATCTCGCGGTAGCGCCCGAAGAATTCGTCGCCGGGCGACTGGAGCAAGGTCAGCCGACCGCGCTCAGTACCTGCCAGATGAGCGGCTAACTGCTCGGCGTCGTAACGCGCAGAGTCGATTCCCGCTTCGGCTAGTTGCGCCGCAGCAGAATCGATCGCGCGCCGCAGAGGAGTCATGCCTGTTGCAGCCGGGACTGCTTGTCAGCGGCGCTCAGCGCGTCGAACAACGCGTCGAGGTCACCCTCGAGAACCTGATCGAGATTGTGTGACTTGTAACCTATTCGGTGGTCAGTGATCCGGTTCTCGGGGAAGTTGTAGGTGCGAATGCGTTCGCTGCGGTCCACCGTGCGAATCTGGCTGGCCCGATCCGCCGACGCGTCCGCCAGCGCCTGCTCCTCGGCGATTGCCTGCAGGCGTGCGGCCAGCACCTGCAACGCACGGGTCTTGTTCTGCAACTGCGACCGTTCGTTTTGGCAGGTGACGACGATCCCCGTGGGCAGGTGGGTGATCCGCACCGCGGAGTCGGTGGTGTTGACGCCCTGCCCGCCCTTGCCGGACGACCGGTAGACGTCGATGCGCAGATCCGACTCGTCGATCTGTACCTCGCCGACTTCCTCCGGTTCCGGGTAGACCAGTACACCCGCCGCCGAAGTGTGCACGCGGCCTTGGGATTCCGTCACCGGGACCCGCTGTACCCGGTGTACCCCGCCTTCGAACTTCATTCGCGACCACACGCCGTCGGCGCTGTCGCCACCACTGGCCGCCCTATTAGAAATTGCCAGCGTCGCGTCCTTGTAACCGCCCAGGTCCGAGGTGGTTTCGTCCAGTACCGTCACGGTCCAGCCATGCCGCTCGGCGTAGCGGACGTACATCCTGGCCAGGTCGGCTGCGAACAATGCCGATTCCTCCCCGCCCTCACCGGATTTGACCTCGAGCACGACGTCGTCGGAGTCATGCGGGTCGCGTGGAGCCAGCATGTCGGTGAGCTGGGTGTCCAGTTCGGCTACCCGAGATTGCAGCTCGACGACCTCATCGGCGAACGACTCGTCATCGGCGGCCAGCTCGCGCGCGGTCTCCAGGTCGCCGCGCGCCGCCATCAGCTTGCGGTGTGTGGCAACGATCGGGGCCAATCGGGCGAATCGCCGTCCGGCTTTGCGTGCCTCGGCGGGATTGCTGTGCAATTCGGGATCCGCCAGCGCATGCTCAAGGTCGGCGTGTTCAGCGAGCAGTACGTCGATCGTCTGTACCGGCTGCGTCATGTCCTACTCCTACTGCCTCTTACCGTAAACGCGGACCGACGCCCGGCCTGTGCGGGTTCACACAGTTCGGGCGTCGGTAAGCCAGCTATTTGTCGGTTGAAGCAGCTTCGGTCTTCGCGCGCTTCCCGTAGCGCTTTTCGAAGCGGGCGACCCGGCCGCCGCTGTCCAGGATCTTCTGCTTGCCTGTGTAGAACGGATGGCACTGCGAGCAAACCTCGACAACGATGCGACCGCCCGGCTTGGTGCTGCGCGTCTGGAAGGTGTTGCCGCATCCGCAGAGCACCGTGGTCTCTTCGTATGCGGGATGAATGTCAGCTTTCATGGTGTCCTCTTCGATCATCTGCCGCCCGTGTCCCCCGTATTCGATCCGGCGGTCGGGCGTGAACTCCGCGAACCTGAGGTGGTTCTGGGGTGGTCGACCGTCGATTATGCCAGGTCAACCGCCATCACCCCAAACACCGAGATGCGCCCGGGCATTCCCGGCGACTTCCCGGCGGCTTCCCGGCGGCACCGACGCGCCGAAACTTAAATCACTGCGACGCTGGCCGGCGTGTCGTGTGCGAGGTTTAAGTGTCGCGTTAGCGGTGCTCCATCTCGTAAGCCCTGCCCCGCTCGCTGCGCGCCCACAGCACGCCACCGTCGGGTGTCGCGCCGCGAGCGATCAGCTCCCGCTTGAGGATCTTGTTGGTCGCCGTGGTGGGTAGCCGATCGATGATCCAGACGTAGCGGGGCCACGCCTTGGGTGACAATTCGGATTGGTCGGCCAGAAACTCGCCGAACTCCTCGGGCGTCAGATCAGCGTTGTCTGCCAACACGATCGCGGCCATCACCTGGTCACCGACCTGTTCGTCGGGTACCGCATAAACCGCGACCTGGCTGACCGGCGGCAACCGCTGCAGGATCCGTTCAATGGGCGCGGTGGTCATGTTTTCTCCGTCGACGCGCAACCAGTCGCCGCTGCGCCCGGCGAAGTAGATCCAACCGCCGGCGTCCCGATAGGCGAGGTCGCCCGACCAGTACATGCCGTTCCGGAGGCGTGCGTCGGTGGCCGCCTGGTCGTTGTAGTAGCCGGCAAACATGCCCGCGCCCGTCGTGTTGACCAACTCCCCTATCGCCTCGTCGGCGTTGGTCAGGACGCCGTCCTGGGCGAAGGTGGCCACGGAACACTCGGCCAGCGTGTCGGGGTCGTAAATGCCCACACCAGGAAAGCCGCGGCCCAGCGACCCCGGTGGGCAGCCGTCTTCTCGGGTGATGATGATCGCGCCCTCGGTGGAGCCGAAGCCGTCCCAGACCGTGCAGTCGAAACGGCGACTGAATTCGGCGATATCGCGATCGCTGGCCTCGTTACCGAACGCGACGCGCAGTGGGTTGTCGTGGTCGTCGAGTTTTTCGGGGGTGGCCAGAACGTACGCAAGCGGTTTGCCCACGTAGTTCATGTATGTGGCTCCGTATCGGCGCAGATCGGCCAGCAGCCCCGATGCCGAAAAGGTCGCGGGGACCATGGCCCCACCCGAGCCGACCGCCACGCTCCACCCGGCCAGCAGCGCGTTGGAGTGAAACAGCGGCATCGACAGATAGCAGATGTCGGAGTCGTCGACCTCGAATCGCTCGATCAGCGATAGGCCGGCAAACAGCACCACCAGGTGGGTTACCCGCACCGCCTTGGGCTCGCCGCTGGTGCCGGAGGTGAAGATCATCATGAACGTGTCGGTGGCCGCGACCTCGCGATACGGGGCCAGCGTGCCAGCGCGGGCCAGCTCGGCCGACCACTGCTGGCTGGACACGTCGAACACCCGCACACCGGGCAGATCGAGACCGTCCAGCAAACTTTTGTGCGCCGGATCGGTGAGCAAGATCTGACAGTCGGCCCGCAAGATATCCCTGGCCAGCGCCTCGCCGCGGCGAGTGTCGTTGATGCCGCACAGCACATACCCGCCGAGCGCCGCCGACGCCATGGCGGTGAGCATCTCGGGG
Organism: Mycobacterium sp.; assembly: GCA_035569455.1. Taxonomy (GTDB): domain Bacteria; phylum Actinomycetota; class Actinomycetes; order Mycobacteriales; family Mycobacteriaceae; genus Mycobacterium. The sequence goes on along the minus strand of DATMMZ010000017.1, from coordinate 2,873 downwards.
GTGTTGCCCAGCAACGCGCCCACATGCAGCGGCCGGTCCCGGTCGGCGACAACTATCAGCGCGGTCGCGATGGCTGCCGCATCGGTCAGGTGTTCACGCCAGGTCCAGACCCGGTCGCCGTACTTCACGGCCGGCGTGTCTTGGTCTAAGCGCTCACGAAGCAGTTGCTGAAGCGTCTCCACCACGGCTCGCCCCGCGCTGGTTGTCGGCTAGTCGTTGTCCATGTTCCCCGGTGTCGTCTTCGACACCTGGACGAGGAACTCGTAGTTGGTCTTGGTCTTGCGCAACTGCGACATCAGCAAGTCGATGGCCTGGTGGGAATCCAGACCCGACAGCACGCGGCGCAGCTTGTGCACGACGGCGAACTCGTCGGGTGAGAGCAACAGCTCGTCCTTACGGGTGCCGGACGGGTTGACGTCGACCGCCGGGAAGACCCGGCGTTCAGAGATCTTGCGGTCCAGCTTGAGCTCGGCGTTGCCGGTGCCCTTGAACTCCTCGAAGATGACCGTGTCACCGGTGGACCCGGTCTCTACCATCGCGGTGGCGATGATGGTCAGCGACCCGCCTTCCTCAATATTGCGCGCCGCGCCGAGGAAGCGTTTGGGCGGGTACAGCGCGGTGGAGTCGACACCACCGGACAGGATGCGGCCCGACGCCGGCGACGCGTTGTTGTAGGCGCGTCCCAGGCGGGTGATCGAGTCGAGCAGCACCACGACGTCCTTGCCCTGCTCCACGAGCCGCTTGGCACGCTCGATGGCCAGCTCGGCGACCGACGTGTGGTCCGACGGCGGCCGGTCGAATGTTGAGGCGATGACCTCGCCCTTGACCGAGCGCGTCATGTCGGTGACCTCCTCGGGTCGCTCGTCGACGAGCACGACCATGAGGTGGCATTCCGGATTGTTTTTGGTGATCGCGTTGGCGATGTCCTGCAGGATCGTCGTCTTGCCCGCCTTGGGCGGCGACACGATGAGCGCACGCTGACCCTTGCCGATCGGCATGATCAGGTCGATGACCCGCGTGGTCAGCCGGTCCGGCGTGGTTTCCAGACGAAGCCGCTGGTTGGGGTACAACGGCGTCAGCTTGCTGAAATCGGGCCGCTTTTTGGCGTCTTCGACCGATCCCCCGTTGACGCTGTCCAGCCGTACCAGGGGGTTGAACTTCTGCCGCTGGTTGGGCTGCTCGCCTTCCTTGGGCACCCGAACCGCACCGGTCACCGCGTCACCGCGTCGTAAGCCGTTCTTGCGCACCATATTCATTGACACGTAGACGTCGTGCGGACCGGCCAGGTAACCGGAGGTCCGCACGAAGGCGTAATTGTCGAGGACGTCGAGAATGCCGGCTACCGGCTGGACGACGTCGTCCTCACGCAGTTCGGTTTCGGCCCCTTCGCCCGAGCGCTCACCACGGCGCCTGCGATCGCGGAACCGGCGGCCCCGCCGGCCTTGACGCCCGTCACCGTCGTCCTCGCCGCGAGGCTGCTGGCCACCCGCGTCTGCGTCTGGTCCGCCCTCATCGGTCTTGGTGTCCTGTTGGCCCCTTTGCCGGTTGCCAGCCTTTTCGGTTGCGTCCTCGCGGGTGGTGGTGCCGTTGCGGTCTGATTCTGCGGCAGCGCGGGTGGCTGATCCCGTTTCGCGGGATGCACCGCGTCGGTCCCGGCGCGGCGCCTCGGCTGTTGAATCGCTCTGTTCCCCTTGGGCCACCGCCACTTCGGTACTTGGCGCTGGACCGGATTCGGCGTGGTCCTGCGATGACGGGCCGTCACCGGTTGTCACACCGTTGGCCTGCCCCCTGCGTTCCTGAATCGCGGCGATCAGTTCGTTCTTGCGCATGCCCGACGTCCCCTTGACGCCGGCTTGATTAGCCAGCGCGCGCAGTTCAGGAAGCACCATGGTGGACAGGGAGCCCACCGGCGCATTGGTTTTGACGTCTGGATTGTCTGTATTCACGGAATTCGACAGCTGATTGCCGTCGGTGCTTTCGCCAGCCGTGATGAGGTCCGTATCAGTCACGGATTTCCTTTCTTTCCCCCGCTGATCACGTCAGACGGGGGTTCGTTGCATTCAGCCAAATCGCCGAGTGCGCCCAATAACCGACTCTGCAACGGTGATCGCCAGGATCGGCGGTCAAACGGCGAACCTCGTTCACGAGAAGAATTGGTAGTTGTCCTAGCGGCAAGGCAGTATGGATGCAGATGCTGCGATTGCTGGACGGGTCCGAGGATAACTCGCATCCCTGTCGGAAGCAAGCAACCCCGCTACAACCTTACCGATCAACCGGCGACTGTGACTCCCGGGCTCCAGCGTACTCCGTCGCCGGCGGTCATCTCAGTGAGGGTAAATCCGTTTGCCGTCCCGTACTCCAGCACTTCCAGCGGCAACCCCTGCTCCGTGCTGAGTGCGATCAGCGCAGGGCCCGCCCCCGAAAACGTCGCTGCTAACTTATGACGCCGCAACAGTCGCAGATATTCCGCGGAGGCCGGCAGCACCGAAGCGCGTTGAGGCTGATGAAGCACGTCTTCAGTGGCTGCCATCAGCAGATCGGGCCGCTCGGTGAGCGCTACCACCAGCAACGCGGCACGGCTGACGTTGAACCTCGCAGCGCTGTGGCTGACCTGGGCGGGCAGCAGTACGCGGGTCTCCGCGGTCAAAGAGCGCTCCTCGGGAATCGCGAGGAACAAATGGATATCGGGGTGAAGCCGCAGCGGCACCGCCGAGTAGCCGGGCCGAGTACCGCTTCGGTCAATCCACGAAACCACTGCACCGCCCAGTACTGCAGCCGCGGCGTTGTCGGGATGACCCTCGAACTCCGAGGACAGCTGGATCAGTTGAGACTCGCTTAGCGGTGTCGAATCCATCTGTGCGACAAGACCATTT
>DATMMZ010000016.1:0-19163 GCA_035569455.1 Mycobacterium sp. | reverse complement strand
GACAAACAGCTACGCGACGCTGTCTGCGACTTCGCTGATGGGTCTCGCCGCGGCAATCCCTGGGCCGCCGATCTCTACAGCCGTGCTCGCGCCCGCGGACACGATCACCCCCACGCCGTGCGTATCCTGGCTCGCGCGTGGGTCTACGTCATCTGGACATGCTGGCAGAACAACACCGCATACAACCCCGCCCAACATCGAGCCCTGCAAACCGTGCTCCACCAGGATCAACCACTCGGAGCTTGACACAGGGCTCTCCTATACAGCGTGCAGAGCACCCTTTTGGCCGCTGTAGGTCGGCGTGGAGTGGTCGTGCTCGATCCACCTAACCGTTAGCCGCCCCGGGCTGCGATCATCGCCGAGCGATTCACCTTGGTTGCCGCGGTGCGCGGAATCGCGTCGACGAATTCGACGGTCTTGGGCGCCTTGTACGGGGCGAGCCGGCTCTTGGCGTACTCGATCACCTGCTGCTCGGTGAGCAGATCCTGGCCATCTAGGTCGGCGAGTTGCACTACGGCGTGGACCCGGCGCCCCCACTGCGGATCGGAGAGTCCGATTACCACGACATCGGCGATGCCGGGGTGGCCGGCCAGTGCGGACTCGACCTCCGCCGGAAAGACGTTGGCGCCGCCGCTGATGATCATGTCGACGCGGCGGTCGACGATATAGAGGTAACCGTCCTCGTCGAGGTGACCGATGTCGCCGGCAGAACGAAACCCGTCCTCGGTCGACGGCAGCGGTGGCGCCCCACCCAGGTAGCGGTACCCCGCGCTCATCGGGGCGCGAAGGTACACGTCGCCGTCTTCGCCGGGGCGGAGCGGTTTTTTCTCGGCGTCCAGAATCCGGACCTCGGTGTCCCGGAAACCGCGGCCGACGCTGCCGGGATGCGTCAGCCACTCGTCGCCGCGCAACGCGGTGAGGCCGAGATTCTCGGTCATGCCGTAGGCGGCCAGGATCTGCTCGGGGCTCAGTAGCTCGAACCAGGTGTGCAGCAGCGGTGGCGGCATTACTGCGGCGCCGTGCAAGATGAAGACGACGCTGGACAAGTCGCGCTGCCGGACGTCGGGCCGGGCGGCTATGCGTGCCAGCATCGTGGGCGTGGCCGTGAAGTTGGTGATCCGATAGCGCTCGATCACATCCAAAACCAGTGCCGCGTCGAACTTTTCGAGCACCACCAGATGGTCACCGGCCAGCAGGAAGAGAAAGGTGGCGAAGCCGTTGGTGTGATACATCGGCGCGGGCACCATGATCGTCTGGGGCTGAGCTACCGGTGCCCAGTTGGCCAAAAACGGTTCGCCGTGCTGAGGAGTCCACAGCGACGGCGCCAGGTTGAGGATCACTTTGGGCACGCCGGTCGACCCGCTGCTGCAGATTCCATTGGCGGTGGGGGAAACGGCTGCGGGCAGCGGGCTCTCGGACTCGCCGGCCGCGCGCGCGTCCAACTGCCACCGGCTCTTTTCGTCGACGACCACGGCGGGGTCGATCACCGCGCGCACCCGGTCTCGCTCCCATTCGGGCAGATCCCAGTGCATGGGGATGGGAACCGCGCCGATCTTCCAGCACCCCAGCGTAGCCAGCACCAGATGCCGCGAATTCGGGATTGCAAGTGCGACAAGGGAGCCCGTTTCGGCGCCGCTGGCGGCCAGTGCGCGCCCCCACTGGTTGGCGCGGGCGTCGAGTTCACCAAAGGTCAGCGACTGCGCGGTGCCGTCGAGCGCGACAATGGTCACAGCCGTCGCGTTTCGCCGTTGTTGGGCAAGCTGCTGCAGTTTGGTCCCGAACGGGATTCCGTCCTCAAGCGGGTTGGCGGTGACTGCCGCTGCGACGGGTTCGGTGCGGCTCATGCCGATACCGGCTCACTGAACAGTGTCTCCAGCGAGCCGTCGCGGACGTCGGGTATCAGGCGCAATCCGAGTTCCTCGGCGCTCAACGGCAACCGGATCAGCGGTTGCGTGTGCCGATCGAGCACGCTGATATCGGACTCGTCGCAGAAGCCCAGGGCACCGAGCAACTGGTGCGCCGTGCGCAGCACTTGGCGTGCGGTGTCGGCGGCCTTGAACCGAAGAACGAGTGCGTCGGCCGAACGGACTTGCTCCTGCGTCGATTCCGCGCGAGAGAGGGTGTATTTGGCGAGTTCGTGAAGTCCGCGCACCGCGACGGAGGCATCGGCGACGGCGAACCTGACGGCCTGGAAGTCCGCCAACGGCTTGCCGAACTGAACGCGGGCGCGCACATGTTCGGTCACGATGTGCAGCGACTGCTGCATCGCTCCCAGAATCCGCCACGATCCCAGCACGAGATGAAGGTTAACGTCGGCGGCCGGCACGGTTCCATCGGGCGCGCTCAGGGTGGCCGGCACCAGGAACGGTCCCAATTTGGCGTTGGTTCGCGACGCCGGGCGCGGGTGGTACCGGATGCCGTCCAGGTCGGCGGCTGTCCAGTCACCGGGCAGATCGCCGTGATCGATACGCGGCGCCTGGGGATTGACCAGGGCCAGGCGAGCGCCGTCGACGGCCAGCAGCTCTTCGACGAGTGGATAGGGCAGAGCCGTCGCGCCCGCGGCCTGGCAAAGCACCGCGGCGGCCAGCACCTCGTCGGACGACGATCGGACATCGAGCTCGAAAGCACCGACCTCATTCAGGGCGGCGCGCGCCGAGCGCCGAATGCTGTCGTCGGCCTCGGCGCGCAGCGCCGCCGGTGGCCCGCCCAAGCGGGCGAGCCGCTTGGTGGCGACGGTGGCAAAATCGTTGATGTCTTGTGGTAGATCGGTTTTCACCGGTGTTCTCCCAATACGTCCCGTGCCACCAGCATGCGCTGCACTTCGATGGTGCCCGATGCCACGGTGGCCGCCTGTGCGTAACGCCAATGGTCTTCGATCGCTCCGTGCAGCGGTGCCGACGCGCCGCTGTCCAGTGCGGTCGGGCCCAGCACGTCAAATAGCAGCTCGGCAACCTGCTGATCGCAGGTGGTGGTGGCGATGCGGGCGGCACTGGCGGCCGCACCTGCGGCCGGATCGTCTTGCAGCGAGATGGCTCGATAGGCCAGCAGTCTGGCGACCCGCAGATCGATGAGCGCCCGCACCCAGCGGGCGCGGATCGTTTCGGGTAGCTCGTCCCAGTCGTCGCCGAGTTGGGCGCGCATCCGGTCGAGCAGCGATTCACACCTGGCGTAACGGGCGATCCCGACGCGCTCAAATGCCAGCGCTTCTTTCATCACCCGCCAGCCGTCGCCCGGCTCGCCGAGGACGTCGCCGGGGAGCGCCGGCACGTCGTCTAAGAACATCTCGTTGAGGTGATGGGGTCCCAGCATCGACGGGATCGGCCGAACGGTAAAACCGGGCCGGTCCATGGGGATCAGAAAAAGGGTGAGCCGCTTGGACTTTGGAGCATCGGGGTGGGTGCACGCCGCCAGCACGCACCAGGATGCCATCTGCGCATACGACGTCCACACCTTCTGCCCGGTGATGCGCCAACCCTTGCCATCTGGGCCGTCCGGGACGGCGCGAGTGCGCAACGACGCGAGATCCGTTCCGGCCTCCGGTTCGGAAAATCCTTGGCACCAGATCACGTCCCCGGAGGCGATGGCCGCCAAGTGCTTGGCCTTCTGTTCGGCCGTCCCATAGCGCATCAGTGCCGGACCGACCCAGTTGATTCCCATGTACTGCGGACCACGGGGCTCGTGTTGAGCCCACATTTCCTCGCGCAGCACGGTCTGCTGCCAGATCGAACCACCGCCGCCCCCATGCTCTTTCGGCCACGCCAGCGCCAGCAGTTCCTCGGAGGCCAGCAGCTTACAGAACGTCTCGGTGGTGGCCAGGTCTCGCGGATCGTCGGTGCAGGCGCCGAGAAAGTCGGCGGGGATGTTATTGGATATCAGTTCCCGCAAGTGGTTTCGCAGTTGGCCGGCGTCATCACCGAGGTCGTAATCCATCGTCGTCATCCCTTCGGCAGCCCGAGCAGCCGCTCGGCGATGATGTTGCGCTGGACCTCCGACGTTCCGCCGTAGATGGTAGCGGCCAGAGCGTCCTGGCGTTCGAAGAGCAGATCCGGGTCGGTGGCCGAACGCGGGCCCGCGGCGGCGGCGCTTAATTCCCAAACACGTTGCAAGGTCACCGATCCGAGTAGTTTCAGGATGTCGGCTTCCGGGCTGGGCCGCCCGGCGAGTTCATTGCCCAGGGCGCGGTATCCGGTGGCCCTCAGCGCTTCGGCGTCGGCGAGCAGCGAGCCGAGCTCGGTGCAGATGTCTGTGCCCTTCTCGGTGGCGCAGGCACTGCGTACCGAGTCGAGCCCACGCTTGATCTCGACCCAGTTCATAATCCAAATCATCTGGCGTTCATGCTGCAGCGACGACAATGCGACGTTCCAGCCGCCGTTGAGTGGGCCCAGCAGGTTTGCCACCGGCACCTCAACGTCCTCGAGGAAGACCTCGCAGAATGTCTCGTCGGAGATCGAAGCCATCCGGATGGGCTCGATCCTTACCCTGGGCGATTGCAGGTCGAGGATCAGGCAGGAAATGCCGCGGTGCTTCGGCGCTTCCGCATCGGTGCGGGCATATAAGGTGCACCAACGCGATTCGTGGGCCTGGGTGGTCCAGATCTTGTGGCCGTTGACCCGGAATATGTCGCAGTCGCGCTCGGCGCGGGTGCGCAGCCCGGCGAAATCCGATCCGGCTTCCGGCTCGGACATGCCCAGCGCCCACCACTCGTCTCCGCGCAGCAGGGGTACCAGCAGGCGATCGATCTGGGCGGGTGTGCCGAACTGACGGATGCCGGGCGCGGCGACACCGGGACCCTGAATGTTGGGCAGCTTGGGCGCGGACCGCATTGCCGCCTCGAGCCGGATTTCCATGGCGTCGCGCAGGCCCAGCGATCGGCCGCCGTGCTCGCGGGGCCAGGTGGGCTGTATCCAGCCGGCCTCGAAGGCGGCGCGCTGATAGTCACGGCGCAGCGCAAGATCCCATCGGTACTGGCGATATTGCTGGTAGTAGTCGTTCGGCAGAAACTCCGTCAACCAGCTGGCGAACTCCTCGACCACCGCCGTCATGCCGCGCCCCCCGCGAACCGGCAACCCACGTCGTGGTAGAGCGCGCGACTGTCTCCCAGCATCGCAGCGCCCTGCCAAGCGTGCCTGACGTAAAGGTGGATGTCGTGTTCCCAGGTTTGTGCGAGGGCGCCGTGGACCTGGACCGCGGTGCGCGCGCAGTTGGCCGCTGCGTCGCCGGCTGCCGCCTTGGCCAGTGCGGCGGCGGTCCAGGCGTCGGCGGGTACGGTCTCTGGATCGCCGAGACGGGCCGCCGCCGCGTAGGTGAGGCTGCGGGCGCGTTCCAGGCTGACGTAGTTGTCGGCCAGCGCGTGTTTGATCCCCTGGAATGCGCCGATCGCCGTACCGAACTGACGGCGCGACTTCGCGTGTTCCACCGAGCGGTGCAGGGCTGCGCTCGCCACGCCGACCAGGTCGGCGGCGGCGGCTACCAGCGGTGCGGTTAATGCGGATTCGACCCCCCCGCTATCCAGGGGGGCCGTGGCCAACGGTTCGGTGTCGATCTCGACGTCAGCCACCGGTTGTGCGGGGTCAGTTGACTCACCCCGGTGGATGCTCACCCCGTCACCACAGCGTGCGACCGCGGCCACGACATTGTCGCCCGATCTGGCCAGTGTGACGATCAGCTCTGCGCGGGACAGGTTGGGGACCGCGACCGCGCGTCCGCGTAGCCGTCCGTCGAGCAGCGTCATGGTTGGCCCCGGCAGCCGATGACCGGGGGACTGGACCGCCAGCGTGGCGACTACACCAGAGGCAATCTCGGCCAGGACCGCGTCAACGGCCGGGCCGCAGGCACGCAGCACGCCCGCGGCCAGCCCGATGCTGCTCAGCAGTGGGATGGGCGCGATGGCAGCGCCGCATTCCTCCAGCACCACCACCAGTTCGACGGGTCCGAAGTCGCCGGTGTCGTCGGGCTTGGCGAGATCCGTCCAGCCCAGGTCGACGACCGTCTTCCACAGCGTGCGCCAGCGCTCCGGATCCGTGAGAGCGTGGCGGGCGGCGTCGGGGGGACACTCGGTGCGCAGGATGTCGCGCACGGTGTCACGCAGCGACAGCTGCTCCGGAGTAAGGCCTACATCCATAAGACCCCTAACATAATAAAGATAGTAAACTAGCCGCGGCTCAATCGCACTGACGAGAACACGCATAGGTGGGCGCATGGTCGAGTGGTTTCTGTTCCTGCCGCAGGTGCGGTTGTCGGTGGCCGACATCGCAGAGCGGGCGCGCCGTGCCGAGGCCAGTGGCTTCGACGGAATAGCGTTCATCGATCACCTCGAGGCACCCGGGCTGCCTGACGAAAGCATTTGGGAGGCAATGGGCATTGCGACCTGGGTGGCGGCCAAGACGCAGCGGCTGCGGATTGGCCACCTGGTCCTTTGCGACGCTTTTCGGCATCCCGCCGTGCTCGCCAAACAAGCCGTCACCTTATCGGACGCGTCGGACGGCAGGTTCGAGCTCGGCCTCGGTGCGGGATCCTGGCCCGCCGAGTTCACCAGATTCGATGTCGGTCAGCAGGATCCGGTGGCCAGGGTCGAGCAGCTCGGGCGTCACCTGGCCCTGATCAGGCAGTACTGGGGGGACGGCGGCGGCGATGCGGGCCCGAGTCAGCTCCCGCCCCGTACCCATCCGATACCGCTGGTCCTCGGTGGCAGCGGACGCCGCATGATGGAACTTGTTCGTAGATACGCAGATTGGTGGAATTTGCAGGCCAACCACCTTGACCGGTTGCCCCGGCTGGCCCCGGCAGCGGGAGCGGCCCGGGTGTCGGTTCAGCAGATGGTCGGCTTCGCCCGGTCGGGCAGCGATCCGAACGCCGTGCGCGAGGTGAGCACCCGGCGCTTCGGTCACCTGGCATCGGGGCTGGTCTGCGGCGATGCCGACGAGCTGATCCAGCACTTCGCGGGTCTGGCCGCCCAACGGGTGGAGCGTTTCTACGTGTGGTTCGCCGATTTCGCCATCCCGGATTCCCTGCACGAGTTCGGCGAATCGGTGATCAAGGCTTTCGCGCACAGCGCGGCGTCGTAACCGTCACCTTCGCTGCGCGGCTCGGCGGCGACGAGCTTCGGTGGGCACAATCGGCGGTCGGGCGAAGGGACCGCGGTGCACGGCGCTGAGCCGGATCTCCGGCAGATCGACCGACGGGTCGACGGTGTCCAGCCAGGCGACCGCCTCAGCGACGTCGGACACCTGGATCGCGTACATCTCGAACGGAACGTCCTGCAGCATCTCGGTTTCCACCGGCCCCGGCGTCACGATGTGGACGGCGATCCCGTCCCGATCGACTTCGAGCGCCAATGCGCGGGCGAATGCGTTCATCCCGGCCTTCGACGCGGAATAGGCGGTCCGGGCCATCATCGGCTCGTGTGCCGCCGAGGATGAGATGAACACCAGCCGCGAACCCGCGCGCATTCGTGGCAGCACCGCGGCGGTCACCACGAAGCACGAATCCAGGTTGGCCGACATGATTGCCCGCCACTGCTCGAATGTCTGTTTGCGCGCATAGGTTCCGCCCAGCATGCCGGCCGCGTGGACGACGAGGTCGATGGTCTCGAGCGTGCTTATCGCACCGGAGAAACCGGCCGAATCGGATGCGTCGGCCACGATATACCGCGCACCGATCTCCTCGGCCGCCGCCCGCAACGGGCCTTTGCGCCGCGCCGCCAGCACCACGTCGTAGCCGAGCTCACACAGCTTGCGGCCACATGCTTTTCCGATCCCGCCGCTGCCGCCGGCGACCAGTGCGGTTCTCAACGGCTTCCTTAAGGGTGCCGGATATCCCGCGGCCGCGACAACGCCTGCGGCGAAAGCGCATAGATGCGTTGGTCGGGCCGGCCGGACAACACATAGGTTTGCGTGTCGGCGAGGTGGCGGCCCGCGATGCGGCGAGCCCGGTCGACGTCACCCTCGGCGATCGTCTCCGTCAGCTTGATGTGTGTGTTGAGAGCGGCGCGGCGCTTTGCCAGTGACGGGTAGGTGCCACGCGCCGCGCTCTCGTCGGCCCACTGCCGCTCGTGGCTGGTCCATAGCGTTTCCAAGCTGCCCACGACGGCGATGATGGTGTGATTTCCGCAGCCGCGGACGACGAGATCGTGGAATTGTCGGCCGATTTCGGTGAAGAGCCGACCGTCGTCGAGGTGCTCTGCCATGGCATCGTTGACCTGCTTGAGTTCTGGCACCAAGGTGTCGGCCCGGTCGGGCCGCTGGGCCGCCAGTGCGGCGCAGGCGGGCTCGAGTTCCTGCAATGCCATGCCCAGGTCGGCGACCGCGACGGACTCGCTCTGCAGCAGCAGGCCGAGCATGTAGGCCGCGCTGCTCTTCGCCGGCGCGTGCACGACGGCGCCGCCACGGTTACCCCGCCGGACCGAGACCAAGCCCTCGGTCTCCAGGATCCGCAGCGCCTCCCGCAGCGATACCAGGCTGACGTTGAACTGTTCGACCAGCACTTCCTGGCGTGGCAACAGATCGCCGTCGGCGAGTTCGCCGTCGATGATCTGGCGGCGCAACTCGTCGGCTACGATTTCGGCGATCCTCGGCGCCGACAATCGGCGACGGGCGTCGGGGCCAATTCCCAGGGCGGTCATCCGATCCTCGCAAACGTACTCGGCTGTTTGGCTATCTTAGCAGTAATGGCATAATTAGCGGCTCTGATCGCGTGTCGATCGGTGGTGATTTGTGATCGCACTATGCTCGGCAAAGTGAGCGAGGGGTCCGACAGTCGGCCGACACCGCTCGACGAATTACGGGTCGTCGAGATCAGTGACCGGATGGCTGGCAGCTACTGCGGGAAGCTGTTGCTCGACGCCGGGGCTGAGGTCCGTAAAATCGAACCGCCGCAAGGAGATTCATTGCGGCAGTACTCGGCCACATGTTCGCCGATACCGGATGGCGACGGCTCGCCGTTGTTCAGCTACCTCAACGCAGGCAAGCGCAGCCTGACCTGCTCGCCGGGTTCGGAGCGATGCCGTGCCGAACTGACCGCTGCCGACGTCGTGGTCGTCACCGCCGGCCGGTCGCAGGCGGCGGCCCTGGGCATCGATCCGCAGCGACTGCTGACCGATTCACCACAAGCCGTCATCGTCACGATCTCCGACTTCGGCTGGAGCGGCCCATATGCCGACCGCCCGGCCAGCGAATTCACCCTGCAAGCCTGGGCGGGCTCGCCCGGCTTTCGCGGCGACCCCGCCGGGCCGCCCATCGCGATCGGCGGCGACCTCGGTGAGTACATGGGCGGCGTGTTCGCCGCGTTCGGCGCGCTGGCCGGGCGCCGCCGCGTCGAGCACGGCGGTCCGGGTGAGCATCTCGACCTGTCCATGCTCGAGGCGATCACCACGATGCAGAGCAGCGAGTGGCTGCACTCGCAGCTGCTGCGGGTGCCGCCGATCCGCCGCACTCTCGAAGTGCCCTCAATCGAACCGGCCAAGGACGGCTACGTCGGGATCACCATGGTCACCGGTCAGCAGTGGCTCGACTTCGTGGCGATGGTCGCGTGCCCCCGGCTCGAGGAGATTGAACAGCTGCGATTTCAGATCGGCCGGTGGGACTACCGCGATCTCATCCGCGAGCAAATCGGTCCCTGGATGGCGCAGCGGACCGTCGACGAGATCGTCGAGCTCGGTCAACTATTCCGGTTGCCGATCGCGCCGCTGGGCAACGGCGCCACGATCCGGGACATGGAGTACATGACCGACCGCGGGGTGTTTGTCCGCAACCCCGCCGGCTTTCATCAGCCCCGCCCGCCGTGGCTGATGTCGGCATGCGCGCCCGCACCGCTGCGCGGTACAGCGCCAATCGGTGCGGCTAATAATGAATCACCTTGGCGGAAACGAGAACTCGCGCACAAGGCGGCATCGAACGGGTTGCCGCTCGAAGGTGTTCGCATTGTCGATTTGACCGCCTTCTGGGCCGGGCCCGCCGCTACCCATCTGCTGGCCGCGTTCGGTGCCGACGTCGTCAAGGTGGAGTCGATCCAGCGGCCCGACGGCATTCGTTATTCGGGCGGTATGCGCAAAGATGTCGACGACTGGTGGGAGTACGGCTGGGTGTTCCATGCGGTGAACACCAACAAGCGTTCGGTCACACTGGATTTGGGCTCCGATGACGGTCGCCGCCTGTTCATCGAGCTGGCGGCCGGCGCCGACGTCGTGATCGAGAACTTCTCACCACGGGTGATGGACCATTTCGGGCTCACCGCCGACGTGCTGCTACGCGCCAACCCCAGGCTCGTCGTCGCGCGGATGCCGGCGTTCGGGTTGGAGGGGCCCTGGCGCGAGCGGGTCGGATTCGCCCCCACCATGGAGCAAATCGCCGGCTTGGCCTGGGTGACCGGATTGCCGGACGACCCGCCGGTGACGCCGCGCGGAGCCTGTGATCCGCTGGCCGGCGTGCACGCCGCGTTCGCGGTGCTGGCTGCGCTGAACTTCGCCGAGCGCACCGGCACGGGCCAACAGGTCGAGCTACCGATGATCGAAACGGTGTTGAACGTCACCGCAATCCAGCCGATCGAATCCGAGGTCTTCGGGGTGACGCTCAGTCGCCGCGGAAACCGCGGTCACGGCTGGGCGATCCAGAACATCTACCGGTGCGCCGGCCCGGACGACGATTGGATCGCGGTCACCGTGCGCGACGACCGGCAGTGGTGTGCGCTGGTCGATCTGATGGAGCGACCCGCTTGGTGCGACGAGGGCATGGCAGGCGTCGCCGGACGGCGAGAGCGGGCCGATGAGATCGATCGCCGGTTGATGGATTGGTTCGCCGGGCAGCCTCTTGAATCGGCGGTGGAACGCCTGGCTGGCGCGGGCATTCCCGCCGCGCCGGTGGTATCACCCTCATTGGTGACCGAGAACCCGCAACTGCGGGATCGGGGATTCTTCGAGGCGCTCGACCACCCGAGCACCGGGGCCGGTCTTTATCCCTGCCCGCCGTTCGCCCGGTTGGCCGGCCAGCGTCGATGGCTGAACCGCCCGCCGCCGACCCTCGGCGAGCACAATGGGGAGGTGCTGCGCGATCGGTGCGGGTTGACCGACGAAGAACTGGTGCGCCTTGCGGCCGGTGGGGTAATCGGGACCCGACCTAAAGGCGCCTAGAAAGTAGAGGAGCAGCTGATGCGCGTAACCGTCGACGAGACCTTGTGTGAGGCCAACGGCTTCTGCGAATCGATCGCCCCGGACATATTTGAACTGGGCGACGCCGACGTCGTGCAGATCGCGGACGGCGAGGTGCCGCCAGACCGGGAGATCGACGTCCGCGCCGCGGTGGACCAGTGCCCCAAGGCCGCGCTGCGACTAGTCGACTGACGTAGAGTCGCTCTGCCCGGGCACCCTTACGGGCGGGGGCCGTTTAAGGCGGAGACGGCGCGCGCAATATCAGGGGCAAGGGCGGCAGGTCACGTCCAGTGCGCAGCAACCCTCGGGCGCACATTTTTGAGTTCCCTATGTAGGTATTTCATGTCTCTCCACGCGGGTAGGCCTCGGAGGAACGTATGCCTGGGAGGTGGAGCGATCTAATTCGGGAGGTGCCTCGGATGCCGGAAGAATTCGTGTTGTACCAGCTGCCGTCGGAGGTGTGGGCCGTCGCGTTCAGCAACCTTTTCGGGGATCGTGTGGTGGAGCTGGTGGGCACAGAGCACGCGGCCAGACAGGCCGCTGAGCACTATGAGGCGGGCGCCGCAGTTGTGTTCCGCGCACGCACTGACTTCCGAGAGGTCAGTAGCGTCGAGCGGTGCTGACCGGAAGCTCTCCCTGACGCAGTTACCTGGGCGGGGTTGTTGCGTCGCCCTGCGGCGATTCTGGTCGTCGGGAAGCGCGTCAGCCGGGCGAGGCGGGCCGCTTAAGGCGTACCTGCGGGTCCAGTGACGGGCGCCAGCGGCGCGAAGTACCCTCCTACCCCCTATGGGCACCGCATGAGCGAACCGAGCGAATCAAATGAATCCAGCCTGAATCAACTGAATCGAGCCTATCGAGCGCATTAGCGGCTGCGAAGATCGCCCCGCACGATGGCCGATGCCAAAACGATTGAGACCAAGCCCGGCTATGTCGCCGTCACCGTCTGGTACCCACCCTCGGGTCTGGTCGGATGGGCGCTGCGCCGCACCGAGGACGAGGCTCGCCAAAAGGCCCTGGACCGACTGAATTACGAACGCCTGCTGAGGAAACCAGTGTGACACAGGCTTGCGGGAACTGCCCGCGAGAAGAAGGAGAACGCAATGACGATTATCAACGCAGTGACGATCCATCCCCGATCAGGTGAGGTCTGGGAAGACGTGCTGAAGCAAATCAAAAAGTCGACCGAGATCATGTCCAAGCATGGCGCCGGAGAGGTGCGGACGGCAGTCGTCGCGATCGGTGGCGGGCAGACCAATGATGTGGTCGTGGTCTCCGAAGCGGAGAACTGGACCGAGTTCGGCCGGATCCAGGACGCGGTGTACGGCGACCCGGAGATGCAGGCGGCCCTGGCCGAGGCCGGGAAGATCGCGACCTGGGAGATCGTCACGGCGCAGACGCTGGAACTCTGAGCTGATAAGCCCCCGGAGGGACCGCTACCCGCAAACCTTGTGGTCCCTCCGGGCTCACCACGAAAGGCACGCTGACCGGCTGGCTATGGCATATGTCATACCCAGATCTCCCCGCACGAGCATTACCGGTGTGCTACAGGGACTTTGAACTCATCCTGGACGAAGACGTTGATCGTGCCGCCGCCGATCTGATAGTCGGGAGCGATCGCCTCGTGCTTGGCCGCGCACTTGTCGGCATCACACTTTAGAGTCGACGCTCATACCAACACAGTCGCGGCATTGGAGGCCCCATGACGTCCCGAGACATGGCGAAGTATGCCGCGATGCGGCCCTACTTCGAGGTTGTCGCCGAGGGCCTGAAGGGCTTGGTCGACGGGACCGATTTCTTCGATATGCACGCCGAGGATGTGGTGGTGGAGTACATCATCACTGTCCCGGATTACCCGCGCACAATCGTTGGGCGCGAAGCGCTGGCCGAGCTGTACTCCGATTACGGGGATTCGATCGTTCAGAGTGGCAGCAGCGAGGTGTACCGCTATTACGACCCCGAGAAGTCCGTCGTGGTTCTCGAGTACACGATGCACGGCACGGTGGTGAGCACCGGAGCGCCATATCTCAACCGATTCATCTCGGTGATCACGGTCAAGGACCGCAAGATCACGCACTGGCGCGACTACCTGGACCCGCTAGCGGTGTTCGCTGCCTTCGGAACCACGCCGCCGCCCGGCACGCACTGACCGCTCAGCGCTCAGTTAGCGATATCGCCATCTCGTCATAGATCGACATATTGGTGGTCAGGTTGGGATAAGCCACTTTGGCCGGACCGATTTGGATGTCATCGCATCGCAGCAGCAGTTCGTCGAACACCGCGCGAAGTTCGGCACGCGCCAGCATCGCGCCCAGGCAGTGGTGGGGGCCCCCTCCGCCGAAAGCCACGTGCGGGTTGGGGTGACGGCCGATGTCGAAGGTGAACGGCGAATCGAAGACCTCCTCGTCCCGGTTGGCCGAACGCAGCATCGACACCACCCGATCACCCTGCGGTATGTGCTGGCCATCCATCTCGACGTCGACCTTGGCGGTGCGCGTCCAGTACGCCACCGGCGAGGCCCAGCGCAGCACCTCCTCGACGGCGCTGGGCCGCAGTGCGTCCGCTTCGCGATACCGCTCGATCTGCGCCGGGTTCGCGATGAACGCCTGTAGCCCGGTGGCCAGCGCGTTCTTGGTGGTGTCGCTGCCCGCGAAGGTGAGCACGAAGAAGAAGAACTCGAGTTCATTGGTGGGCAGACTGAACTGCTCACCGTCTTCACCGGTGATGACCGCCGACGCCAGCGTGCTCCAGATGTCGTCGGCAGGATTGCGCCGCTTTTCCGCGGTGAGCTCCATCGCGTAGCCGAAGATCTTGGTGTACAGATCGATTTCGTCCTGCCGGCTCAGCAGCGCCTCGGGTGAGCGGGCCTTGAGGATGCGATCGAGCACGCCGAAGATCGCCGGCCGGTCGGATTCCGGTATGCCGATGATGTCGCCGATGACCGTCATCGGCAGCGCGTCGGCGACATCCTCGATCCAGTCCCCGCCGCGGTTGGCCAGGAGTCGGTCGATCATCCGCGCCGCGCGCGCCCGGATGCCGTCTTCGAGCTTGGCGATCGCTCGCGGGTTGAACGCGTTGGAGATGAGTTTGCGGCGCTTGTTCAGTCCCGGCGGGTCCATGTTGATGATCGTCGGGTAGGAGGCGAACAAGCCGACCGGCTGGATCAGCGGACCGTCCACCGCGGTGAAGGAGTCGACGTCGCGGTGCAGGCGTACCGCGTGCCGGTGCTTGGTCGTCACCCAGAAGTCACGCTGGCGCGTTCCGGAAAACAGCTGCTCGACGCCGGGTGTGAGCTCATGACGGAAAAGCGGCCTTAAGCGCCGCAAATCGGCGAACAGTGCATCGGGAAAACCATTGCGCCACAAGGTGAAATCAGAGAGATCCACTGCGAGAACCGTCATCGGCAACCCCACTTCAACCAGACACCACACGACAACCGGCCGTACCGCGTTGACGTTCAATGCCTAAAATAGTAAAAATAGACCTTAGTCGTCGAACCGCGGTGAGTTAAGGGCGGCCCATTTGCGCTCGGCCGCGTGGGAAACGGAGTGCTCGTGACAAATACGATTTCGGACTCGGCTTCAGAATCTGCCGGAGACCCGTCGGAACGGGAGTTCGGCTCTGCCGGCATTGCCCTGTCGAAGTATCGGTTCCCGACGGGGTGGTTCATCGTCTCCTTTGCATCCGACCTGGCCGCCGGTCAAGTCAAGCGCGCGCACTACTTCGGTGAGGAGCTGGTGATGTTCCGCACCGCGTCCGGCTGGGCGCATGTGATGGACGCCTACTGTCAGCATCTCGGCGCCAACTTAGGCGTCGGCGGCACCGTGGAAGGCGAAGAAATCGTCTGCCCCTGGCATGGCTGGCACTGGCGTGGCGACGGCACCAATGCGCTGATCCCGTACAGCAAGATCGGCTGCAAGAACAACGTCCGTGTCCGCACCTACCCGACCGTGGAGTGGTACGGCTTCATCCTCGCCTGGCACGAGCGCCACGGCCGGGCGCCGTACTGGCAGCCTCCGGTGCTGCCGGAGCTGGAAACCAACGAGTATTACCCGCTGCATCCGCACACCCAGATGCTTAACCGGGTCAAGGTCCACCCGCAGATGATCATCGAGAACGCCGCCGACCCGTATCACGTCCAGTACGTCCACAAGGCCAACAGCCCGGCCACCACCGCATCGTTCGAGGTCGCGGGGTATCACCTGCACGCCACCGTCAACGCCCATTTCGGCGGTGGCCGGGCAAGGACATGGCTGACTCCCAATGGGCCGGTCGACGCCAAGATCATCTACGACAACTACTCGCTGGGGCTGGGACTCGTCCGCTTCCCCAGCGACCTGGTGGCCACCGTCCAGGTCACCGGGCAGACTCCGGTCGACGAGGATTACACCGACTACTTCTATACCCAGGCTTCCATTCGCGAGCCCGGGGACACCGACGACGTGCCCACCGGCCGCGCGGCCAAATTCCTGGCGCTGCAGCAAGAGGTCATCAAGCAAGACTTCTTCACCTGGGAGAACATGAAATACCTGGAGAAGCCGAACCTGGCGCCCGAAGAGGCGCATGACTATGCGGCCCTTCGCCGCTGGGCGCACCGCTTCTACCCGGGCCCGCAACCTTCGCCCAACGACTTCGGCTATACCCCCGATGGTGAGCCTGACCCGGCGGCCGCCAAAGTCTGATTGGAAGCCTGATGCGCGCTGGCCGGAGCGAACCCCTCGGGCCCGCCGATTTCGGCGTCGATCGTTTCACCGTCCCGGCCGTGCTGGACCGCCGAGCCGAGCAGTACCCCGACCGGGCGATGATGTCGATTGCCGGAACCGAGGTGACCTTCGAGCAGATGCGGCAGCGGTCCTGCGCCGCGGCGAGCCTGCTCGCTGACCTGGGTGTCGGCCGGGGCGACTGCGTGGCGCTGTTCACCGCCACCTGCCCCGAATGGGTCTACTTCTGGCTGGGCGCGGCGCGCATCGGCGCGGTGAGCGCGGCGGTGAACGCCGCAAACAAGGGTGACTTTCTGCTAGACACCCTTCGGTTGTCGAACGCCAAGGTGATCCTCACCGACGTTGAGCGACGCCCCCGCGTCGCGGAGGTCGTCGGTGACTTGGACAAGGTGACTGACCCCCCGACTAGCATTGTGGTGCAAGGTGATTCGCTCACCACCGCACTGATGCGCGAAGCTGCGGGCGCTGTGCCCAACCACCCCGCGGAGGCCGGCGAGGTCGGGGCGCTGTTCTTCACGTCGGGCACCACCGGACCGTCGAAAGCGGTTGCCACGACATGGCACTACCTGTTCTCGGTGGCAGCGACCGTCATCTCGGCCTGGGAACTCGGCCCGGGGGAGGTGCTGTGGACCGCGATGCCCCTGTTCCACCTGAGCGCGGCGCCGAGCGTGCTGGCCCCGATGCTGGTCGGCGGGACAACCGCGCTCGCCGACGCTTTTCATCCCGGCGAAGTGTGGGACGACGTGCGTGCCCACGGGGCCATCGGCTTCGCCGGCGCCGGCGCGATGGTTTCGATGCTGCAGAACCTGCCTGCCGAGCCACGTGATGCACAGCTGCCGCTGCGCTTCATCTCCGCGGCGCCCATCGACGCGAGCTCCTACCACGAGATCGAAAAGCGTTACGGCTGCCGCATTGTCACGATGTACGGGATGACGGAGGCCTTTCCCATCGCCGTCAAAGGCGTGGCCGACGACGGGATTCCTGGAACATCCGGCCGGCCGAACCTGAATTTCGACGTGCGCATCGTCGACGCCGACGGCAATCCAGTGCCCACCGGAACGGTCGGCGAGATCACCTGCCGGCCCCGGTACCCGCACGTGATGAGCGAAGGCTATATACGTCAGGGGGTAGGTCAGGGAGGTGTCCAGGGCCTGCATGTGGATGCGCACCAGGAGTGGTTCCACAGTGGCGACCTGGGAAAACTCGACGGCGATCAAAACCTGACCTATGTCGACCGGATCAAGGATTCGCTGCGAAGACGAGGCGAGAACATTTCCTCGGTCGAAGTGGAGACCGTTGTCACGCGCCATCCGGCGGTGCTGGAGGCCGCAGCGGTCGGAGTGCCCAGTCAGCTGGGCGAGGACGACATCCTGCTGATCGTGACGTTACGTCCTGGGGCCGCACTGGATTGCGCGGAGCTGCTCGACTTCTGCGCTGCCCGCATGCCGTACTTCTGCGTCCCACGGTTCGTCGAAATTGTCAACGACCTCCCGAAGAACGTCATCGGACGGATACGTAAAGATTTATTGCGTGCCCGGGGCCTGAATCCCGACACTTGGGATCGCGAGAAATACGGGTATATCGTTAGTCGATAAGTTAAGTTGGTGTTACATACGTAAATTATTTGAATTTCTGCCCGAGAGAGGCTGGAGAGCGCAGATGACCATGACATACCAGGAAGAGCAGATGCTCGCCGCCGCGACCGCCCGCGCCGCCATCATGAATCTGAACGCCCAGCACAACCGCGCCTACTCCGACGGCAACCGCGAGGCCTGGATCGCCACGTTCCGCCATTCCGGTGCCCGCTATACCCGCGACCATGATCTGTTCACCGATCTCCACATGGCATTCGACGGCGGCGATGGGCAACGTTTGGTCACCCTCGATCACGAGATCCGAGTCGACGGCATCCACGCGATCCAGCGCTGCGTCGCCGTGCTATTCGCCGCTATGTACGGTGACACCACACTGCGGGCCACCGGGACATACCGGGATGAGTTGATCTACGAGCGCGGCGGCTGGTACTTCACTTCCCGCGAACTCGCCTGGGATTGCGTGCCGAGCCGGCATCCGCTCGTCATGTGAGGGGTAGCCATCCGTGGACCGGGACCTGAGCTACCAACTGGCCTTCGGTACCTATGAAGATGCGCTGCAGATGGTCGGCGCAACGAGCGAACCGCGAACCGCGGCGACGGCAGTCAGCGGCGCGCGCATCCAACTGTTCGCCGCGATGGTCCACGACGCCAATCGTTCGTATTGGGACGCCGAGTACGCGCGGCAGACTTGGGGAGGTCTGCTCGCCCCGCCGGCTCTGTTGATGGGATGGCTGATACCTCCGCCGTGGCAGCCGCCCCAACAAGGAAGTGCCAGGCCGCCGGCGGCGTCGGTTGTGCTTCGGGTGCCGTTGCCGGGCACCACATTCATCAACGCGGCCAACGACGTTGAGTTTATGCAGCCCATCATCGAGGGTGATCTGCTGACCGTTGTCGAGGAGCTGGTGTCGGTGTCGCCGGAAAAGGAGACGCGCCTGGGTGTCGGTCACTTCGTCCAAACGCTGGAGACCTATCGCCGGCAAGACGGCGTGGTGGTCGCCAAGTCCCGGAATACCCTGTTCAGGTTCACTCCGGGAGCACCCCCGGAGCTGCCCCGTGACGGCTGAGGATCTGGACTGGAACGAAATCAACGTTCCCGTCGAGCTGCCCGAGGTGGTCGACCAGATCAGCTACCAACGAGTGGTCGAGAACGCCGGAGCAACCTGGGACTATTTCCCCGGCCATTTCGATCCCGGCTATGCCCAAAGCCAAGGCAACCCAACGATCTACGTCAACACCATGCACCTCGCCGGATTCGCCGACCGCGTGGCAACCGATTGGGCGGGCCCGGGCAGCCGCGTGGTGCGTCGCTCACTGCGCCTGGCCGGCTCGGTCTACGCAGGCGACACCATGGTCGGCCGGGGACGGGCGGTGGCCAAGCGGTGTGACACTGCGGTCGACCCGGCGCGCTACCTCGTCGACATCCAGATCCAGGTGACCAACCAGCACGGCGAGCTGTGCTGTCCGGTCGAGCTCACCCTGCAGATACCCGGACCCCGGTGCGACGGAGATGGATGACGGCGCGGCCGAACTCCATCTGGCGGTATGCCGACGGTTCGGCGAGGCAGTTCACGCGGCGAATGGCAAATGGGATCGTCGCTCCCCGTGCGACGCGTGGGATGCCAGGGGAGTCCTAGAGCACGTTATCGGTTTTCACGATGTGCTTCTCTTGCGTCCCCTGGGACTGAAGCCCAACCGGCCACGAGAAGATCC
>DATMMZ010000015.1:0-20147 GCA_035569455.1 Mycobacterium sp. | reverse complement strand
GATCTGCGAGCCGAGGTCGATGCAGAACTCGCAGCGCGCCGTCGTCGCCGACTTGAGTTCGGCCAGCGCGCGCTGACGCGGACTGAGTATGTCGAGTTTGGCCTCTGCTTGCTCCAGTCGGCCGTAAGCCCTCAGCAACCGGGGGATGTGCGCGTACATCCGCAGCGGTTCGATCATGGTGGCGGTTTCACGCCCGGTCATCTGCTTGAACCTGCGCTTGGTGAAGAAGAAGGCGATCTTTGCGCCCAGTCCCGCGTCGCGGTCGGAAATTCCAGTAAGTCGTGGCATGGCGTCCCTCCTTCGGTGCCGTCTTTAAGCCTTCACAAAGTCCGACACCTGGTCGCACCCAAACGTGACCGGCTCACGGCGCCACGTCCCGTCGCGCGACCCAAGGTGACTTACGCGTGCTCGCCCAGCGGCATGTCCATGTTGAATACCCGCGCATGCAGCACCGTGCGGTTGCGCAGCGCGGCGCGCACTGCGCGGTGCAGGCCGTCCTCGAGATAGATGACGCCCCTCCACCTCACCGCATGCGGAAAAAGGTCGCCGTAGAACGTGGAGTCCTCCGACAGCAGGCGGTCCAGGGCGAGCACCGTAGTCGTGGTGACCAGTTCGTCGAGCCGGATCTGCTGTGGCGGTATCTGGGACCAGTCCCGGTAGGACAGCCCATGCTCGGGATAGGGCTTGCCGTCCCGCACGCCTTTGAAGATCATCCGCGGATCCTCTCTGACGCGTCCCCCAAGCCCGACGGGATCATGCTGGACAGGCTAGCTTGAAATTGGTGGGCCCGAATCGTCGCTCTGGCTCGAAAATCGCCGGGGGCCCGTGCGCTGTGAGTCGGCTGCGGCGGTCTGCGCCTTTTGAGACCATAAAATGAACGCGATCTAGGAGGTGACAATCGATGAGCACTGCCGACGAGCGTCGCTTTGAGGTGCTGCGCGCCATCGTCGCCGACTTCGTCGCCACCAAGGAACCGATCGGTTCGAAGTCCCTGGTAGAGCGCTACAACCTGGGCGTGTCCAGCGCCACCGTCCGCAACGACATGGCGGTGCTAGAGGCCGAGGGGTACATAGCCCAGCCGCACACCAGCTCCGGTCGGGTGCCCACGGAGAAGGGTTACCGCGAGTTCGTCGACCGGCTCGAAGACGTCAAGCCGCTGTCGTCGGCCGAACGGCGCGCGATCCAACGCTTCCTGGAGTCCGGTGTCGACCTCGACGACGTGTTGCGACGTGCGGTGCGGCTGCTGGCCCAATTGACCCGCCAGGTGGCCGTGGTCCAGTACCCGACGCTGTCGACCTCGACGGTTCGCCATTTGGAAGTGATCGCGCTGACACCGGCCCGGCTGCTGATGGTGGTCATCACCGAGTCCGGCCGGGTGGATCAGCGCATCGTCGAACTCGGCGATGTCATCGACGATCACGAGCTCTCCCAGCTGCGTGAGATCCTCGGCCAGGCGCTGGACGGCAAGAAACTCTCGGCGGCCTCGATCGCGGTAGCCGACCTCGCCAAGCAGCTGCGCGGCGCCGGTAGCCTGGGCGACGCTGTGGGCCGTGCGGCGACGGTCTTGCTGGAGTCGCTGGTGGAGCACACCGAAGAACGCTTGCTGATGGGCGGCACCGCAAACCTGACCCGCAACGCCGCGGATTTCGGTGGCTCGCTGCGGTCCATCCTGGAGGCCCTCGAAGAGCAGGTGGTGGTGCTGCGGTTGCTGGCGGCCCAGCAGGAAGCCGGCAAGGTGACGGTGCGTATCGGTCACGAGACGGCCTCCGAGCAGATCATGGGCACCTCGATGGTGTCCACCGCCTACGGCACCCAGGACACCGTGTACGGCGGCATGGGTGTGCTGGGGCCCACCCGGATGGACTATCCGGGAACTATCGCCAGCGTTGCTGCGGTTGCTCTTTATATTGGCGAAGTCCTAGGTGCCCGATGAACGCGCACCTGCAGAATTTGTGGACAGCCGCGTAGGGCGCGGCACAAGGAAGGTCAGGCGTGGCACGCGATTACTACGGGCTGCTCGGCGTGAGCAGGAACGCCAGCGATGCGGACATCAAACGCGCATATCGCAAGCTGGCGCGCGAACTGCATCCCGACATCAATCCCGACGAGGTCGCGCAGGCGAAATTCAAAGAAATCAGCGTGGCTTACGAGGTGCTGAGCGACCCGGAGAAACGCCGGATCGTCGACTTAGGCGGCGACCCGCTGGCGACTGCTGGCGCATCAGCCAGCGGTTTCGCCGGCTTTGGTGGCTTGGGCGACGTGTTCGAGGCTTTCTTCGGCGGCGGCTTCACCGGGGCGTCGGCATCTCGGGGTCCCATCGGCCGGGTTCGGCCTGGTTCGGACTCGCTGCTGCGGATGCGGCTCGACCTCGAAGAGTGCGCAACCGGTGTCACCAAGCAGGTCACCGTCGACACCGCGGTGTTGTGCGACCGGTGTCAGGGCAAGGGCACCAACGGCGATTCCGCGCCGATACCGTGCGATACCTGCGGCGGTCGCGGAGAGGTGCAGACCGTGCAGCGTTCGCTGCTGGGTCAGATGGTGACGTCGCGGCCCTGTCCCACCTGTCGCGGTGTCGGGGTGGTTATCCCGGACCCGTGCTACCAGTGCGTCGGCGACGGCCGGGTGCGGGCCCGTCGGGAGATCAGCGTCAAGATCCCCGCCGGCGTCGGCGACGGGATGAGGGTCCGGCTTGCCGCCCAAGGCGAAGTCGGCCCCGGGGGAGGACCGGCGGGTGACCTGTACGTCGAGGTCCATGAGCAGCCCCATGACATCTTCGTCCGCGACGGTGACGACCTACATTGCACGGTTTCGGTGCCGATGGTCGACGCGGCGCTGGGCGTCACGATCACCCTGGACGCGATCCTCGACGGTACCAGCGAGATCGCCATTCCGCCTGGGACGCAACCGGGTTCGGTCATCATGCTGCGCGGTCATGGGATGCCGCAGCTGCGGTCGGCCACGCGGGGTAATCTGCACATCCACGTCGAGGTGGTGGTCGCCACTCGGTTGGACCACCATGACGCCGAATTGCTACGTGAGTTGAAGAGTCACCGAAGCCGCGACGTGGCCGAGGTCCGCTCAACGCACAGCGCCGGTGGCGGATTGTTCAGCCGGCTACGTGAGACCTTCACCGGGCGCTAGCGCGGTTTCCAGGGTCCGCTCCGCATGCTGGCGACGCTGTTCTACGTCGACGCATTGCCCGACACCGGCGCGCTGGCGGTCGTTGGCGGCGACGAAGGGTTTCATGCCGCCACCGTCCGCCGTATCCGTCCCGGCGAGACACTGGTGCTCGGCGACGGCGCCGGTGGCCTCGCCCGGTGTGTGGTCGAGCACGCCGGACGCGACGGGTTACATGCCCGGGTTTTGGGCCGCTGGAGCGTCGCGCCCGGGCGGCCGCCGGTGACGGTAGTGCAGGCGCTGCCGAAATCCGAGCGTTCGGAGTTGGCAATCGAACTGGCCACCGAGGCCGGCGCCGATGCGTTCGTGGCCTGGCAGGCGGCCCGCTGCGTGGCCAGCTGGGATGGTGCCCGGGTCGACAAAGGGCTGCGCCGGTGGCGTGCGGTCGCCCGCTCGGCGGCCCGGCAATCCCGCCGGGCGCACATCCCGCCGGTCGACGGCGTGCTGTCCACCGCGTCGCTGACCCAGCGGATCCGCGACGAGGTTGCCGCGGGCGCGGTGGTGCTGGCGTTGCACGAGTCGGCGACCGGCCGGCTCGCCGATATTGCTGTGGCGCAAGCGGCTTCACTGGTACTGGTAGTCGGCCCCGAGGGCGGCATCGCGCCGGACGAGATCGCCGCGTTGACCGGGGCGGGCGCGGTGGCGGTCCGCCTGGGCCCGACCGTGTTGCGGACGTCGACCGCGGCGGCGGTGGCGTTGGGCGCGCTGGGCGTGCTCACCGCACGATGGGATCAGCTCGACGAAAGGAATATGCCCGATGAGTAGCCGCCCCGATCTGAGCGCGATCTTCGACGAGCATGTCGCCCACGAGTTCGTCGCCAAGGACGTCGCCGCCACCATGGCGACCATGTCCGCGGATCCTTTCGTCAATCACGTGCCGACCTTCCTGCCCGGCGTGGCGCCCACCGGCCGCGCGGTCATGCTCCCAGTGGTCGTGGTGATGGGGTTCGAGGGAGACAAGGTGTCCTACGAGCGCGTCTACTGGGATCAGGCGTCGGCGCTGGTGCAGGTGGGCGTGCTGGATGAGACGCTGCTGCCCGTCACCGGCGCCGCACAGGCCCAAAAGGTGCTCGACAAGGATCTACCGGCGAATACGCTGCTGAACGCTGACCAAAAAGGGCCCCCGGCGTAGACTAAGGCAGCTGAGCAATCCCCTTACCGGCCAAGAAAGCAGGCATCAGAAGCCACGTGACGCCCCGCGAGACCAGTGCTGCTGACGCAGCTGGAGCCCGGCTGGCCGACGCTCAGGTTCGCAGCAGCATCGACGTTCCGCCCGATCTCGTCGTGGGCCTGCTTGGTTCGGCAGACGAGAATCTGCGTGCCCTCGAACGCACACTGAGCGCCGATCTGCATGTCCGCGGCAATGCCGTCACCCTCTCCGGTGAGCCGGCCGACGTCGCGCTCGCCGAGCGGGTGATCTCCGAGCTGGTCGCCATCGTCGCCAGCGGTCAGCCGTTAACACCAGAGGTGGTGCGCCACAGTGTCGCCATGCTGGTCGGCACCGGCAACGAGTCACCTGCCGAGGTCCTCACCCTGGACATCTTGTCGCGTCGCGGGAAAACCATCCGGCCTAAGACGCTCAACCAGAAGCGCTACGTCGACGCGATCGACGCGAACACCATCGTTTTCGGGATCGGCCCGGCCGGCACCGGGAAGACGTATCTGGCGATGGCCAAGGCGGTCAACGCGCTGCAGACCAAGCAGGTCACCCGCATCATCCTGACCCGTCCCGCGGTGGAAGCCGGTGAGCGCCTTGGCTTTTTGCCCGGCACGCTGAGCGAGAAGATCGATCCCTATCTGCGGCCGCTGTACGACGCGCTCTACGACATGATGGACCCCGAGCTGATCCCGAAGCTGATGTCCGCCGGGGTCATTGAGGTGGCGCCGTTGGCGTATATGCGTGGTAGAAGCCTTAATTCAGCTTTCATCGTCCTCGACGAGGCCCAGAACACCACCGCGGAGCAAATGAAGATGTTCCTCACCCGACTGGGGTTCGGGTCGAAGATGGTCGTCACCGGAGATCTCACCCAGGTCGACCTGCCAGGCGGTGCCAGAGCCGGCCTGCGGGCGGCGATTGACATCCTCGACGAGATCGACGATATCCACGTTTCCGAGCTGACCAGCGTGGATGTGGTGCGGCATCGGCTGGTTTCGGAGATCGTGGACGCCTACGCGAAATACGAGGAGCCCGGCTCGGGGATGAACCGGGCGGCTCGGCGGGCGGCAGGCGCCCGGGGTCGCCGATGATCGTGCGGTGAGCATTCTTATGAGCATCCCATGAGTATTGAAGTGTCCAACGAGTCGGGCATCGACGTCTCCGAAGCCGAATTGGTAAGCGTCGCGCGGTTTGTCATCAACAAGATGGACGTCAACCCTGGCGCCGAGCTGTCGATGGTGCTGTTGGACACGGCGGCGATGGCCGATCTGCACATGCGCTGGATGGACCTACCCGGGCCGACCGACGTGATGAGCTTTCCGATGGACGAGCTCGAGCCCGGTGGCCGGCCCGACGCCCCTGAGCCGGGGCCGTCCATGCTGGGCGATATCGTGCTGTGTCCGGAATTCGCCGCTGAGCAGGCGGCCGCGGCGGGTCACAGCCTAGGACATGAGTTGGCGCTGCTGACAATCCACGGTGTACTTCATCTGCTCGGCTACGATCACGCCGAGCAGAACGAGGAACGGGAGATGTTCGCCCTGCAGGACCGGCTACTGGAAGAGTGGGTGGCCGACCAAGTCGAGGCCTACCAGCACGACCGCCAGGAGGAACGGGACCGCCGGTTGCTGGACAAGTCAAGGTATTTCGACAATTGAGCGGTCTGTCCCAGCTGCTCGGCGCGATCGCGTTGATCGTTCTGGGCGGGCTTTTCGCAGCGATCGACGCCGCCATCAGCACGGTGTCGCTGGCCCGGGTGCAGGAGTTGGTGCGCGACGAGCGGCCCGGTGCGGTGGCGCTGCAGAAGGTGGTGTCCGAACGCCCCCGCTACATCAACCTGGTGGTGCTGTTGCAGATCGCTTGCGAGATCAACGCGACCGTACTGCTGGTGGTGTTTCTTTACGACAACTTCGGCCTGAAATGGGGGTTGTTCGGCGCCGCCACCATCATGGTGATAGTCACTTTCGTCATCATCGGCGTGGGCCCGCGCACCCTCGGCCGTCAGCACGCGTATTCCATCGCACTGGCGACAGCCCTTCCGCTGCAAGCGATCTCTTGGCTGTTGATGCCGATCAGCCGGTTGCTGGTGGTCGTGGGTAACGCGCTCACCCCCGGCCGCGGCTTGAGAAACGGGCCGTTCGCATCCGAGATCGAGCTGCGCGAAGTCGTCGACCTGGCCCAGCAGCGCGGCGTGGTCGCCGCTGACGAGCGCCGGATGATCGAGTCGGTCTTCGAACTCGGTGACACCCCGGCGCGTGAGGTGATGGTGCCGCGCACCGAAATGATCTGGATCGAAAGCGACAAACTAGCCTCCCAGGCCACAACCCTGGCCGTACGCAGCGGACATTCGCGCATTCCGGTGATCGGCGAGAACGTGGACGACATCGTTGGGGTCGTCTATTTGAAAGACCTTGTCCAGCAGACATTCTTCTCCGACGACGGTGGCCGGAAAGCTACCGTGGCGGAGGTGATGCGCCCGGCGGTGTTCGTGCCGGACTCCAAGCCACTCGACGCGCTGCTACGTGAAATGCAACGCGACCGCAACCACATGGCGCTATTGGTCGACGAATACGGCGCGATCGCCGGCCTGGTCAGCATCGAAGACGTACTGGAGGAGATTGTCGGCGAGATCGCCGACGAGTACGACGACGCCGAGACGGCGCCGGTGGAAGACTTGGGTGACAAACATTTTCGGGTGTCGGCGCGATTGCCGATCGAAGACGTCGGCGAGCTGTACGACATGGAATTCGACGACGATCTCGACGTCGACACGGTGGGCGGCCTGCTGGCTCTGGAATTGGGCCGGGTCCCGCTGCCCGGCGCCGAGGTGGTATCACATGGCTTGCGGTTGCGCGCTGAGGGCGGCCCCGATCCTCGGGGGCGGGTACGGATCGGCACCGTCCTGCTGAGCCCGGCCGAATCCGACGGTTCTGTGGGACGAGAACAGGGGGGTGATCATCATGGCTGAGCCGCTGGGCGCCGAGGATGCCAAGCTGGTGGTGCTGGCGCGGGCGGCGATGGCGCGCGCCGGAGCCGGCAGCGCCGCCGCGGTGCGTGATGTCGACGGCCGCACGTACGCGGCCGCGCCGGTGACCTTGTCGACACTCGAGCTGACGGGCCTGCAGGCGGCGGTGGCCGCGGCCGTATCCAGCGGGGCGATCGGGCTGGAGGCCGCCGTGCTGGTGGGCGGGTCGGTCGACGATCCCGGGATCGCCGCGGTCCGCGAACTGGCACCGACGGCGGTAGTGATCGTCACCGACAGCGCCGGAAGCCCGTTGTGACGCCGCACGTGAATTCACTGCATGCAGGCTCGGCGACATGAGCGAATTCCGTTCGGGCTTCGTATGTTTGGTCGGCCGGCCGAATACCGGCAAGTCGACGCTGACCAACGCACTGGTTGGCGCCAAAGTGGCGATCACGTCGATGAGGCCGCAGACCACCCGGCACACCATTCGCGGGATCGTGCATCGGGAGAACTTCCAGATCATTCTGGTCGACACCCCCGGACTGCACCGGCCGCGCACGCTGCTGGGCAAGCGGCTCAACGACTTGGTCCGAGACACCTATACCGAGGTCGACGTCATCGGGCTGTGTGTCCCGGCTGACGAGGCGATCGGACCCGGCGATCGGTGGATCGTCGACCAGATCCGTTCGATCGCGCCGGCTACGACGCTGGTCGTCATCGTCACCAAGACCGACAAAGTGCCCAGGGAGCGGGTAGCCGCGCAACTGGTCACGGTCAACGAGCTCGTCAACGGTTCCGCCGAGATCGTCCCGGTGTCGGCAATCACCGGTGAACAGCTCGATGTGCTGATCGACGTGCTGGCCGCGGCCCTGCCCGCCGGCCCGGCGTACTACCCCGACGGTGAGCTGACCGACGAACCCGAGGAGATGCTGATGGCCGAGCTCATCCGCGAGGCTGCCCTGGAAGGCGTGCGCGACGAGCTGCCGCATTCCTTGGCGGTGGTGATCGACGAGGCCAATCCGCGAGAGGGGCGTGACGACTTGATCGACGTGCACGCCGTGCTGTATGTCGAGCGGGACAGCCAGAAGGGGATCGTCATCGGTAAGGGTGGCGCCCGGCTGAGGGAAGTGGGGACCGCGGCGCGCAGCCAGATCGAGAAGCTGCTGGGGACCAAGATCTATCTCGACTTGCGCGTCAAGGTCGCCAAAAACTGGCAGAGCGATCCCAAACAGCTCGGCCGACTCGGGTTTTAAGTCGTCCACCACACCTTCGGCTGCTTGGTCGCCCAGCCGCAGACAGCCTCCAGCTCGGCGGCCAGCGAGACCAGCATGCCCTCGCTGTTGGCCGGTCCCATTAGCTGCACACCGATCGGCAGGCCGTTGGAGGTGAATCCCGCCGGTACGTTGATTGACGGCCAGCCCAGCACGTTCCACGGCCATGTCACCGGGCAGGCGCGGATCATGGCTCGGTCGGTGGCCAAGCCGCCTAACCGGTCGAAGGAGCGCGCTAGCGGCGCTGGTTGCGCGGTGGTCGGTGCCAGCACGACATCGACGATGTCGAAGATCGAACCCACCCGGTGGTGGTCGGCGGCTTCGTGGCGGCGCGCGCTTTTCAGAATCGCCTGTCCCAGCACATGGCCCATCCGCAGGTTGGACACGGTGCGGCGG
Source organism: Mycobacterium sp. (assembly GCA_035569455.1). Classification (GTDB taxonomy): domain Bacteria; phylum Actinomycetota; class Actinomycetes; order Mycobacteriales; family Mycobacteriaceae; genus Mycobacterium. The sequence continues at coordinate 11,185 of DATMMZ010000015.1, read as the reverse complement.
TCCAGGATGACATCGTCGCCCAGCCGCTCCTCCCAGTCCCGTAGGCCCGATGTGGACCGGGCGAGAAAGTCCCACGACAACCGCAGTCCGTAGTCGGGGTTACCCGACACCACGGTGTGGCCGAGTAGCTCGAGCTGCGTGCCCACCGCACGCGTCGCGGCCAGGATTTCGGGGTGCAACTTGGCCCGAAAAAAGCTGTACGGGAACCGGGTTGACAGCGCGATGTTCAGCGGACCGGGCGCGATGCCGACGTAGTCGGAAACCGTCACAGGGGGCGGCTTGTGCCGGTCGCCCTCGACGTTTCCCGACGCGGCGTCTAGCACCAATGCCGCATCGGCGACGGTGCGCGCCAGCACGCCGTTGACCGTGATGCCGTTGAACGCCTCGGGCAACGGCCAGGTGGAGATGCGGCCGCGTTGCGGCTTGATGCCTACCAGGTGCGTCCACGCTGCGGGAATCCGGACGCTGCCGGCGCCATCGGAGCCGATAGCGGCGGTGACCAGGCCCGCGGCCACCGCGGCCGCGCTACCGCCCGACGATCCGCCCGGAGTGTGCCGACGCGACCAAGGGTTGCGGGTGTGCCCGAACCCGGGTCCGCTGGTGAACGGCCATTGACCCAGTTCGCAGGTGTTCGTCTTGCCGACTATCACCGCGCCGGCCGCCTTCAGCCGGCGAACTACCTCGGCGTCGTGGGTTGCGGGCCGGACGTGGCCCTCGGTACCGAACGCGGTGGGGACTCCAGCAACGTCGACGTCGTCCTTGACCGCGATCGGGATGCCCAGCAACGGCGCCGTGTCGCCGGCGGCCCGTCGCCGATCGGCCTCGGCCGCATCGGCCAGCGCGGATTCGGTGAGCACCACCCGGAAGGCGTTCAAAGTGGACTGGCTGAGGCCGATCGCTTGCAGGGAACGGCGCACCAGTGTGTCGGAAGTCACCGAGCGGGCGGCCAGCTTATACAGCAGGTCAGTGAGCGTGGGCAGGCGCTGGTCGCGGGATCCGGAACCCGAGCCAGAAAGGGCCCCAGGACCGGACCCGGAAGCGCCAATCACGGGGTACGAGACTATCGGCGCGGATACCCGCAATGTCGCGGTGGGGTGCAAAACTGTTGTGATGCGGCTATATCGAGACCGGGCTGTTGTTTTGCGCCAGCACAAGCTCGGCGAAGCCGACCGGATCGTTACCCTGCTGACCCGCGATCACGGGCTGGTTCGTGCGGTGGCCAAAGGTGTGCGCCGCACGCGCAGCAAATTCGGCGCGCGACTGGAGCCGTTCGCGCATATCGACGTGCAACTGCACCCCGGCCGCAACCTCGACATCGTCACCCAGGTCGTCGCGATCGACGCGTTCGCCACCGACATCGTCAGCGACTATGGCCGGTACACCTGCGGGTGCGCGATGCTGGAAACCGCCGAACGCCTCGCCGGTGAGGAGCGGGCGCCCGCCCCGGCGCTGCACCGGCTCACGGTGAGCGCCCTGCGGGCGGTGGCCGACGGACGCCGGCCTCGCGACCTGCTGTTGGACGCTTACCTGCTGCGTGCCATGGGTATCGCCGGGTGGGCGCCGGCGCTAACCGAGTGCGCCCGCTGTGCCACACCCGGTCCGCATCGGGCGTTTCACATCGCCGCCGGGGGCAGCGTCTGCGCGCATTGCCGCCCGGCCGGCTCGACGACACCGCCGCCGGGTGTGCTGGATCTGATGTCCGCGCTGCACGACGGCGATTGGGAAGCCGCCCAGCAGGCGCCGCAATCCCACCGCGGCCACGTCAGCGGGTTGGTGGCCGCACACCTGCAATGGCATCTGGAACGGCAACTCAAGACGTTGCCGCTAGTAGAGCGGACGTACCAGGTCGATCGCACAATCGCTGACCGGCGCGCAGCGTTGATCAGGCAGGATATGGCCTGTGGCTAAGTTCGCGCGCAAGCTGAGGTCCCCGGACTTCCCGCAGCTGCCCGCGGCACCCGACGACTACCCGACGTTTCCCGACAAATCGACGTGGCCGGTCGTCTTCCCGGAGCTGCCGCCAGCACCCGACGGCGGGCCTAAGCGACCACCGCAGCACACGTCGAAGGCGGTCGCGCCGCGGATTCCGGCCGCGCAGTTGCCCGTTCATGTCGCCATCGTGATGGACGGCAACGGCCGCTGGGCCACGCAACGCGGATTGCATCGCACCGAGGGGCACAAGATGGGTGAGGCGGTGGTGATCGACGTCGCCTGCGGCGCCATCGAACTCGGGATCAAGTGGCTCAGTCTCTATGCCTTCTCCACCGAGAACTGGAAGCGGTCCGCCGAGGAAGTCCGCTTCCTGATGGGTTTCAACCGCGACGTGGTGCGACGGCGCCGCGAGAGTCTCAAGGAGATCGGGGTCCGGATCCGCTGGGTGGGTTCACGACCGCGCTTGTGGCGCAGCGTCATCGATGAATTGGCGGTCGCGGAGCACATGACGGCGGGCAACGATGCCATCACCATCAACTACTGCGTCAACTACGGTGGTCGCACCGAAATCGCGGAAGCCACAAAGGAAATCGCTCGTCTGGCGGCCGCCGGCCGGCTGAACCCGGAGCGGATCACCGAGTCCACGATCTCCCGGCACCTGCAGCGGCCCGACATCCCCGACGTAGACCTCTTTGTGCGGACCTCGGGGGAGCAGCGGTCCAGCAATTTCATGCTGTGGCAGGCGGCCTACGCCGAATACATCTTCCAGGACAAGTTGTGGCCTGATTATGACCGCCGCGACTTGTGGGCCGCCTGCGAGGAATACGCGTCGCGCAATCGACGGTTCGGGAGCGCCTAGTGCCATCCCTGCAGGAGCGGCTGGAATCGATACTCCGGGAAGTCCTGCCCGTCGAGGAGGAACCCGACGGCGGGCTAACGGTGCGCCATGACGACACGTTTGCGTCGTTGCGGGTGGTGAACATCGTCGAGGACCTCGACCTGGTGTCGCTCACGCAGGTAGTGGCGTGGGATCTGCCGCTGACCAAGAAGGTCAGCGACCAGGTGGCCAGGCACGCCCGCGACACCAACCTCGGGACGGTCACCCTGCTGGAGAAGGTCGCTGAGAAGGCCGTGCAGCGCAACTCCGGTAGAGGTGCGGCCAAAACAGCGGACGTGATGCTGCGATACAACTTTCCCGGCGCCGGCTTGACCGACAACGCGCTGCGCACCCTGATCCTGCTGGTGCTGGACACGGGCGCCCAGATACGGCGCGCGCTAACGGGCTGAGCGCCGTTAGCGCCGGCATTCAGAGCAGGTGCCGAAGATCTCGATGGTATGGATGACGTCGGAGTAGCCATGTTTGGCGGCCACTTCGGCCGCCCATACCTCGACCTCGTGGTCGCCAACCTCGATGGTGGAACCGCAGCTGCGGCAGACCAGGTGGTGGTGATGATGTTCCGAACACCTGCGGTAGACGGATTCACCGGTGTCGGTACGCAGCGTGTCGACCATTCCCGCCGCCGCCATCGATTGCAGCGTCCGGTAGACGGTGGTCAGACCGATGTTCTCGCCGCGGCGACGCAGCTCGTCGTGCAGCTCCTGGGCCGAACGGAATTCGTCGAGCGTCTCCAAAAGCGTCGAAATCGCTGCTCGCTGGCGGGTGGAGCGGACGCTCGCTCCCGTCACGGCGCGTCCTCGCCCGCGTGGGCGACCGCGTCGACGACGATGTGCGCGAGGTGGTGGTCAGCCAGCCGGTAAAGAACTTCACGGCCAGACCGCTCCCCGGCGACCACGCCCGCCGCCTTGAGGATCTTCAAATGTTGGCTGACCAGCGGCTGTGGCACGCCCAGCGCGTCGACCAGTTCGTGCACGCAGCGCTGAGATTCACGCAATTGCAGCACGATGGCGATCCGCACCGGCGCTGCCAGCGCGCGCAGCAGCTCGCCGGCGGCGTCGAGAATCTCCCGCGGCGGCGGCGCGGGATAGTCAGCGAGCCCCGAAAGCCCATCGGCCCCGTGCTCGTGGCCGCCAACCAAATCGGAGGTCATCGTTGACAGCGAACCGTCTGCGGCGGTCGGCGGTGAGGAAGACATCGCCATATGAAGTCATCACCTCGATGAAGTGCCGGATATCGGGAATGCCCGCCGTTGGCAACATCCGCTGTTTGGAAAGGTTTCGGCTGACTTCCACTGTCACATGCATGATGACGCATGTCAAAGACCCGGCGCCGGTCGCTACCATGACTGATGTTTTGCGTGCGGCGGTTCACCACCGCGCGCCTGACCCCCATCCGGGAAGGAAGTGGACTATCCCCGTGGCGTCCGTCATCGACACCGTAGTCAACCTGGCCAAACGGCGCGGCTTCGTCTTTCCCTCGGGTGAGATCTACGGCGGCACCAAATCGGCGTGGGACTACGGCCCGCTGGGCGTGGAGCTCAAGGAGAACATCAAACGGCAGTGGTGGCGCGCGGTGGTCACCGGCCGCGACGACGTGGTGGGGATCGACTCGTCGATCATCCTGCCCCGGCCGGTGTGGGTGGCTTCTGGCCACGTCGAGGTCTTCCATGACCCGCTCGTCGAGTCGTTGATCACGCACAAGCGCTACCGCGCCGACCATCTCATCGAGGCCTACGAAGCCAAGCATGGGCAGCCGCCGCCCAACGGGCTGGCCGATATTCGCGACCCGGAGACCGGCGAGCCCGGCCAGTGGACCGAGCCGCGCGAGTTCAACATGATGCTCAAGACCTATCTCGGACCCATCGAGACCGACGAGGGGCTGCATTATCTGCGCCCCGAGACCGCGCAGGGCATCTTCGTCAACTTCGCCAACGTGGTGACGACTGCGCGCAGGAAGCCGCCGTTTGGTATCGGACAGATCGGCAAGAGCTTCCGCAATGAGATCACCCCGGGCAACTTCATTTTCCGCACTCGTGAGTTCGAGCAGATGGAGATGGAGTTCTTCGTCGAGCCGTCGACCGCGAGGGAGTGGCATCAGTATTGGATTGACACCCGGCTGCAGTGGTATGTCGACCTGGGTATCGATCCGGAGAACCTGCGCCTGTACGAACACCCGAAGGAGAAGTTGTCGCATTATTCCGAGCGCACCGTCGACATCGAGTACAAGTTCGGCTTCGTCGGCAACCCGTGGGGTGAGCTGGAAGGCGTCGCCAACCGAACTGACTTCGACTTGTCAACGCACACAAAGCATTCCGGCGTCGACCTGTCCTTCTACGATCAGGTCAACGACGCCCGGTACACGCCGTATGTCATCGAACCGGCGGCCGGTCTGACCCGGTCGTTCATGGCGTTCTTGATCGACGCCTACACCGAGGACGAAGCCCCAAATGCCAAGGGTGCGATGGAGAAACGTTCGGTGCTGCGACTGGACCCGCGGCTGGCGCCGGTAAAGGCCGCCGTGTTGCCGCTGTCCCGGCACGCCGACCTGAGCCCCAAGGCCCGCGACTTGGCCGCCGAACTGCGGAAATGCTGGAACATCGAATTCGACGATGCCGGCGCCATCGGGAGGCGCTACCGGCGCCAGGACGAGGTCGGTACGCCATTCTGCGTGACGGTGGATTTCGACTCGCTCGAGGACAACGCTGTAACCGTGCGCGAGCGTGACGCTATGACGCAGGACCGGGTCGCGATGACGAACGTGGCCGATTATCTGACGGTGCGCCTCAAGGGCAGCTAGTACCGCACTTCTCCGCCGCGGTTGTTTGCTCGACATTGTGCGCCGGCGCGCGCGTGGTGCGGTCGGCTTGCTGGGTGGGGTCGATTTGTAACGGGTGGGGGTGTGGCTGGGAATTATCCGGTGAAGGGGGGCGGTGGTGAGTTTTTCGGTGTTGCCGCCGGAGATTAATTCTTTGCGGATGTTCTCTGGTGCGGGTTCGGCTCCGATGTTGGCGGCCGCGGCGGCCTGGAAGGGGTTGGCGGCGGAGTTGGGGTCTGCTGCGGACTCGTTTCGTCGGTGACGTCGGGCCGCACGGCTGGGCCGGGTCAGGCGTGGCAGGGTCCGGCGTCGGCGGCGATGGTGGCTGCGGCGCCGCCGTATGCGCGGTGGCTCGGTGCGGCGGCGGCGCGGGCTGGGGGGCGGCTGCGCAGGCGACGGCGGTGGCGGCTGCGTTTGAGGCGGCGCGGGCGGCGACGGTTGATCCGTCGCTGGTGGCGGCCAATCGTTCTGCGGTGGTGCGGTTGGTGGTGTCGAATCTGTTCGGGCAGAACGCGCCGGCGATTGCGGCCGTGGAGGGTCAGTACAAGCAGATGTGGGCTGCTGATGTGGCCGCGATGGCCGGTTATCACTCCCGGGGCGTCGGCGGCCGCCTTCCCGAGCATCAACTTGGGTCTTGGGAACATCGGCAGCTTCAACCTGGGCGGCGGCAATCAGGGCGAGGCGAACTTGGGCGGCGGCAACGTCGGCAACTTCAATCTGGGCAGCGGAAGCCATAGTGATACCAACCTGGGAAGCGGCAACAACGGCAACTTCAATCTGGGCCGTGATAACAACGGCGACACGAACTTCGGCGGTGGAAATCAGGGCAACTTCAACTTCGGCGGCGGGAACATAGGAAATAACAACTTCGGGTTCGGGAAGCATGGGAGCGGCAATATCGGCTTCGGTAACTCGGGTGACAACAACATCGGCTTCTTCAACTCGGGTAGTAACAACATAGGCATCGGGAACTCGGGTGACGGAGACTTTGGCTTCGGAAATGCGGGTAGCCTCAATACTGGGTTCTGGAACGGCGGCAGCTCAAACACGGGCGGCGCGGACGCTGGCAGCGGAAACACAGGCAGTTTCGACGCCGGCAGCACCAACTGGGGCGGCATTAACGGTGGCACCATAAACTGGGGCTACGCAAATGCGGGCGCCGGAAACTCGGGATTCTTCAACGCCAGCGACGTAAATACCAGGAAATGCGGGCGATACGAACACGGGCTTCTTCAGTCCGGCGACTCAAACCGTCATGAACTCGGAGTTCCTCAACGACGGCATGAATAATTCGGGACTTCGGCCAAAATAATTTGGACGGGACCGGAAACTCTGGTTTCCAGAATTCGGCCTTCGGTAACTCTGGCTTCACCAATACCAGCACCGACAATTCAATGCCAGGAAATTCAGGTGTCCTCAACGCGGGCATCGGTAATGCGGGTTACGACAGCGCGGCGATCAACGATACCGGCTTCTTTGTCGCGGGTGTCATGAGTTCGGGGTACCTTATGTCCGAGAGCGGCAGCCCGGGCCTCGGTAACGTCGGCAATGGGCTTTCGGGGTTCTTCCATAATCTGTCCTAGAAGTCGCGGTCGCTGTTGTCTCGTACGCGAGAACCTTAATTAACGAGAACCTTAATTAATTGGTCCGAGGTGTCGTGTGAGGCCGGCGAAGATGATTGCGGAATCGCTTGGCCGGCCCGGTCCTTGAGCCTGTTGCGTCCGCAACCGCTGATCGTCCTGGCAGCGTACCGGCAACACGTCCAATCCGGAAATTCACCGTCCATTCATCGCCCGTATGACTCCACCCCACAACCTCCACAACCTGTTGTCAGTGTGAGTCGGGAGCCGAGACGCGACTGCCCTTGTCAGATTGGCAGGAAAGGGTTTGGTGAAAGCACGGATTTTTGCTGGCGATTGGCTTACGATCCGGCCGTGGTGGTTGTCACGTACGAGGGGGATTGTGCGTGATGCTCGGGGTGTGTCGTTATCGGAACCGCGAGGGCGGCTGGCTGGGTTGGGGTTGGTTGTGATGGTTCTTGAGTTTGCGTGGTTGCCGCCGGAGATCAACTCGGCGCGGATCTTTGCTGGTGCGGGGTCGGGGCCGTTGCATATGGCCGCGACGGCGTGGGAGGGGTTGGCGCAGGATTTGCAGGCGTCGGCGTCGTCGTTTGATTCGGTGGTTGTGGGGTTGACGGCGGGGCCGTGGGCGGGTCCGGCGTCGGCGTCGATGGCGGCGGCGGCGACGCCGTATGTGGGGTGGTTGACCGCGGCGGCGGGGCAGGCGACTTCGGCGGGTGTCCAGGCTCGGGCGGCGGCCACGGCGTTCGAGGTGGCGCAGGCGGCGACGGTGCATCCGGCGGCGGTGACGGCTAATCGGACCACGTTGGCGACGTTGATCGCGACCAACTTTTTCGGTCTTAACGCTCCGGCGATCGCGGCCACGGAGTTTCAGTATGTGGAGATGTGGGCTGCCGATGTGGGCGCGATGCTGGGGTATCACGCGGGGGCGACGTCGGTGGCCTCGACGATGGCGCAGTTCAGCTTGCCGCCGATGAGTATGGCGGGGCTGGTGGGCTGGGTGTCGCAGCTTGCGCCGCAGGTTATGGCCGAGGTGACGCAGCTTGGCACGCAGGCCACCGCGATGCTGTCGCCGTTGCTGTCGCCGGTGCTGTCGGCGGCGACGGGCACCGCCGGGACGGGCGCGATGGGCATACTGCAGACGCTGGAGTCGGCGGCCTCGGGGTTGCAGCCGTTGACGTCGGTGGCCCAGATCGGGATGTATCCGGCCAGCATGGCGATCTCGCCGCTGATGAGCTTGGTGCAGATGGCGAGTTCGTCGAATACGGCAGGGATGGCTGCGGCCAATGCGGCGGCGTTGGCGGCCGATCCGGCGAAGTTTGTGGGCAGTGCTGTCCCGGACATGAAGCCGTTGGGCGGCGCTGGGGGCCTGGGTGCGGGGATGGGGGCGGATTTGGGCAAGGCGCGGTTGGTGGGTGCGATGTCGGTGCCGCCGACCTGGCAGGGTTCGATGCCTTCGCGGATGATCAGTTCGGCGATGTCGGGGCTGGGCGAGATGCCTAACGCCGCTGCGATGGCCGCGGCGGCCGGGCAGGGCACTGGTGGTATGGGGATGATGCCGATGCCGATGGGTGGTGGTATGGGTGCCGGTGGTGGCATGCCCGGCGGGATGATGGGCCGCGGTGGTGCCAGCCCGCATGTTGTGCAGAATCGGCCCAGCGTGATCCCGCGGACCGGGGTCTGACGCCGCAATTCCCAGCTGATCGACCCAGGGTCTAGCTGGGCCTAACCAGCCGACACGGGCCCGGGCAACACATGAGCGCGCGGGTACCCGCGACTTAGGCATGTCAACTTCCCACTACGCCAAATCAGTAACCCAGATGCCCGCTGAGGCGAATACCTGATGTCAGAACGTGTGTCAGAACGTGTGGCGGTTTGGCAAAAGTGCGGATTTTTGGGGAAAACTGCCCTACTATCCGCAGAGTTCGTCGAGCGCGTCATGTAGTCGTTGTCGGTGATTGTCGGCCGGAGCCGCTGGGGCGGCTGGCCGGGTTGGGGTTGTAGATGGTTCTGGAGTTTGCGTGGTTGCCGCCGGAAATCAACTCTTCGCGCATCTTTGCTGGTGCGGGGTCGGGGCCGTTGCATATGGCCGCGACGGCCTGGGAGGGGTTGGCGCAGGATTTGCAGGCGTCGGCGTCGTCGTTTGATTCGGTGATTGTGGGGTTGACGGCGGGGCCGTGGGCGGGTCCGGCGTCGGCGTCGATGGCGGCGGCGGCGGCGCCGTATGTGGGGTGGCTGACCGCGGCGGCGGGGCAGGCGGCCTCGGCGGGTGTCCAGGCTCGGGCGGCGGCGACGGCGTTCGAGGTGGCGCAGGCGGCGACGGTGCATCCGGCGGCGGTGACGGCTAATCGGACCACGTTGGCGACGTTGATCGCGACCAACTTTTTCGGTCTTAACGCTCCGGCGATCGCGGGCACGGAGTTTCAGTATGTGGAGATGTGGGCTGCCGATGTGGGCGCGATGCTGGGGTATCACGCCGGGGCGACGTCGGTGGCCTCGACGATGGCGCAGTTCAGCTTGCCGCCGGTGAGTTTGGCGGGGTTGTCGGGCTTGGTGACGCAGCTTGGCACGCAGGCCACCACGATGCTGTCGCCGGTGCTGTCGGCGGTGACGGCCGCCGCGCCCGGCGTGATGTCCGCGCTGTCGACAGTGGAGTCGGCGGCCTCGGGGTTGCAGCCGTTGACGTCGGTGGCCCAGATCGGGATGTATCCGGCCAGCATGGCGATCTCGCCGCTGATGAGCTTGGTGCAGATGGCGAGTCAGTCGAATACGGCAGGGATGGCTGCGGCGAATGCGGCGGCGTTGGCGGCCGATCCGGCGAAGTTTGTGGGCAGTGCTGTCCCGGACATGAAGGCGTTGGGCGGCGCTGGGGGCCTGGGTGCGGGGATGGCGGCGGATTTGGGCAAGGCCCGGTTGGTGGGTGCGATGTCGGTGCCGCCGACCTGGCAGGGTTCGATGCCTTCGCGGATGATCAGTTCGGCGATGTCGGGGCTGGGCGGCATGCCTAACGCCGCTGAAATGGCCGCGGCGGCCGGGCAGGGCACTGGCGGTATGGGGATGATGCCGATGCCGATGGGTGGTGGTATGGGCGCCGGTGGTGGCATGCCCGGCGGGATGATGGGCCGCGGTGGTGCCAGTCCGCATGTTGTGCAGAATCGGCCCAGTGTGATCCCGCGGACCGGGGTCTGACGCCGCAATTCGCAGGTGGCCTATGAGCAGGCCGAGACTCGTGGGCAAAAGGTCAACGCGCTGATCCGAACCGTGTTCTCCCGCAACAGAATACGATCGTGCAGCCAGTTGCGTTTCAGACGTGGCCCATGCCCGTGGTCATCAGGAAAACCCCCAGCAGGGCGATGACCACAGCGAAGACCTGTTGTCGGCGAGCTTTCACCCAGCCGTGCACCTGCGACATCACCTCGCCTGTCCTTGCGGGTGCTGCCAATTGGCTGGCGAGGGGGACCTCGACGAACGCCAGTGCCACGACGGCGTACAAAGCGGCTGCACCGACTTGAGTGCCGGCAGCGGCCCGGGAGGCCAAAATGGCGGTGAGCGCCGCCAAGTACCGGAGATCCAGCAACATCCCAACCCCGAGGACGAACGGCACCCACAGCGGTCCGGCACGCAGCGCATCACGGACGAGCATCGACAATCTGGAGAACGCGGTCGACGTCAGCACCTGCAACTGAGATGGGTCGGCGCCGGGCATTCCCAGTCGTGCCCGCTGCCGGGGCGACAACCCAGCTGCGAGTGCGGCGATCAGCAGGACTAGCACCCCCATCGCGATCTGAATGCCCCCGGCGGTCGAGCTGGCAGCGGCGAGTTGCACCCTGTGCATGACTCCGAGCGCGAAGTCGCGTAGCCCGAAGAGCACACCCACCGCCACAACGGCGCTGATCGTCAGGCCGCCCAGCCAGAACGCGACCAGATGAGGCACGGGCCGATGCCGCGAATACAAGAGAAC
>DATMMZ010000014.1:0-15481 GCA_035569455.1 Mycobacterium sp. | reverse complement strand
TGCGCCGATCGATGGCAAAGGCCGGTTATTGCGACCTCAAGGAATTCCAGAAAGTCGGTCTGACCGTCGGCTCTTGAACCTCGCCGAGGGCATCAGTGATCGATGCGGGTGAACTGTCGGTTTCGGTACTGCTCGACACAGGCCGCGCGTCGGACCTTGCCGCTTGTGGTGATGGGGAGCGAACCCGGCGCTACCAGAACGAGATCCGCGACGTGTAGGCCGTGCGATCGCGATATCGCCGAGGTGACTTCACGCTTGACGATGCCGAGTCTGTCCATCACCTCTTCATGAGAATCGCCCCGCTTCTTGAGTTCGACGATCGCGACCAGCTTCTCGGTGCGGCCATCCGGGACCGCTATCGCCGCCGTTCGGCCACCCGTTATCTCCTGGATCGTCGCCTCGATGTCATCGGGATAGTGGTTACGCCCATAAACGACCAAGAGATCCTTGTCACGGCCGACGATGAACAATTCGCCGTCGAAGAAGAAGCCCAAATCTCCGGTTCTCAGCCAAGCCTCTTCGGGGGTGCCGGCCGGCGCCGCGACAAGCGTTGCGCCGAACGTGCGTTCCGTCAGTTGCGGGTTCTGCCAATAGCCCATCGCCACGTTGGCGCCGTGCACCCAGATCTCCCCGACCGTTCCTGCAGGACACTCGGTCAGGGTCTCGCGATCGACGATCCGCACTGTCGGTGACTCTGGTACGCCGTAGCTGAACAGCGGTGTACCGTCGCTGCCCGCGCACCGCTCCGCCTGGCCGACGGACAGTTTCTCGGCGTCGAAGTGCACGAGCTTTGATGGATCTCCCGGCCTGGGGGTCACCACGTACACGGTTGACTCCGCCAGCCCGTACGAGGGTCGTACCACCTTGGGCTGAAGGTTGAAACGGGCGAACCGCTCAGCGAACTGCTTGACGGTGGCAGGCTGTACCCGTTCGCTGCCGTTGAGGATGTGGAGCACATCCCCGAGGTCCAGCCCGGCCATGTCGTCATCCGATGTCTTTCGTGCCGCCAAGTCGAAAGCGAAGTTCGGTGCTGCCGACCAAGCTCTGCCATTGCTCGCCAGCAATTGCATCCACCGCGCGGGCCGCTGTAAGAACGACGTCGGACTCGTGAGCACCGCGCGAAGCCCGGCCAGTATCGGTATGCAAGTCCCCACGATTAAACCCATGTCGTGATAGAACGGCAGCCACGAGACAATGGTCGTGTCCGGCGGTGCGACCTTTCCGTACTCCACAAAATAGTCGGACACAATTTGCTTGATATTGGTCCGCAGGTTTTTGTGGGAGATCATGACGCCGGCCGGCTGACGGGTCGACCCGGAGGTGTACTGCAAATAGGCGACACTCGGACGATCGCCCCAAGCGTTGGATTCTTTTCGAGCTTCCTCGCCCAGCAAATCGACTTCGATGACTGAGGGAGCGGATTCGCCAGACTGGGGCTTCGCATACTCGCTCACATCGCCAACGGCGAAGGATGTCGTGAGAATGGCGGCCGGCGACGCATCACGCAGCACCGAAATAACACGTTCATCGTGGGCGCCGCCAGTCGGAAGCGAAAGTGGAACCGCGATCCGGCCCGCCTGCATCGCGCCGAAAAAAGCCGCGATGTAGTCGAGTCCCTGTGGCGCCAATATCACCGCACGATCACCGATCGAACCGCGAACGCTTAGCTGGGCTGCGACGTTCTGTACTCGCCGATACAGCTGTGACCACGTGAGGCTCTGGGCAACTCCGAGCCAGTCCCGCTCATAATCAATAAACGTGAACGCCGTGTTATTGGGCTTTAGACTGGCGCGCTCGCGCAGCACCGTCAGAATGGAAGATTCCATCACCGGCATAGCGTTACCCTCCCGTCTGTTCACTCCGATGCTGCGGTCAACGACCATCCATCACACCGGTGCGGTCTCTTGGCCCGTCAGCGCATCGCGTAGGTATTCCGCCAAACCCCCCACGGTGCGAGTGTCGCTCACGTCGATGCACACCCCTGTTTGGGCCTCGATGCGGGCGCGCAGTTCGGTGTGGCCCAACGAGTCCAGTCCGTATTCGTGGAGTGGACGGTCGGGATCGACGGCGCGACGCAGAATCAGCGCGACCTGTTCTGAGACCAGACTCGTAAGTCGGGCGTGCCGCTCGTCGAGGGGAAGTGCCATCAGCTCGGCACGGAATTTGCTCGAGGCCATTCGGCTTTGTTGTCCGGTGAATTGGAAGAGTTCGGCGAACGTGCTGTGCTGCGCGAGGGCCGTCAGCCATGGCGTCCCGATGATGGTGGTGTATCCGGTGTACGCGCGGTCGTGGCGCAGCAGCGCCTCGAACGCGTAGGCGCCCTCCTCGGCAGTGATAGCAGCGCCGCTGTTTTCGGCCCCGGCCGTGGCGCGCCCGACTTCGGCCCCCCACGCGATCGCGGTGGCAGGCAGGCCCTGAGCCCGCCGCCAGTGGGTGAAGGCGTCAAGCCAGCTGTTGGCCGCGGCGTAGGCGCCCTCACCCGGCGGGCCCAATAGCGCGGCTGTCGAGGAGAACGAGCAGAACCAGTCCACTGGCTGCCCTGCCGTGGCCTGGTGCAAGTTCCAAGCGCCGTCGACCTTCGGAGCCCAGTCGCGCGCCAGCAGCCCGTCGGCGATTTCGGCCAATGCGGCGTCCCCGGCCACTCCGGCCGCATGCAGCACACCGCGCACCGGAAGCCCGGTGGCGGTCGCCGCCGCAACCAACCGGTCGGCGGTATCCGGTTGGGCGATGTCGCCGCACTCCACCACGACGTCGGACCCGATCGCCCCGATGAGCTCGATTGTCTCCAGCGCCTTTTGAGTCGGCTGGGAGTGCGAGCTCAGCACGATCCGGCCGCAGCCCGCCGCGGCCATCTTCTCGGCGAGGAAAAACCCGAGCCCACTCAGACCGCCGGTGATGATGTAGGAGCCGTCACCGCGGAAGACCCGAGCCCGTTCTGGAGGCACCACTACGTGGCTGCGGCCCGCGCGCGGAATGTCGAGGACGAGTTTGCCGGTATGTTCGGCCGCGCTCATCACCCGAATCGCGGTGGCCGCCTCGGCCAGCGGGTAATGGGTGCTGTGCGGCATCGGCAGCGAGCCCTCAGCGGTCAACCGATACACCGTGTTCAACACCTCGCGGACCTGACCGGGATGGCTGACCGACATCAACGCCAGATCCACATAAAAGAACGTGAGGTTGCGGCGGAACGGGAAGAGCCCCAGTCGGGTGTCCCCGTAGACGTCACGCTTTCCGATCTCAACGAACCGCCCACCGAACGACAGCAGTCTCAGCCCGGCCAATTGCGCGGCGCCGGTCACGGAGTTCAGCACGATGTCCACGCCATACCCGTCGGTGTCACGCTGGATCTGCTCGGCGAACTCGATGCTGCGCGAGTCGTAGACATGCTCGATACCCCTGGCGCGCAACAGTGCCCGGCGCTGCTCGCTACCTGCTGTGGCGAAGATCTCGGCCCCCGCGGCGCGGGCGATCGCGATCGCCGCCTGCCCCACGCCACCGGTTGCGGAGTGGATCAACACCTTGTCACCGGCCTTGATCCGGGCCAGATCGTTGAGCCCATACCAGGCGGTGGCGTGCGCCGTGGTCACCGCGGCCGCCTGGGCGTCGGTCAAACCCGGCGGCAGGGTTGCGGCCAGGCGGGCATCACAGGTGACGAACGTGCCCCAGCAACCGTCTGGCGACATGCCCCCGACGTGGTCGCCGACTTTGTGCTCGGTGACATCCGGGCCGACCGCCGTCACCACACCGGCGAAATCGGTGCCCGGTTGCGGCAGGTGTCCCTCGAAGCTGGGGTATTGGCCGAACGCCACCAAGACGTCGGCGAAGTTGATGCCGGACGCGGTGACCGCCACCTCGATCTGTCCTGGACCCGGCGCAACCCGGTCAAACGCGACGAACTCCATGGTCTGCAGGTCACCGGGGGTGCGGATCTGCAGGCGCATGCCGTCGCGGGCGTGGTCGACTACGGTGGTTCGCCGTTCATCGGGGCGCAGCGCGGTGGGGCACAAGCGCGCCGTATACCACTTATCGCCGCGCCAGGCGGTTTCGTCCTCTTCGGAGCGAGCCAGCAGTTGGCGCGCCACCTGCTCGGCGCCTGGCCCCTCGTCGACGTCGATGTGGGTGGCCCACAAGTGGGGGTACTCGGTGCCAATCACCCGCAGCACGCCGCGCAGCCCGCCCTGCTCGAGATTGACGCGGTCGCCGGCCAGCACCGCCTGGGCGTTCCGGGTCACGACGTACAGTCGGGGTGACTCGCCTGAGATCTCGCTCAGCTCGCGGACGATGCGTACCACATGCTGTACGTACTCGCCGCCGATAACAGCGCGGTCGGTGTCCGCTTCGCCGTTCTTCGGTCCGGTGACCACGACCACACCGGTGGTTCCGCCTTCACCGAGCTGACGGCGCAGCAACTCGGCCGCGGCAATGTGGTCGCCTTGCTGCGGCCAGCACATGGTCACGCATTCCGCGCCGCGCAGCTTCAGCGCATCGGTCAATTCCGTTGCCAGCAGATCGGCGGCATCGGAGGTGCTGACGAGCAGCCAGGTACCGGCGTCGGCGTGGTCTTCCTCGGGCAGCTCGCGCTGTTGCCATTCGATGGTCAACAACCGCTCGTTCAGCACGCGATCGCGGTTTCCGTTCTCGGAGACCGCGGTGCCGAGCTGCAACCCGCGCACGGCCAACAGGACCGACCCGTGCTCGTCGAGTACATCGAGGTCGGCCTCGGCCAGGACCCCGTCGGCCCAGGCGTCAGAGGCCTTCATTACCCGCGCATAGCAGTAGCGAGCGCTCCGAGTGGAACTGTAGGCGCGTAGCCGGCGCACACCCATCGCCAACGGCAGCCCGCCGGTATCCGGGCAGTGGATGGCGGGATGGGCCGCCAAGGAGTGGAAACATGCGTCGAGCAGCGCGGGATGCACGGCGTAGGCGGCTTGATGCGATCGGATCGAACCGGGCGGCGTCACTTCGGCCAGCACTGTGCTGACTGTCCCGTCGGCAATGTGCGCGGCCGCCAGGCCGGTATAGGCAGGACCATAGTGCACGCCGTGCGCATCGAACCGCTGCCGCAGTTCGGTGCCCTCCACGCGGCACGGGTGCGCCGCCAGCAGCGCGGCGATGTCCAGCGCGGGCGGCTGGTCCGCATCGTCGACGGCATGTAGCTCAGCGCTGGCGCGTTGCATCCGTTCGCCGTGCTGGTCGGTCTGCACCGTGAATGTGACGCCGCCAGGGGCATCGACCGAGGCGACGGCGCTGGCTGGGGTCTTGGCGTCCAGCAACAGCATCTGCTCGAAGCGGACATCGCGGACCTCGGACGCCTCGCCGAGGACGGTGCGGGCCGCGGCCAACGCCATCTCGCAGTAGGCGGCACCGGGAAGTGCGGCCGCCTCGTTGATCTGATAGTCAGCGAGCCATGGCTGCGCCGCGGTGCCGAGCTCGGCCTGCCATACGTGGCGCTCCGGCTCCTCGGGCAAGCGCACATGCGCGCCTAACAGCGGATGTGCCGAAACGGTGCAACCGCCATTCGCCGGGGAGTCCTGTTCATCGCGGGTGATGAGCAGCCGACGATGCGTCCACGCCGGCAGCGGCGCGTCCACCAGCCGCCCACCGGGATAGAGCACCGAGAAGTCCACCGCGGCGCCCGCGCTGTGCAGATCCGCCAACAGGCCGCGCAGGCGCTTTTCGCCTTGCATGCCGGCCAGCGCGGCCACCGGTACGCCCATGTTGGCCGCGGTCTGCTCGACGGCGCCGAGCAGCAGCGGGGTTGGGGCGAGTTCGGCGAACACCTGGTAGCCGTCTTCCAGCGCCGCCTGTACCGCGGCGGCGAACCGCACGGTGTGGCGCAAGTTGTCCACCCAATAGCCGGCATCGCAAACCGGCCGTTCCCGCGGGTCGAATAAGGTGGCCGAATAAAACGGCACGCGGGCCGCCATTGGGCTGAGTTCGGCCAGTGCCTCAGATAGCTCGTCGAGGATCACATCGACTTGGGGAGAGTGCGCCGCGACCTCGACGCCCATCTCCTGTGCCACTACTGCGCGCCGCTCCCATGCGGCTACGAGATCGCGCACCGTCTGGGCGGGCCCGGCAATCACCGTGGACTGCGGGGAGGCCACCACTGCGATGACAACATCGTCATCGTCGCGAGTCATCAGCTCTGAGAGCACTTGATCGGCGGGCAGTTCTACCGACGCCATCGCACCGGCACCGGCGATCCGCGACATCAGCGCCGACCGGCGGCAGATGACGCGCACACCGTCTTCCAGGGACAGCGCTCCTGCGACGACGGCCGCGGCCACCTCACCCGCTGAATGGCCGATGACCGCGCCTGGGCGCACGCCATACGACTTCTCCATGGTGGCGGCCAGCGCCACCTGCATGGTGAATAGGGTCGGCTCCACCCGATCGATGCCGGTCACGGTCTGCTGGGCCGACGAGGCCCCCGAGAGAGCCTGAGTCACCGAGAACCCGGATTCCTTCGCGATCAGCGGCTCCACTTCGGCGACGGTCGCGGCGAACACCGGTTCATTGGCGAGCAGGTCGGCGCCCATCTCGGCCCACTTCGAACCATCACCGGAGAACACCCAAACCGGCCCCCGGTCGTCCTGCCCCACCGCGGCCTGATACGTAGTGTCACCGTCGGCGAGCTCCCGCAGCGCATTGGCCAGCTCGGCTAGATCGCTGGCGACCAGCGCGGTGCGTACCGGCCGGTACCCTCGCCGACGCGCAAGGGTGTAGGCCAGGTCGGAGAGCGACACGGAGTCCGCACGGCTTTCTACCCAATCGGCGAGCCGGCGCGAAGTCCTGCGCAGCCCATCGGCAGAGGTGGACGACAGCGCGAACAGCAACGGATGCAGCGGACCCTTTGCCGCGTTTTCGGCTGTGGCCGCTGTGGCCTGGCCGTGCACTTCGATTCTGGGGGTGCCCGGAGCTTGCTCGACGATGGCGTGCACGTTCGTTCCCGACAACCCGTACGACGACACCGCCGCGCGGCGGAGCGTCGTGCCACCCGTGGGCCAGGGCGTTATCTGCTCCGGCACAACAAGTTCGGTCTCGATTTGGGCCAGGTCGTCGGGCAGCCGGGTGAAGTGCAGCATCGGTGGCACCACGCCATGCTGCAGCGAAAGGATCGCCTTGGTCAGCGCAACTGCGCCCGCGGCGGAATCGGTATGCCCAACATTGCTCTTGACCGATCCGAGCACGCAGCCGTGACCAGCGGCGCCGTATACCTGTGCCAAACTCGCGAACTCGACCGAGTCACCGACCGGCGTACCGGCGCCATGCGCCTCCACCACGTCTACCGTGTCGGCGTCCACCCCCGCCGCCGTCAAAGCCGCCCGGTACACCGCGACCTGGGCGTCCAGCGACGGCGTCGAGAAGCTGTCGGCGCTTCCGTCCTGGTTGGCGGCGGTGCCGCGGAGCACGGCAAGGACGCGATCACCATCGTGCAGCGCATCCGGGAGTCGCTTGAGCAGCACCATGGCGCAGCCCTCGGAACGCACATGCCCGTCGGCCGCGACATCGAACGTCCGGCAGCGTCCCGTCGGCGAAAGCATGCCCCGGCCCGACATCGACGTGAATTTGCGCGGTTCCAGCATCACCATGCAGCCGCCGGCCAGGGCAAGGTTGCTTTCACCGTCGTGCAGACTGCGGCAAGCCATGTGCACCGCGAACAAACTCGACGAGCATGCCGTGTCGACGGTCAGCGCTGGACCACGCAGCCCGAGGGTGTGGGCGATCCGTCCGGAAGCCAGGCTGGAAGCGGAGCCGGTGAACCCGTACATCTGTCCGAGGGCACCCGCGTCGGCGGCGATGAATGCATAGTCGGAGTGGGACAACCCGACGAACACACCCGCCTGGGAGCCCGCCAGCGACTTTGGCGCCAGACCCGCGTGCTCTACCGCCTCCCACGAGATTTCCAGCAACAAGCGGTGCTGCGGATCGAGCGCGGCCGCCTCTCGCTCACTGATCCCGAAGAATTCGGGATCGAAGCCCGCAACGTCGTCGAGGAAACCGCCCCACCGCGACACCGACCGGTCGGGCACACCGGGCTCGGGGTCGTAGTAGCTGTCGGCGTCCCACCGCTCGACGGGAATCTCGCTGATGAGGTCCTCGCCCCGCAGCAATGCTTCCCACAGCAGGTCTGGCGAGTCGATGCCTTTGGGGAGCCGGCACGCCATGCCGATGACAGCAATCGGAGTAACAGGTTTCCTACTGACGGCTGCTCACCTCTTCTCACGGGTGCTTCAAGGAGGGACCGTCGGAGTTCAACCCGGGATGGGAACGCCGCAGCATCGCAGGTAGACCCACTGTCCCCCGACATCGAAGCCAAAACTCCAATGCTGAAGTCATCAGCAGCGTAACCTTACAGCCCGGCAGACGTCGGAGATTCATGCGGACGTACCAAAATTTGCCCAGGGGTACCAGCAACACCACCTCGGCTGGCTCAACTTGGGCTTCCTCAACTTCCTCACCACCGGACCGGGCACCGCTAAGTTAGGGTTGGCTAAATAGCGGGCGACCTGTGAGGAAGGTCATACTGCTTCGATGAAGCCGGATTACGACGTCCTGATCATCGGTTCGGGTTTCGGGGGCAGCGTCAGCGCCCTGCGGCTGACCGAAAAGGGCTACCGCGTAGGCGTATTGGAGGCTGGCCGCCGCTTCTCAGACGAGGAGTTCGCCAAGACATCCTGGGATCTGCGCAAGTTCCTCTGGGCGCCGAAGCTGGGTTGCTACGGCATCCAACGCATCCACCCGCTGCGCAACGTGATGATCTTGGCCGGCGCCGGAGTGGGCGGCGGTTCGTTGAACTACGCCAACACCTTGTACGTGCCGCCGGAGCCGTTTTTCGCCGACCAGCAGTGGTCGCACATCACCGACTGGCGCAGCGAGCTGGCGCCGCATTATGACCAGGCGCAGCGGATGCTGGGCGTGGTATACAACCCGACCTTCACCGACGCGGACCGCATCGTCAAAGAGGTCGCCGACGAGATGGGCTTCGGCGAGACGTTCGTGCCGACACCGGTCGGGGTGTTCTTCGGACCCGACGGGACCCAGGCGCCGGGAAAGACCGTGCCCGACCCGTATTTCGGCGGCGCGGGCCCGGCGCGCACCGGGTGCCTGGAATGCGGCTGCTGCATGACGGGCTGCCGCTACGGCGCCAAGAACACACTGGTGAAGAATTATCTTGGCCTCGCGGAATCGGCAGGCGCACAAGTGATTCCGATGACGACGGTGAAAGGTTTCGAGCAGCGGTCCGACGGGTTGTGGGAGGTTCGTACCGTTCGCACCGGCAGCTGGCTGCGCAGGGACACGCGCACGTTCACCGCCACGCACCTGATCCTGGCCGCGGGCACCTGGGGAACGCAGCATCTGCTGTTCAAGATGCGCGACAGGGGCCGGCTGCCTCGCCTTTCGAAACAGTTGGGTGTCTTGACCCGGACCAACTCCGAGTCGATCGTCGGTGCCGCGACGCTGGCGGTCTCGCCCGATCTGAACTTGACCCACGGGGTGGCCATCACGTCGTCGATTCATCCGACATCGGATACGCATATCGAGCCCGTCCGCTACGGCAAGGGTTCCAACGCCATGGGATTGCTGCAGACCTTGATGACGGACGGCACCGGTCCCCGCGGCACCGATGTGCCGCGCTGGAGGCAGTTGTTGCGCCAGGCCGGCGAAGACCCGCGCCGCATACTTCGGATGCTCAATGTCCACGAATGGAGCGAGCGCACGGTAATCGCACTGGTGATGCAGCACCTGGACAACTCGATCACTACCTTCACCAAGCGCGGGAAGCTGGGCATCCGCTGGTACTCCAGCAAGCAGGGACACGGCGAGCCGAACCCGTCGTGGATCCCGATCGGCAACGAGGTCACCCGTCGCATGGCCGCGAAGATCGACGGCGTGGCCGGCGGCACTTGGGGCGAGCTGTTCAACATCCCGCTGACCGCGCACTTTCTCGGCGGCGCGGTGATCGGCGACAGCCCCGAGCACGGCGTCATCGACCCCTATCACCGGGTCTACGGCTATCCGACGCTGTTTGTGATGGACGGTGCCGCGATATCGGCGAACCTGGGCGTCAACCCGTCGCTGTCCATCGCCGCGCAGGCCGAGCGGGCTGCGTCGCTGTGGCCGAACAAGGGCGAAAACGATCAGCGGCCGCTGCAGGGCGATGCCTATCGTCGGCTGACCCCGATCGCGCCGGAGCGCCCTGTGGTGCCGGCCGAGGCGCCGGGCGGGCTGCGGTGGCTGCCGATCAACCCGGTCACCTCGGCGAGCTGACTCCGTGACGATCGCGAGCCCGGCGTAGCCGGGCGCTGCGGGTCGTCACCATCAGGTGAGTTAGCTCGCGAGCACCTCGAGGGGCGCGCCGCTGACCACCCGGCTGCGCTCGTCGTGCACGTTGACGGGCACATCGCCCATCAAGGTGACCCGGTGCATCAGCCGACGCTGGCCGTCGTAGTCGTCGATTGCCCGGTGCTGTGTTGCCCGGTTGTCCCAGATGGCGACGTCACCCTGCTCCCAGTTCCAGCGGATCGTGTTCTCGGGCATGGTGATTCGCCGTTGCAGCAGTTCGAACAGCACGCTTGACTCGTGGCTGTCCAGGCCGACGAAACTGCGCACGAAATCGCCCGCCAGCAGGGTGCGTTCACCGGTCTCCGGGTGCACCCGCACGACGGGGTGTTCGGTGCGGTAATCCGCCTTCTCGAAGGCCTGCCGGAACGCCTTCTGCGCGTCGGTCATCGACAGGGCGGCCTCAGTCGTCACGTAGTCATAGCGGTTAGTGTGCAGTGCCCACAGGTTCTCGACGAGGCACTTGAGCGGTTCGGGCAGGTGCTCGTAGGCCGCCGCGGTCGAGGCCCATAGCGTCGATCCGCCATAGCTGGGCAGCGTGATCGCGCGCAGGATCGAGGCCGCGGGGTAGTTCGCGGCGAAAGTGACGTCTGTGTGCCAGCGCGTCGCCTTGCCGTAGTCGGAGTTGATGGGCGTGATGATCGGCGCGTTCTTGGCGGATAGCACAGCGGCGGCCGGGTGGCCGATCGGCGTGCCCAGCAGCCCGGCGAACGCGAGCTGCTGCTGGTCATCGAGGTGGTGCTGGCCCCGGAAGAAGATCACCTTGTGGGCCAGCAACGCCTGGCGGATCTCGCCGACCGTGGCCGGGTCGAGGTCGCCGCCGAGTCGCACCCCGTCGACTCGGGCACCGATGCGGCTAGCCAGCTTGGTGACGGTTACCTGTTCTGTCATTGCGGTCGTCCTTTTAAGAGGATCGGGTTAAGAGGGCCGGGTGTAGTCAATTGACTACATTATAGGCTAGTGTAGTCGTATGACTACGCATTCGGCAACTGGACGCCGGAAGACGCCCACCGGGCGGGAAGAGGTGGCGGCGGCGATCCTGGCTGCGGCCACCGACCTGTTCGCCGAGCACGGTCCTGCCGCGACGTCGATCCGTGACATCGCCGCCCGGTCGAAGGTCAATCACGGACTGGTCTTTCGACACTTCGGCACCAAGGAACAGCTGGTCGGTGCCGTACTCGACCATCTGGGCAACAATCTGACCGATCTGTTGCACTCCGGCGCGCCGCCCGACGTGCTGGAACGGGCTCTCGACCGGCAGATGCGGGTCATGGCCCGCACTGTGCTCGACGGGTATCCGGCCGCGCAGCTGCAGAAGCGCTTTCCCAACGTTGCCGAGTTGCTCGACCGGGTGCGACCGCGCCACGACAATGACACCAGTGCTCGGCTTGCGGTCGCCAATGCCCTTGCGCTGCAATTCGGTTGGCGCTTGTTTGCGCCGATCCTACGCTCGGCCACCGGTATCGAGGACCTGTCGGATGCCGAACTGCGCCAGGCCGTCGACGCCGAGGCGGCCCGGATCGTCGAACCGCACTGAGCCGACTCAGTGGACCGTCTCGCGCTGCGCGAGGGTCCGCCGATGTAGGGGCTCGCGGCCCGGCGGCTGGGGCGGTGGCGGCAGCAGTGGCTTGCGCCTGCGCACCGCGATGGTCGACGGCGATTCCGTGTTCAGTGTGAGGTCTTCGCCGGCGTGCCGGATGGTCAGCTCGGCGCCGGGCCCGTCACGCAGGGTGTAGGTGACGTCGGTGTGGTTGGCGTCGACGATGAGCCGGAACCCGCGCCAGCGCAGCCGGAACCGCAGGCGTGCGATGCCGTCGGGCAGTTGAGGATCGATGTCCAGGATGCCCTCGTCGTCGCGTAGGCCGCCGAAGCCCGCGACCAACGCCGTCCACGCTCCGGCAAGCGAGGCCATGTGCAACCCGTCGCGGGTGTTCTGGTGCAGATCGCGCAGGTCGATCAGCGCGGCCTCGTAGGCATAGTCGTGGGCCAGCTCCAGATGCCCGACGTCGGCACACATTACCGCCTGAGTGCATGCCGATAGCGACGAGTCGCGCACCATGCGCCGCTCGTAGTAGTCGACGTTGCGAGCCTTCTGTTCGGGCGTGAACGCGTGGCTTTGCCACTGCATCGCCAGCACGAGGTCGGCCTGTTTGATCACTTGTGCCGGATACAGCCGGACGTACGGTTCGTGCATCAGCAACGGGTACGTGGTGTTGGCTTCGAAGTCCCACTCCGCCAGCGTGGTGAACCCTTCACACTGCTGATGAACACCCAGTTCCTCATCGTAGGGAACCTTGGCGGCGTCGGCCGCGTCGCGCCAGGCGGCCATTTCCTCGGTGGTGACACCCATCGCGTGTGCCGCCTCGGAATGCCGGCCGCAGGCGTCGGCGGCAGTGCGCAGATTGTGTGCCGCCATCAAATTCGTGAACACGTTGTCGCGCACGATCGCCGTGTATTCGTCGGGACCGGTGACCCCGTCGAGGTGCCAGACGCCGTGGCGGTCGTGGTGCCCGAGCGAGAGCCAGAGGCGGGCCGTTTCGATCAGCACGACAAGGCCGCACTCTGCCTCCAGCGACTCGTCGCCGGTGACGGTCCGGTACCGTTCGAAAGCCATGGCGATGTCGGCGTTGATGTGCCAGGCGGCCGTGCCGGCCGGCCAGTAAGCCGAGCACTCCTGACCGCGGATGGTTCGCCACGGAAACGTCGCGCCATCGAGGCCGAGTTCGGCCGCCCGCTCTCGTGCGAGGTCCAACGTTGACGCCCGCCACCGCAACGCGTCGGCGACCGCGTGCGGCGCGGTATAGGTGAGCACCGGGAGCACGTAACCCTCGGTGTCCCAGAAGGCGTGGCCGTCGTAGCCGGTTCCGGTGAGTCCCTTGCTGGGGATCGCGCGGCGCTCGGCGCGCGCGCTGGCCTGCAACAGGTGGAATAGCCCGAACCGCACCGCTTGCTGAGCTTCCGGGTCTCCCTCGACCTCGACGTCTGCACTCTCCCAGAAATCGTCGAGGTAGGCCCGTTGCGAGTCCAACAGCCCTTGCCACCCGCTGTAGCGTGCGCTGTGCAGTGCGGCGGCGGCCTGGTCGCGCAGTGCCGGGCGAGAGCGCAGACTTGACCAGCCATAAGCCAGGTATTTCACGATGCGCAGCTTCTGTCCCGGGCGCAGCCCGCAGATCACGGTAGTCCGGGCCAAATCGGCGCGCGCGTCGGTGCTGATCTCGACCCGCCCGGGAACCTCGACCTCGTGGTCCATCCCGGCGGCCATCATCAAGGCGCTGGCCCGGGTCCGATGCATGAGAAGTGCGCTCGTGTCGGTGTTCTCGTGGGCGACGGCTTCCAATGGATTATCCAAGATGGCGGACACCCGCGGATCGCCCGAGGTCTCGGGTTGGTCCTCGTTGGTGACGAGTTCGGACTGCACGGTGACGCGAACGAATTCCTCGACTGCCTCGACGACATACTCGATGGCCGCGACGCTGCGCTGGGCCAGCGAAACCAGCCGGGTGGACGTTATCTTGATTTGTTTGCCCGCGGGCGAGCTCCAGTGCGCGCGGCGCGTCAGCGTCCCGGCACGCAGGTCAAGGACCCGCTCGTGGGACAGCAGCTTGCCGTACCGTACGTCGAATGGCTCGTCGCCGACCAGCAGGCGAAAGATCTTGCCATTGGTGACATCGACGACGGTCTGGCCGGCCTCCGGATATCCATAGCCGGCCTCGGCGTACGGCAGCGGCCGGATTTCGTAGAAGGAATTCAGATAGGTGCCGGGGAGGCCGTACGGCTCGCCCTCGTCGAGGTTGCCGCGCAACCCGATATGCCCGTTGGACAAGGCGAACAGCGATTCTGACTGGGCTATCAGGTTCAGATCGAGCCGGGTCTCGCGGACCTGCCACGGTTCGACGGGGAAGGCTTCCTGGGTGATCATGACTGCAGCAGTTCGGCGAGATCGGTTACCACCACATCGGCGCCGTTGCGGCGCAAGTCCTCGGCCTGGCCCACCCTGTCGACGCCCACCACGAAGCCGAAGTTACCGGCGTGGCCGGCAGCCACACCGGATAATGCGTCCTCGAACACCGCCGCCGCGTCGGGGGGCACATCGAGCAACTGGGCCCCGCGCAGGTACGAGTCGGGGGCCGGCTTGCCGGCGATGTGCTCCTCGCGCAGCGTGATGCCATCCACCCGCTGCTGGACGAACCGGTCCAGACCGGTGATCTCGAGCACCTCGCGGGTGTTGGCGCTCGACGACACCACGGCGATGCCGAGACCCGCGGCCGAGACCGCCTCGAGGTAGCGCCGCGACCCGTTGAACACCTCGACGCCGTCGTCATTCAGGACCTTCTGGAACATGTCGTTCTTGCGGTTGCCCAGGCCATATATCGTCTCGGCGTCGCCGGAGTCATCGGGATTGCCTTCGGGCAGTTGGATTCCCCGGCTGCTCAGAAATGACCGGACCCCATCTTCGCGTTTCTTGCCGTCCACGTATTGCCGGTAGTCCGCGGCCGGATCGAACGGGACGAACTTTTCCCCGGTGCGCTCGGCCCGCTGGGAGAGATAGGCGTCGAACATGGCCTTCCACGCTTTGGTGTGCACGCTTGCAGTATCGGTGAGCACACCGTCGAGGTCGAACAGGCAGGCACGCACCTTCTCTGGCAGACCCAGCACGAGGGACCTCACTTTCTGAAGTAGTCGGGCGATACCACTCCACCATGCTTAGCTGTGCGCCGCCAGCGGTCCCAGGTGCTTAGCTCCTGCAACGCCTGACCGGCAGCCAGCATGCCCCCACCGGCACCGTGGTGAGCACTCCCAGCGCGAGTACTCCCGCCACGTGCTGGTGCTCGTCACGCATGGCGACTGCCATGATGAGCATGACGGCGAAGTGCGCGGAGTTGGCGGTGAGATTGAAATCCAGGAACAGTCGGCTCGCGAGCGGGGCGCTAGCCGAGCGGAACAGGAATAGCGCCCAGACCACATAGACGATGGAGAACATGACGGCGACGGAGTCGCCGCCCCCACCCCAGTTGAAGAGTCGGTCGAGGAACGGCGGCAACGAGTTGATGTGATGGGTCGTCGCGAGAACGAGGTTGGGCACGAAGAAGAGCAGATACCCGACCGCGGTCAATCGGATCATCGCGGGCAGCCA
>DATMMZ010000013.1:0-3222 GCA_035569455.1 Mycobacterium sp. | reverse complement strand
CGCCGGATAATGGCGCGTCACCAGCGCGGACACCGGATGTGATGCCCCAGCCGGTCTCCGGAACGAATGTCACATCACCTGTGAGTTCAACAACATCGCCGGCTTTGACAATGTCGTGGTAGGGCACCTTCGCGTTGATGACTGGCAACACCACCGACATCACGACGGCCAGCGCGAATACTGCCAGTGTCGGGGCGATGGTGCGCCGATCCACGCCAAAGAACCGCGCATCAGCGGGCACCCAGCCCTCATCGGGTTCGAACCGTGGTGCTGAGGTCGCCGAGGAATTGTCGGTTTCAGGATCCGGATCGGCGTGTCCGGCCGCGTTCGGCTGTGTTCGGCTCATAGGGTCTGGCCTCGGCCTATCGACTTTAGCCGTTTGCCGGTGTTCGCGGGCGTCCTGCCCGAGTTGTGACATCTCTGTGACACTCAGCCGCCCGATAGGGCTGTCACCCATCCCCAACAGACTTGCGCCGTACCGCCGCCGCGATGCCCGTAACTGGCGAAAGGATGACGAGGATGCGTTGCGAGCACCGCACCACAGCTGACGAATGGGACGCCTGCACCGGCTGGCGCGCCGTCATGAACTGGCGGCCCGGCCAGCGTAAGGCAATCAAACAGCGGGCCCACCGACGCGACCGCCGCGCAGCCGTCGCCGAGGCATTCCAGTACGTCAAAGCGCGCTCAACTGAGCTGAATAGACGGCTGAGCTGATGGGGGCCTGCGAGTTTCGCGTCGTGACAATCGACCGTGCGGATACGGGTCTGCGGTTCTCTGTGCCGGCGCTGGGTGACGACGAGAGCCGTGAGCTGGCCCGGTTCTACGATGAGAGCGAGGCGCGCGAGACGCCGAGTTTCTGACCGAGCGCCAGGAGCGCAAGATGCTGGGACGGTCAGAATGGCACTTAATCGGGCCAGTCGTAAGACGATAAACATAGCTTATCAATTCATCGCAGACGGGTCTTGGACGCCGGTCGCGAGCGTTGGCACCGTTGACCTTATCCGGTGGCCCGCAGACCTGGGTGCAACCAATCAAAATTCCCATGGGCCACCGGACCAACGCGCAAGGAGAATCTCAATGACGTTGTCAAGCCGCCGCAGTAGTGGTTGCGGGTTGGTAGACGGCGTGGTCGCGGAGCATGGCCCACAGGACGTTGAGACGTCTGCGGGCCAGGGCGAGGACGGCTTGGGTGTGGGTTTTGCCTTCGGCGCGTTTGCGGTCGTAGTAGGTGCGCGAGGCCGAGTCGGTGCGGATGGCGATCTGGGCGGCCAGATAGCAGGCGCGCAGCAGGCGTCGGTCGTAGCGGCGGGGGCGTTTGAGGTTGCCGGTGACGCGGCCCGAGTCGCGGGGTACGGGGGCCAGTCCCGAGACGCCGGCGAGGCGGTCCACGGAGTCGAAGGCAGCCATGTTGCCGCCGGTGGCGGCGAAGAATTCGGCGCCGAGTGTGACGCCGAAGCCGGGCATGCTCAGGATGATTTCGGCGTGGCGGTGGCGGCGAAATCGGTCCTCGACCATCGTTTCGGTTTCAGCGATTTCGGTGTCGAGGGCTATCACCTCCTTGGCCAGGCGGGCAACCATGGCGGCGGCGATCTGCTGTCCGGGCACGGTGCTGTGTTGGGCGTCGGCAGCCTCCAATGCGGCGGTGGCGACGGCAGCAGCGTTGCGGACCTTGCGTTTGCGCAACCACGTTTCCAGGCGTGCGGCACCGACGCGGCGCAGCCCGTCGGGGGTTTGATAGCCGGTGAGCAGGATCAGCGCAGCCCTGCTGGTGCTGTAGTCGAAGGCCCGCTCGAGTGCGGGGAAGTATTCAAGCAGCTGGGCGCGCAGCCGGTTGATCGCTCGGGTGCGATCAGCGACCAGATCGGCACGCCGGGCGGTCAGGATGCGCAGGTCCACCGCGATCCCGTCCCCGGGACGCAGCGGCTGCAGATCGCGGCGCATCCGGGCCTGATCGGCGATCACTGCGGCGTCTTTGGCGTCGGTCTTTCCCTCACCTCGGTACCCGCCGCAGGCGTGATAGACGGTGCGCCCGGGGATGTAGAGCAACCGCTGATCGGCGGCGATGAGCAAGGCGATCAGCAGCGCGGCCCCGCCGTGGTTGAGATCGATCGCCCAGGTGACCTCATCGCCGCCGGCCAGTGCCGTCACCGCCCTGATCAACTCCAGCAGCTCGGCCTCATCGTTAGGGACTCGCTGCGACAGCAGCCGCCGCCCCTCAGTCTCGATGACCACGCAATGGTGGTCGGACTTCCCGGCATCGACGCCGGCCCACAGTTGTTGGCCCACAACCACCTCCGTAATCATTGTCATCCCTACCAACCCAGCGGACGACCACGCCGACGTGTCCTTACACAGCGATCAAATCGCATCTCTCAATTAGCGGTCGAGTCGTCGCGGGACGCCGGGCGGCCAATCTCCTTCGGCCATCCCACACAGCAACAGCATGAAAGCCATACCCGACGTCCCTGGGCGGTTCGAAGCCTAGGGCCGACGGCATCAATCACCCTGCAAGAAAGGTAAGGACAACGTGAAGGTCTGGGTTGATTCAGAACGCTGCCAGGGCCACACCCTGTGCTCGATGATTGCTCCGGATTCTTTCCAGCTCAGCGACATCGACGGCAGTTCGTCGGCAATCGACGAAGTGGTCCCGGCCGATCGGCAGGACCGGGTTCGCGAAGCCGCGCAATCCTGTCCCGAACAGGCCATCATCATTACCGATGAATAAGGGAGACAGCACTTTGAGTATCGACGACGTCGTCAGCGACAGCGATCGTAAGAAAAAGACGTATCACTTCGATCGGCACTCCGCGGAGTACCGATCGCAGTTCAAAACGGTCACCGAGGAGATGCACGCCAAGTGCCCGATGGCGTGGAGCGACACCTACGGCGGGCACTGGGTTGCCGCGGGCAGCCACGAGGTATTCGAGCTCGCCCGCTGCCCCGCTGTCTCCAACGATCACGACATCAACGGCGAACGCCGTGGCTACAAAGGCATTTCGATCCCGACGGCCAGCCGCATCAACGGCGTGCGGGGCGGCATTTTGGAGATGGACGACCCCGAGCACCGCACCTACCGCACCGTGCTCAACCCCTATCTGTCGCCGGCCGCCGTCAAGCGCTGGGAACCGTTCATCCACGACATCACCCGTGCCTGCCTCAACGAGAAGATCGAGGAAGGCAGCATCGACTTCGTTGACGACCTGGCCAACATCGTGCCCGCGG
>DATMMZ010000012.1:0-5517 GCA_035569455.1 Mycobacterium sp. | reverse complement strand
GCGAGGCGCTGCCCGGTGTCGTTCATCTCTTTACTCCCTTTTTCGTAGGTGTTAGCAACGCTAACCCCACGGGCCGGCTAAGTCAATAGCATTGCTAGATTTTCTAGCAGTGCTACCATATGCGGTATGGCCACTGAAGATCGTCGTGCCCGGGAGCGCGCCGCGCGCCGTCGGCTGATCGTCGATACCGCGCGCCAGATTGCCGAGGCCGAAGGATGGGATGCCGTCACCACACGGCGGCTGTCTACCGAGATCGAGTACAGCCAACCGGTTCTCTACAAACACTT
Organism: Mycobacterium sp.; assembly: GCA_035569455.1. GTDB lineage: Bacteria > Actinomycetota > Actinomycetes > Mycobacteriales > Mycobacteriaceae > Mycobacterium. The sequence goes on along the minus strand of DATMMZ010000012.1, from coordinate 5,230 downwards.
TTCGGGCATGGACCAGGTTGCCGCAGCCGTCGCCATCGACGGCTTCGGTGAGTTGGCCCGCAGGCTTCGCACGGTCCCCGCCGAGGCCGAAACGCCCGACGAGGCGCTGACCCGCATAGCGCGCGGCTATCTGGACTTCGCCCGCGACAATCCTGCCGTGTATGACGCGATGTTCACCGGGCGCACCACACTGCGCTTCGCCGAACCCGACACCCCGCCCGAGTTGGTAGCCGCCTTCACCGAGCTACGCCAGGCGGTGTCAGCGGTCGCGAACGAGGTGGACGCGGACACCCTTACCGAGGTGTTCTGGGCTGCACTGCATGGACTGACCACCCTTGGCCGCGGTGGCCGGCTACGTCCGGACTACGACCGCGAGCGGGTCGATTTACTGATCGCCCAGTTCTGCGCCGCGAATGGTCAGCCAAGGTCGTAGGACTCGCGCGACACACGGAAATCGTGCCCAGTGCTGCTGTCCGTGCACTTCACGCCCGAGGGCTCGCTGTCGCAGGCGACATTTCCGGACGGAGATTGAAACTGGTAGCTGTCTGCGTTCCCCCGCACGCGGGTGGTGCCCCCTGCTCGCCAGGCTGGGAAAGCGGCGTCACCGAGGCTGATTGCTACCATCGCGCGGTGAGAAGGCGCGACGTCTTGAAGATTGCCGGTGTCGCGCCGGCAACGCTCAGCCTGGGGGCACTGCTCGGCGCCCCACCCGCGGCGGCGGGCATCACCGGTATGGCCGTCTTCCTCGACCCGGGCCACAACGCCGTCAACGACTCCTCAATAACCCAACAGGTCCCCAACGGTCGGGGAGGCACCAAGCAGTGCAACACGTCGGGCGCCGCCACCAACGACGGCTACCCGGAGCATGCGTTTAACTGGGCCGTTGTCGGGCTGATCCAGAGTGCGCTCAACCAAATGGACGTTCGCACGGAGTTGTCCCGCGATAACGACAGCTCCGCCGGACCGTGCGTCGATCAACGCGCGGCACTGGCCAACACGATGCGCCCGGATGCGATCGTCAGCATCCACGCCGACGGCGGACCCCCGTCCGGCCGGGGATTCCACGTCAACTACTCCAGCCCGCCACTGAACGACGCCCAGTCGGGCCCGGCTATGCAGCTCGCGCATACGATGCGCGATGCACTGGTCGCAGCCGGTTTTCAGCCATCCACCTATATCGGGTCCGACGGACTGTATGGCCGAGATGACCTCGCCGGCCTCAACCTGGCCCAATACCCGGCGGTCCTCGTCGAACTCGGCAACATGAGAAACGCGGACGAGGCTGCACAGATGGAAAGCGCGGACGGCCGGGCACGATATGCCGCGGCCGTCACCAACGGGATAAAGGCGTATCTGAACACCAAAGCCGGCACCGGCTAGCGACGGTGAAGCTTCGCTGGAGGCTGACCGCGATTGCCGTGACGCTGCTAGTCATCGCCGCGATCGTGACGTTGTCCGCGGTCTTCACCTACCGCCATACGGGCGGTCCGCCCACAGCGTCGATACGGCCGCCGACGACGTTGGCCGCAGAATTCACCCAGCTGGAGAACACTCTGCACGCCAAGATGGGCATCGCGCTCGAGGCCATAGGCAGCGCGCAAGTCCCCTTGACGTGGGGGGACTGGCAAGAGGGACCGGCCTGGTCAACGATCAAAGTGCCCTTGGTCATCGCGGCCTACCGGCAAGCCAACCCGCCGCAAGTCACGGACTTGATGAGAGCCGCTATCACGGAGTCCGACAACGCCGCAGCCGAATCGCTGTGGGCGCAGCTCGGGGATCCCACCACCGCCGCCCAAGAGGTGCAACACGTGTTGCAAGAAACCGGTGATCCGACCATCGTCGAATCACGAAAGCTGAGGCCAGAATTCACCGCCTTCGGCCAGACCCTTTGGTCGCTGGTCAATCAAATCCGGTTCACCGCCGGCGCCTTCTGCAATAGCGCAAACGCACCGATTTTCGGTCTGATGGGCCAGGTCGAGCCAAACCAGACGTGGGGGATTGGCGACATCCGCGGTGCTGAGTTCAAGGGCGGCTGGGGCCCATCACCGGCCGGCAAATACCTTGTCCGCCAGATCGGCGTGCTTACCACCCCGGCCGGGAAACTAGCGGTGGCGATCGCCGCCGAGCCTGTATCGGGCTCATTCGATGACGGCACCCACGATCTCGGGGAGGTGGCCAAGTGGCTGAGCGATCACTTCGGGGCGCTGCCCGCCGGACAGTGCGGTCGGTGACGTGAACAACGCTGCCGCCCGCGGCAAACATGCCGCGCACGCCGACACGGTGTCGCATAATCCCTACGGGAGGATATGACGGTGTCTGCGGAAGAGTCGCGTGTCGGAACGACATTCGGCAAGTACAAGATCACCGGCCTTCTCGGCAAGGGCGGAATGGGCGAAGTCTACGAGGCTTATGACAACGAGATCGGCAGAACGGTTGCCCTGAAGATCATCAAGAGCCAGTTCGCAGACGATCGCAAATACCGGATCCGGTTCGAGCGAGAGTCACATGCCGCGGCGAAGTTACAAGAACCGCATGTCATCCCGATTCACGGCTATGGGGAGATCGACGGCTGTTTGTTCATTGACATGCGTCTGGTCCGGGGCACCGACCTGCAGAGCATGATCGAGAAGGCCCCCCTCGATCCAACACACGCCGTGGCCATCATCACTCAGATCGCCGCGGCGCTGGACGCGGCGCACGCCGAGGGCCTGATTCATCGTGATGTCAAGCCGGAGAACATCATCGTCACACCAGCCGATTTCGCCTACCTGGTCGATTTCGGCATCGCCGAAGTGATGGGCGACACCCGCCTCACGGCCGCCGGTGCCCAGATCGGTTCCTGGGCCTACATGGCGCCCGAACGATTCAGCGATCAAGAGATCACCCCCGCGATAGACATCTACGCCCTGACATGTGTTCTGTACGAATTACTTACGGGTCAGATGCCTTTTCAGGTCGATTCCCCGCAGGCGGTGATGGCGGCCCACTTGGCCTACCCTCCTCCGCAACCAAGCGTCGCGAATCCAAACGTTCCGGCATCCTTCGACGACGTCATTGCTCGCGGCATGGCCAAAGAACCCGACGATCGGTACGGAAGCGCGGGCGCACTGGCGCGGGCGGCGAATCGGGCACTCAAGGGCGTCGGCGATACCGCACTCGATTTGACGGAACGCATGCGGAACCAATACCCGCCGAGGCCGCCGATGCCGCCGCCGCAGCCCGGGCCCGTCAGTAAACCCCCACGCGACCGCGCACGCTGGCTAGTGCCGACCGTTATCGCCGTGTCGGCAGCGCTGGTTCTGGGCGCAATCGGCGTCGTCATCGGCCTGCTGGCAAAGCTGAATACCACGCGGGCCGCCGCCCCGACCACCGGCACCACCGCCCCGATGAGCCCGACCGCCGGATTACCTCCGCTGGTGACCGGCCCGGACCAAAGCATCAGCCACACAAGTTGCGACCAGGGTTATCAGGTCGCGAACGGGACGGGATTCGGGACTCACGCCGGGCGCGGCTCAGCGGGAACGTCGTGCTTTTTCGCGAATTCCGTGCTGCTCGCGTATTGGAACGCATACGGCAACGCCAGCGCCGCACCGCGATCCGTATCGGCCCAAGGAGCTGTGCCCTGCGACACCGTGCCGGGTGCGAGTTGCGATCCGAAGAACACGGCGAACTTCCTGATGCACTGCGCCGGAGACGGCCCGAACCCCTGGATCAAGTGCACGGGCGGGAAAGAAGCGGTTGTCTATCTCTGGTAGGCGTGGTGGTCCGTCAACACCATTCGAGATATACCAACGGCATGCCGGCGCCTGGTCTCGTGATCGTGGCGAGCGTCTGGCCGAAAAGGCGTGGCTCGACCGATTTCTCGCCCTGCTTCCGCGCGATGCCGCGGTGCTCGACCTTGGCTGCGGAAGCGGCATCCCGATTGCCCGATACCTCATCGAACGTGGCTGCCGGGTGACCGGGGTGGATGCCGCCAGCGCAATGATCGTGATGTGTGCCGATCGGTTCCCCGAGCAGGAATGGCGCGTCGCCGACATGCGAACGCTGGCGCTAAGCCGCACCTTCGACGGAATTATTGCCTGGGACAGCTTCTTTCACCTATCCCAGGCCGATCAGCGCCGAATGTTCCCGATCTTCAAGCGTTATGCCGCATCCGGTGCTGCGCTGATGTTCACCAGCGGTCCGTCGGCCGGCGAGCAGATGGGCACCTACCAGGGCGAGCCTCTCTACCATGCAAGCCTCGACAGTGCCGAATACCGCCAACTTCTGGACGAGAATGGGTTCGATGTGGTGGCGCACGTCGTGGAAGATCCCGAATGCGGGCTCCACACCATCTGGCTCGCTAAGAAGCGCTAGAACAGTTCGGCAACCGCGGTCACAACGATGAGCACCATGACGGCTATCCCGACGATGTACACCTGACGGCGGGGGTTGATTTGTGCGGGGATCGGGCGTTGCTCCAGCGTTCGTTGGCGTTGCAAGGCGATCAGGTAAGTACACGACGCTGCCGTGGCGGCCAAGAGCGCCGGGATCAGCCCCGCTAGCCCGTTCGCGCTGTGCAGGTTCTTCATCGTCAGCAACGCGCCGTTGGCCAACAACGCGAACGACGTCCGGGTCCAGGCCAGCACTGTCCGTTCGGGCTGGAGCCCGGGTTCCGGCCGACCGCCCGCTGCCGTCGAATGGCTCAACCGATGACCGCCTTGGCGATGACCAGCCCGAGCGCGATGACCCCGAGCACAATGAGACCAAGCGCCAGGTAAGCCGGGGTGGGGTGACGGGGCAAAGGCAGGCCGCGTCGCATGACGCGGTCCGCCTGCTGCCAGCGCAGCAGCCCCATTCCGCTGGTGAGGATTGCCAGGGTCGCCAGCAGCACGCCGAGCGCACGGCGCGCGCCGGGGACCGTCAGCTCCGGAACGAGTTGTACCAGGGCGACCGCCGCGGCGAGCAGCCCCAGCGAGGTGCGCTGCCAGGCCAGGAAAGTCCGCTCGTTGGCCAGGGTGAACCGGTAGTCGGGCTCGATCTCGGCCTCGGCGCCTTGTTCGCCGGCGGGCTTGGTGGTGTTATCGGCCACGGCGCACCTCGCAGGGCGTAGCAGGGACAAGGTTTTCGACACCGCAGATTTTAATCCCCGGCACGGCGCGCCACGCCGTGTTTCATGGCCCACGCTGAGTCGGCATGATGGGGCATGTGGTGAAGGCAATGTTGTTCGACGTGCAAGGCACGGCGACGG
>DATMMZ010000011.1:0-3099 GCA_035569455.1 Mycobacterium sp. | reverse complement strand
GCGATCACCGCGACCAGCTGGCCCTCGTACTCGCGCACCCCGACCACTTCGCGGCCGAAGCGGCGCCGGTGATCGATCGCGCGCGTCCATTCCGGGCTCGATCCCGCCTCCGGGTCAGGCGAGGAGTCAAACATGTCGGGGGCCGCCCAGCCCCACACCCAGCTGACCAGAGCCGAGGCGACCATGATCCTCCGGTGGGGGTGAATACCGCGGCGACAAACACCTTGCGGTCATCTGCAGCACTGGCGCATCCTCGCCATCGCCGCCGATGGGCGGATACTATAAGTCTGTCATATGGTTTACATCATCCAAAAAGTATGTACACTGGCCTAAAGCTAAATCATCCGTTTGTGCCACGCCCGGCCCGTGATCGCTACGGCCGGACGTCACCGCAGCGGTCGTTTCGGGATTGGTCCACATCCGAGAGGAGAAGCGCATGTCGTTCGTGTCCACACAGCCGGAAGCGCTGACCGTGGCGGCCGGCACCTTGCAAGGGATCGGTTCGTCGATGAGCGCCCAGAACGCGGCCGCGGCGGCCCCAACGACGGGGGTGGTTCCCGCGGCCGCCGATCAGGTATCGGCGCTGACCGCGGCGCAGTTTGCCGCGCACGCCCAGATGTATCAGGCCGTCAGCGCCCAAGCTGCCGCGTTGCACGAGATGTTCGTGAACACGATGGGGATTTGCGCGGGGTCGTATGCGGCCACCGAGGCCGCCAACGCGATCGCGGCCGGCTGATTCTTCGGCCTTTAGGATGCTCGATTTCGCGGCGTTACCACCGGAGGTCAACTCCGGGTTGATGTATACGGGCCCGGGATCGGGACCGATGATGACCGCCGCGGTGGCTTGGGATGATTTGGCCGCGGAGTTGTACTCGTCGGCGTCGTTCAATGGCTTGGTGATTTCGGACCTGACCAGTGTGTGGCTGGGGCCGTCGTCGATATTGATGGCGACTGCGGTCACCACCTTTGTGTCGTGGATGACCGCGACTGCCGGGTTGGCCGAGGCCACGGGCATGCAGGCCAAGGCGGCCGTGGCCGCCTACGAGGCGGCGTTTGCGATGACGGTGCCCCCGCCGGTGATTGTCGCCAACCGCGCCCTGTTGATGGCGTTGATCGCGACGAACTTCTTCGGTCAGAACACCCCGGCGATTATGGCCACCGAGGCCCAGTACATGGAGATGTGGGCGCAGGACGCCGCGGCGATGTATGGGTATCAGGCCGCGGCGCAGACGGCGTCGACGTTGACACCGTTCACGGCTGCGCCGCTGATCACCGCCGTGGATGCGGTGGGCTCGATGGCCTCCGCGGTCGCCCAAGCTACCAGCACCTTTGCGGGTACGGCTGCGCAGACGGTGGCACCGTTGATCACAGCGATGAACGGCTCGCTGAGTTCCGTGCTGTCTGCGCCGCTGACCACTGCTGCGTCTGATGCGCTGCCGGGACTCGCCTCGGCCGCTTCGTCGATGTCATCCTCGTCGTCAACATCGCCGCTATCGCTGATGACGACCCTGGCATCGTCGTCCACGGCACTCACCTCGGGCACCAGCCTGGCCTCGGGTGCCGGCTCGTCTGCGTCGATGTCGACTTTGGGCATCTCGGCGTTCGGCTCGGCGAGTTCGCTCGTCCGATCCGTTGCCCCGACGGCCGGCGTCTTCGCCAACCAAATCCGGATGTTGGGATTGACACTGGGCAACGGTGCACCTGCTATGGGCGGCGCCGAGGTGACCGCGGGTGTGGGGCGCGCGGCCTTTCTCGGCCCGCTCTCGGTGCCCCAGAGCTGGGCGTCGGCCGCCCCGGCGTTCAGCAATGTTGGCTCGGCGTTGCCGGCCGCCAGCGTCAGCGCGGCTCCGGCGGTCATGGAGGGCGGGCCGGCAGGCGCGCTCAATGGGATGCCGATGCTGCCCAACGCGATGCGCGGCATGGGCGCTCCTACCGCTTATACGCCCAGGTTCGGTTTCCGTCCCTCCGTGGTGCAAACCCCGGTATATGCCGGATAAAAAGGGGGGACCATCCGGGTGTTTTAAGCCGGCGGTTACGCGACCGCATACCCGTTCGGCTATCACCGTCCATCACGTCCAATGATTTGAAGTTGAGCAGGCAACTGACTGACGAATCATCGTTGCCTTGCCAAATCGCGTGCAGCGTCAATGGTTTTCTCGTGATCAAAGGAACCCATGGGTAGCCTGGGCGCGGAGAGCAGTGACGCCATGGTGTCGGCTGCGACTGGGCGCGAAAGTAAGAACCTTTGCGCACGATAACACCCATGCCGCGTCAAAGTCAGTGCGGCAGCTGTGGTTTCGACTCTAGTCTGCAACCGACTGAAGACCGAAGTCATCGATGCTGTCCGTGGCAGCTCGGACCGAGCCATTGGCGACCAGCTGGACACGCGAGACGTTGAGTCGCAACGTCATCGCCCGCCCCAGATTGCGTCCACACTCAGCGTCTCGTCGTCAGCGAGGCAGGGCATGGGCATCCGGCGCCTGGACAGCAGTGATTCCATGGCGTCGCCTGCCACGGGACGCGAGAACAGGAAACCCTGCGCACGGTGACACCCATGCTGTATCAAAGTCAATGCGGCAGCCGGCGTCTCAACGCCTTCGGCGACCAGCTGCAAGCCGAACGCTTCAGCCAGCCCGAGGATGGAGCGAACGATCGCCAGGTCGCCGGCGTTGGTGCCCAAGTCGCGCACGAACCCGGTGTCGATCTTGAGCATGTCGACCGGAAGGGACTTCAGGTGCGACAGCACCGCATAGCCGGTGCCGAAGTCGTCGATGGCGATCTGCACCCCGACTTCCTTGAGCTCCGCCAGGGTTTTGCGAGTGGTTTCGATGTCGTGCACCACGGCGCGCTCGGTGATCTCCAGGCATACCGATCCGCCGTCGATGCCGAACTCCTCGATGGTGTCGGCAACACTACGGACGAAGCCGCGGGTGATCAGTTGAACCGGCGACACATTGATGCGCAGTATCGCGCTTTCTCCCACCCCGTTGGATCGCCACCGGCTGAATTCGGCGCAGGCGCTTCGCATCACCCATCGGCCCAACTCTCCGGCGAGGTTGGTCGATTCGGCTACCCCGATGAACGAATCCGGCAGCAGCA
>DATMMZ010000010.1:0-20430 GCA_035569455.1 Mycobacterium sp. | reverse complement strand
GAGCTGCTGCGGGTTGGCGGGCTTGCGCCACTGCCCTCCGATGAAGAGTTCGTCATAGGAGCGATGGCCGGAATTTTCTGTCATCGGGGCACTTCCTTGAGGCAGGGTTGGGTGCAGGATGAGGCCGTGACCGTAACTTCGCTATTGACGCTAACATAGCCAAAAAAGCAGGATGGCGCCGTGGCAAGGAAGCCGACCGTGAGCGACGAACTTTTGATAGCCGCAGACGGCGCCGTTCGGATTGTGACGATCAATCGCCCGCGGTCGCACAACGTCATCGACGAGTCTCTGCATAGCCAGCTGCTCGACGTCTGGCATGACCTGGATCGCGATGCCGACGCGCGCTGCGTGGTACTCACCGGCGCGGGCGACACGTTCAGCGGCGGCGGCGACTTCGCCTTCCTCAAAGCGCAGCATCAGTCGTTGGCGCTGCGGTACGCGATATCACAACAGGCCGGGGCGATTCTGAACGCCATGATCAACTTCCGGCTTCCGGTGGTGGCTGCGGTCAACGGCCCGGCCGTCGGGCTCGGTGCGTCACTGGCACTGTGTTGTGACCTGGTCCTGATGTCGGAACGTAGCTACCTCTGCGATCCGCATGTGTCGATTGGTCTCACCGCCGCCGACGGCGGGGCGTTGCTGTGGCCCTACATGATGAGCCTCATCCGCGCCAAGGAGTACATCTATCTCGGTGCCCGTATTCCCGCCGCCGAGGCAGTGAATCTCGGTCTTGCCAATCGCGTGACGAGCGCGGACACCCTGATGGACGAGGCGATGCAGCTGGCCGCCCGACTCGCCACGCAGCCGGCGCGCGCACTGCAGACCACCAAGCGCGCATTCTCCAAACACCTGGCGCAGGCGGCGCTTTCGATCGTCGACTACGGCCTTGCGGCCGAAACCCTCGAACTGGGTGCTGAAGAGCACATCGAGAAGGTCCGCGAATTCCTTGGGTCCGACAAGTACGACGCGATCGATGTCCCGGAGGGGACCGCATCGGAGCCCCCGACACGAGGCAGACATGAACAGTGAGTGGCGCAATTACCCGTTCCAGCTGGTGCCCGGTGATGACCAACTAAAGTTTCCCGCCGCCGAAGGCGAACACCCCGACCAGGAGTCCGATACCTGGTTCATTGCCGGTCAGCTTGACGCCGCCCAGAACGGCCGGTCATTTGCCTTCCTGACGATCTTCAACAAGAACCGGCCGGGGGGCACGCTGGTCGCCGATTTCTACACCCTGGCGCTGTTCGATCTAGACACCGGCGATTACGGCACCTACACGGATTACGACATGCCCCCGGCGAACATGAAACCCGGAGCCCGGCCGAAGCTGTCCATGGCGGTGGGGCATCTCGACCTCGAATACCAAAGCAGCGCCGGCACCGCGTCGTGGACCGCTTGCCACGACGCGGACGGAGAATTGGTGCCCTATGCGTACCGTGTCAGCTTCGTTGGCGAGGACCACGAGGGTCGTGCCATGCAGCTGGACCTGGCCGTAACACCAACGCGCGCACCGACACCGGTGGGCGCATCGACCTACAACGGCAAGATCGTCTGCTTCGGCCAAGGCGACACGTACTCCTACTTCCAGACCGGGATGGCGATGACCGGAACCCTGCGCTGGGGCGAGGTGACCGAGCAGGTCAGCGGGTCAGCCGGGCACGTCGACCGGCAGTGGTTCCCGAAATATGCCGGCGGCGGGGGAACCGGGGGAGACCCGCGGGCCATGTCTCACGAATGGCGCACGATCAATCTCGACAACGGCGTCGACATGAGCATCTGGCGGCAATTCGACCGTACGAACGGCAACGCACTACAGCCGTTTACCGGCGTGACCACGAGCTATCCCGACCCCGCAATGGTGCCGGAGTGCGCCGAAGACGTCGAGGTCACCATCAGCAGCTACGTCCGATGGCCGAATTCGATTCGGCCCCTGGTGCGTCCGCTTGCTCCGGCCCGCTACATGCCAGACCGCCACCGGATCAGCTGTGCCACAATGCAACTGGACCTCATCGGCGAGCCGCTGGTCCCTGCCCCGGCCCACGGCCTGCCGATCGAATACATGGAAGGTCCCTACCGCTACCGGGGCACGCTGAAGGGCAAACCGGTGACCGGGTTCGCGTTCAACGAGCGTTCGCTGGCGCTGTACCGGGATTGGGAACTGGTCGAGGTGCTGGCCACGACCGTCGCGAACGTCGCGCCTGACTTGCAGGTCACCGTCGATCACGTTAGGCCTTTGGTGCTCTCGGGCCGTCGCGCCGAGGCGCTGGAGGTGTTGCAGAAGCTGCGCCCCGACCAGAAAGAGCCGCTCGCAACCATTTTCGACGATCTGATCGCCGCGCTGCGTCGAGACTGAAACCACGTACACGTCGTGCGGCGTGTCGTGTGCGTGGTTGCAGTGTCGCGAGCGGCGGCCGCTGTCAGCTTCGGCGGAGCGCGTCGAGCGCCTGATCCCACGTGATGTGGCGATGCTGAAGGCCAGGCTCGTTGCGCCCGAACACCAGTTGGTCGCGGGCGCCGGACGCTCTGCTACGCTCGCTGTCGCGAGTTCGAGCAATCTGAGCCTCGGTTCACAACTGCTTCGCCCGACTCTGGGCTGGGAGAGTGATTGGCCATGGCCACTGACCCACTGGACTCGGCAGCAATCGACTCCGCTGTGGCGCATGCCTATTCGTCGCATCGGGATAATTCCCGGGGACGCGCCGCGAAGTACATCCCCGCCCTCGCCGACGTCGACCCGAGCCTTTTCGCTTTGTGCGCGATGACTCCCGACGGCCGCACCGCCGCGATGGGAGACGTTGACCACGAGTTTCCGATTGAGTCCATTTCGAAGGTATTCACGTTGGCGTTGGTCATCGAGGAGCGGGGCCATCGCACGGTGCGCACCAAGCTCGGTGCGAACCCGACCGGATCCGCGTTCGATTCCGTGCTGGCCCTCGAGCTGCACCACGACAAGCCGACGTCGCCGTTGGTCAACGCGGGCGCGATGGCGACGACCAGCTTCATCCGAGCATCTGACCCCGCCGATCGGTGGCGCAAAATCCTGGATATCCAGAGCGCATTCGCGGGGCGCCCGCTGTCCATCAGCGAGGAGATCAACGCTTCCGAGCAGGAGACCAACTCCCACAACAAGGCAATCGCCTGGCTGCTGTACAGCGCGGGATCGCTTTTCTGCGATCCGATGGAAGCCTGCACGGTGTACACCCAGCAGTGTTCGACGATGCTGAACACCGCCGACTTGGCGACCATGGGCGCAACCTTGGCCGCCGGCGGGGTCAATCCCCACACTGGCGTGCGGGTCATGGCGGACTCCAACGTCCGCTACGTGCTGGCTGAAATGGTGATGGAGGGGATGTATACGCAGTCCGGGGACTGGGCCTACACGGTCGGGGTGCCCGCCAAGAGCGGTGTCGGCGGGGGCGTGTTGGCGGTGGTACCCGGCCGACTCGCGGTGGCCGCCTTCTCGCCGAGATTGAATTCGGCAGGCAATAGTGTGCGCGGTTGGTTTGCCGTCGCAGACGTCGTGAACCGGCTGAAGTTGGGTCTGTTCGACACCCCCGAAACGGCACTGTGAAGCGATATAAGGAGTGATCGTGGCACCCCACCCGTCCGCACGACCCGCAGAGCCCCCTCCGCACAATGTGCAGCCGCCTGTGGCCCCCAGCGCCGCACCCGCCCGTACCGCGCCCGCCGAGCTGACAGACGAGCAGAGGGGTTGGCTTGCGAAGGCGGCGCGGCGCGACGTCGACGGATGGGTGCACATCTCGATCGGTGGAGCACCGTTTGAACGTGGATTCCAGTACGGCTATCTCGTCGCCGATGAATATGCCGAGTCGATCCGGGTCTACCGGGAGATGACCTATCAGGACATCGGTATGACCTACGACTTTTTCGTCGGTAAGGCCGTCGAACTGCACGCGGCCAAGGTGCCAGCCGAATTTCGTACCGAAATCGAAGGTGTGGCAGCCGGTTTGACCGCTGCGGGAGTTCCTTCGACGTTCGACGACGTGCTGGGGGTAAACGACTGGATGGAGTTGACCGGTTACTGGTGGCCGAAGAACTCTGGCCGCTATACCGCGCTTGCCCCGACCGGCGGCGAGGGCAACCATTGCAGCGCGTTCATCGCGACCGGTAGTTCGACCGCCGATGGCTCAATCGTGGTGGGCCACACCAGCTTCACCGACTTCTGGCAGGGTCAGTTCGAGAACGTGATCCTCGATCTGACTCCCGCGGACGGCAACCGAATGGTCATGCAGACCGCGCCGGGGTGGGTCGCGAGCATGACCGACTTCTGGCTGTCGTCGTCGGGTCTGGCGATCACCGAAACCACCATCGGCGGATACGAGGGTTTCAAAGGGTACGACGAGACACGGACGCCGGAGTTCTGTCGGGCCCGCGTCGCAACTCAGTACGCCAACGACATCGACCACTGGATCAGTCTCATGAACGCCGAGAACAACGGCGGGTACGCCAACTCGTGGTTGATCGGCGACATCAAGACCGGTGAGATCGCGCGCTACGAAGAGGGCCTGCTGTACCAGAGCCTGGCGCGCAAGACCGACGGCTACTTCTGGGGTGACAATGCACCGACCGATCCGCGGATCCGCAACCTGGAATGCTTTGGGACGGGGTTCAGCGATATCCGCACACCCAACGGCGCCCGCCAGGTGCGCTGGCAGCAGCTGCTCGGGGAGGCCGACGGACGGATCGACGTCGAGGTCGGCAAACGCATGATCGGTGACACCTTCGATCCGTACCTCAACTACATGCGCCCGTCGGCGCGCACGATCTGCGCGCATTCCGACGAAGATCCCTGCGAGAACAGCGATTTGACGCCGTTTACTCCGTTCGGATCCGTCGATGCAAAGGTCGCCTGCACCGCCGACATCGCCGGCTTGAGCCTGTGGGGGCGGTATGGGCGGGCCGACGGTGCACCGTTCGACGCCGACGAATTCCTGCGCCGGCACCCGCAGTGGAACTGGCAGAAGGGGTACTTGAAGAGCCGCCCGCCACAGCCCTGGACGTATTTCACCAGCACACCCAACGAGGGATAGCCTCAATGCGCGCGTTCCGCTGCCCGAACTGTGGCTTCGCAGTGGCCTTCGAAGAACAGTGCTGTTCGGCCTGCGCGACTGACGTGGCGTTCCACAAGCCCTGGATGTCGATAGCGCTCGCCCCGGCGACCGGGACGTCCACCATGATCGACGACACAGCATGGGTGCGGTGCGCCCACTGGGATCGAGGCTGCAACTGGCTGGTCGAGGCGGACTCCCCGACCGGTGTCTGCTTCGCCGACGGCTTTGTACGGACCGGACCGGATCCCGGTGACACCGAGGCGCAGAGCGAACTGGCCAGCACCCTGAAAGCCCTGCGGCGGCTAGTCTTCCAACTGCTCGATCAAGGTTTGCCGATCACGCCCTTTCACGAGGACGCGAAGGGCCTGGCATTCGATTTGATTTCCAGCAAGTCCGTGGGGCATCCGGTGACCATGGGACACGCCGACGGCGTCATCACCATCGATCTGGCCGAATCGCTTGAGCTGTACCGAGAACGGCTGCGCATCATCCTCAAAGAGCCCTACCGCACCATGCTCGGTCACATGCGCCATGAGGTCGGCCACTACTACGAAATGATCTTGATCACCGGTGGCACACTCATCGACCAGGCCCGCTCCTACTTCGGCGACGAGCGCCGCAACTACCAGGCCGCGCTGGCGGACTATTACGCCGGGCATGTCCCGGATCACTGGGAACACGACTACATCTCGCACTACGCCACCGCCCACCCCTGGGAGGACTGGGCGGAGACCTTCGCCCACTATCTGCACATCACGGGAACCTTGGCGACCTCCGCCGACTCCGGGCTGATACTGCGTGCCGATCGAGTGCACTTCGACCTCGACGCCGACATCGACCCACGGGTCCACTACGGCGAAGGCGACTTCGACGCGCTCGTGCACGACTGGGAGGTGCTCTCCGGCGTGCTCAACCGGGTGAACCACGCGATGGGCAAAGAGGCTCTCTACCCCTTTAGGCTCAACCTTCCGGTGGTGGCCAAGCTCGGCTTCGTTCACCACGTTCTCATCACAGCTGCCGAGGACAACAAGACCTCCGCTTCCAACGCGTCCGATAGCGCATGACGCAGCCAGAGTTCGCGCAACGCGCGTTGCGGCAATGTGATGCACATGTGACTGCTGGTGTCGGTGTGGCGGCTGGTGTTTCTGTCGTACCCTGTGGCATATGCCAGTTTCGCGGCGTGACGTGCTCAAATTCGCGGTCGCGACCCCGGGCCTGCTAGGGCTGGGCGTCGCGGCGGCGTCGTTGCGCGCCGCACCGGCATCGGCGTCACTCGGCACCTTGTTGGACTACGCGGCCGGAGTCATCCCGGCCAGCCAGATCAGAGCCGCCGGCGCCGTGGGGGCGATCCGATACGTTTCCGATCGGCGGCCCGGCGGCAACTGGATGCTGGGCAAGCCGATCCAGGTCAGCGAGGCGCGTGATCTGAGCAGCAATGGGCTCAAGATCGTGTCGTGTTATCAATTCGGCAAGGGCGGTAGCTCCGACTGGCTGGGCGGTGCCGGCGCAGGCCTGCATCATGCGCAACGCGGGATGCAGCTGCATGCCGCCGCCGGCGGTCCCGCCGACGCCCCCATCTACGCGTCGATCGACGATGACCCGTCCTATGACCAGTACAAACAGCAGATAGTTCCGTATCTGCGGTCCTGGGAGTCGGTGATCGGACACCAGCGCACGGGCGTTTACGCCAACTCGAAAACGATCGACTGGGCGCTGCATGACGGTTTGGGCTCATATTTTTGGCAGCACAACTGGGGCTCGCCCAAGGGCTACGCGCATCCAGCCGCGCATCTGCATCAGGTCGAGATCGACAAACGCAGCGTTGGCGGGGTCGGTGTGGACGTCAACGAAATCCTCAAGCCCCAATTCGGGCAGTGGGCCTAACGTTCTACTCCGGTCCGGGCGCCCAGCGCTCCAGCAAACACTTGTTCGCTGGTTTTGCGTCGCCGTGGAAGCCGGCGGCCGCGGGAAGCGCTTCCCGAGGCAGCGTCGCGGGCCCGCCGAGGCGTGAATTTCTTACATAACGATTTGATAACAAAACTGCCTTGATCAGGGCAGTTATGGCTACTCGACCGTAACCACCTACATGCAGGACGTTTGTTCCGCACGCCCGCGCGCGTGGTTAAGCCGGGTGTTACCCACGACACGGTTACCCGTGCGTAGTACTCACCAGTAACCACTCAGCAGCCAAAAGGGGCACTGATTCTTATGACACGCTTAGTACAGCCGATGCAGTGCGCCGCGTCGCTCGAGCTACGGGGCGGCCCGCCGACAACACACCGGTCAGGCGATTTTCGGCTTCGATTCAACGCGGAATCGGCCCCGAAGCAGATGGGGCCCCGCACGGCAAACCCAGACGGCGGAACGAACCGAGACGTAAAGACGCATACAGGGAGATACAGAACGTGACGATCCACGAGCACGACCGGGTGTCCGCTGACCGCGACGGGACTGGCCCGCAGACCACCCATGCTCTGGTCGATCGTCTGACGGCCGGCGAACCGTACGCGGTGGCGTTCGGCGGCCAGGGCAGCGCCTGGCTGGAGACGCTGGAGGAGCTGGTGTCCTCGGCCGGGATCGAATCCGAGTTGGCGGCGCTGGTCGGTGAGGTGGAGCTGCTGCTCGAGCCGGTGGCAAAAGAGCTGGTCGTGGTGCGTCCGATCGGCTTCGAGCCGTTGCAGTGGGTGCGTGCGCTCGCGGCCGAGGATCCGGTCCCGTCCGACAAGCACCTGACGTCGGCCGCCGTGTCGATACCCGGTGTGCTGCTCACTCAGATCGCGGCCGCACGTGCCCTGGCGCGCCAGGGCATGGACTGGGTCGCGACGCCGCCGGTGGCCGTAGCGGGGCATTCGCAAGGTGTGCTCGCGCTCGAGGCGTTCAAGGCCGCGGGCGGCCGCGATGTCGAGCTGTTGGCTTTGGCCCAGCTGATAGGTGCGGCCGGAACGCTGGTGGCCCGCCGGCGCGGCATCTCGGTGCTCGGCGACCGCCCTCCGATGGTGTCGGTGACCAACGCCGACCCCGAGCGCATTGGTCGGCTGCTCGACGAGTTCGCGCAGGATGTTCGTACCGTGCTGCCTCCGGTGCTGTCGATCCGCAACGGCCGGCGTTCGGTCGTCATCACCGGCACCCCCGAGCAATTGTCGCGATTCGAGCTGTACTGCCGGCAGATCGCCGAGAAGGAAGAGGCCGACCGCAAGAACAAGGTCCGCGGCGGCGACGTCTTCGCGCCGGTCTTCGACCCGGTGCGGGTAGAGGTGGGCTTCCACACGCCGAGGCTGGCTAACGGCATCGACATCGTCGGAGGCTGGGCCGAGAAGATAGGCCTCGATGTCGCGTCGGCCCGAGAGCTGACCGACGCCATCCTGGTCAGTGGGGTCGACTGGGTGGAAGAGATCACCCGGGTTCACAAGGCCGGGGCGCGTTGGATCCTCGACCTGGGCCCCGGCGACATCCTGACCCGGCTGACCGCGCCGGTGGTCCGCGGCCTTGGTGTGGGCATCGTGCCCGCGGCAACCCGCGGCGGTCAGCGCAACCTCTTTACCGTCGGCGCCACCCCCGAGGTGGCCCGGGCCTGGTCGAGCTATGCGCCGACCGTGGTTCGCCTCCCCGACGGCAGGGTCAAGCTCTCGACGAAGTTCAGCCGCCTGACCGGGCGGTCGCCGATCCTGCTGGCGGGCATGACACCGACCACCGTCGACGCCGAGATTGTGGCCGCAGCGGCCAACGCGGGGCACTGGGCCGAGCTGGCCGGCGGCGGGCAGGTCACTGAAGAGATTTTCGCCAAGCGCATCGAGGAGCTGTCCGGACTGCTCGAGCCCGGCCGCACCTATCAGTTCAACGCGCTGTTCCTCGATCCGTACTTGTGGAAGCTGCAGGTCGGTGGCAAGCGGCTGGTCCAGAAGGCCCGCCAGTCCGGCGCGGCGATCGACGGTGTGGTGATCAGCGCGGGGATTCCGGATCTCGAGGAAGCCGTCGAGCTGATCAACGAGCTCAACGACATCGGCATCAGCCACGTCGTGTTCAAGCCCGGCACCATCGAGCAGATCCGCTCGGTGATCCGCATCGCGACCGAGGTGCCCACAAAGCCGGTGATCATGCACGTCGAGGGCGGGCGTGCCGGAGGCCACCATTCCTGGGAAGACCTCGACGACCTGCTGTTGGCCACCTACTCCGAGTTGCGCTCGCGGTCCAACATCACGGTCTGCGTCGGCGGCGGCATTGGCACTCCGGAGCGGGCTGCCGATTACCTCTCCGGGCGCTGGGCCGCGCCTTACGGCTTCCCATTGATGCCGATCGACGGCATCCTGGTCGGCACCGCGGCGATGGCGACCAAGGAGTCCACCACGTCGCCGTCGGTCAAGCGCATGCTGGTCGATACCCAAGGCACCGACCATTGGATCAGCGCCGGAAAAGCTCAGGGCGGCATGGCTTCCAGCCGCAGCCAGCTGGGTGCGGACATCCATGAGATCGACAACACCGCCTCGCGTTGCGGCCGCCTGCTCGACGAGGTCGCCGGCGACGCCGAGGCCGTCGCGGAGCGCCGCGACGAGATCATCGCGGCGATGGCCAACACCGCCAAGCCCTACTTCGGCGACGTCGGGGAGATGACCTACCTGCAGTGGCTGCAGCGCTACGTCGAACTGACGATCGGCGAAGGCAATTCGACCGCCGACACCGCTTTACCCGGCAGCTCCTGGCTGGCCGACACCTGGCGCGACCGTTTCGAAGAGATGCTGAAGCGCGCCGAAGCTCGTTTGCACCCAAAGGATTTCGGCCCGATCGAGACACTGTTCGACGACGCTGCGTTGCTGGAGAACCCCGAGGCGGCGATCGACCTGCTGCTGGACAGTTACCCGGACGCCGAGACCGTGCAACTGCATCCCGCGGATGTGCCCTTCTTTGTCACGCTGTGCAAGACGCTGGGCAAGCCAGTCAACTTCGTGCCGGTCATCGACAAGGACGTCAGGCGCTGGTGGCGCAGTGACTCGCTATGGCAGGCGCACGACGCCCGCTACGACGCCGACCAGGTGTGCATCATCCCCGGCACCGCGTCGGTCGCCGGCATCACCCGGATGGACGAACCCGTCGGCGAGTTGCTGGACCGCTTCGAGCAGGCCGCCATCGACGAGGTGCTCGGCGCCGGAGCGGAGCCGAAAGACGTTACGTCGCGCCGGCTGGGCCGCGCGGACGTGGCCGGGCCGCTGGCCGTCGTGCTCGACGCACCCGATGTGCAGTGGGCCGGCCGCACCGCCACCAACCCGGTTCACCGAATCGCTGGTCCGGGAGACTGGCAAGTCAACGAAAATCGCAGTGCCACACACTTGTCCACCGGCGCGCGGCTGCAGGTGAACGCAGACGAGCAAGTCGTGCTCAGTGTGCCGGTGTCCGGTACCTGGGTCGACATCCCATTCACGTTGCCCCCCAACACCCTTGACGGCGGTACCCCGGTTGTCTCCACCGACGATGCCACCACCGCTATGCGCGCGGTGCTCGCGATCGCCGCAGGCGTCGACGGGCCGGACTTGCTGCCTGCGGTCACCGACGGGACAGCCATCCTGGCAGCGGACTGGGATCCCGAGCG
This sequence comes from Mycobacterium sp., assembly GCA_035569455.1. GTDB lineage: Bacteria > Actinomycetota > Actinomycetes > Mycobacteriales > Mycobacteriaceae > Mycobacterium. Next base: position 9,777 of record DATMMZ010000010.1, on the reverse strand, counting down.
GGTCGCCGACCACACCGGGGTAACCGCCACCTTCGGCGAGCCGCTGGCGCCCAGCCTCACCACCGTGCCGGACGCATTGGTCGGTCGTTGCTGGCCGGCGGTTTTCGCCGCGATCGGCTCGGCCGTTACCGACGCCGGTGTTCCGGCGGTGGAGGGCCTGCTGAGCCTGGTGCACCTGGACCACGCCGCCCGTGTGGTCGGCCAATTGCCATCAGTCCCGGCCCAATTGACTGTCACCGCAACGGCTTCGCAGGCTACTGACACGGACATGGGCCGCGTCGTTCCGGTTTCCGTGACCGTAAGAGACTCAGCCGGACCCGACGGCGCGGTAATCGCCACCCTTGAGGAGCGGTTCGCGATCCTCGGTCGCACCGGCACCGCCGAACTCACCGACCCGGTCCGGGCCGGTGGTGCGGTGTCGAAGAACGCGACTGACACTCCGCGCCGCCGCCGCCGCGACGTCACGCTGGCCGCGCCGGTCGACATGCGCCCGTTCGCGATGGTGTCCGGCGACCACAACCCCATTCACACCGATCGGGCCGCCGCGCTGCTGGCGGGCCTGGAATCGCCGATCGTGCATGGCATGTGGTTGTCGGCCGCCGCGCAGCACGTGGTGACCGCGACCGACGGTCAAGCCCGCCCACCGGCGCGGCTGGTCGGATGGACCGCGCGGTTCCTGGGCATGGTGCGTCCCGGCGACGAGGTCGACTTCCGGGTCGACCGCGTCGGAATCGACCAGGGTGCAGAGGTTTTGGAGGTAGCCGCGCGCGTCGGTTCCGATCTGGTGATGTCGGCGACCGCGCGATTGGCGGCCCCCAAGACGGTCTACGCGTTCCCCGGCCAGGGCATCCAGCACAAGGGCATGGGTATGGAGGTCCGGGCCCGTTCCAAGGCGGCCCGCAAAGTGTGGGACGCGGCGGACAAGTTCACCCGTGACACGCTGGGCTTCTCGGTGCTGCACGTGGTGCGCGACAACCCGACCAGCATCATCGCCAGTGGTGTGCACTACAACCACCCAGAGGGCGTGCTGTACCTGACGCAGTTCACCCAGGTGGCGATGGCGACCGTGGCCGCCGCGCAGGTCGCCGAGATGCGCGAGCAGGGCGCCTTCGTCGAAAGTGCAATCGCGTGCGGTCACTCGGTCGGCGAGTACACCGCGCTGGCCTGCGTGACGGGCATCTACGAGCTGGAAGCCTTGCTGGAAATGGTGTTTCACCGCGGCTCGAAGATGCACGACATCGTGCCGCGCGACGAACTGGGCCGCTCCAATTACCGGTTGGCGGCGATCCGGCCCTCGCAGATCGACCTGCCCGATGACGAGGTTCCCGTATTCGTCGCCGATATCGCAGAGCGCACCGGTGAGTTCTTGGAGATCGTGAACTTCAACCTGCGCGGCTCGCAGTACGCGATCGCCGGCACCGTGCGAGGCCTGGAAGCGCTGGAAGAAGAAGTGGAACGACGCCGCGAGCTCAGCGGCGGCCGGCGCTCGTTCATCCTGGTGCCCGGCATCGACGTGCCCTTCCACTCGCGGGTATTGCGGGTCGGGGTGGCGGATTTCCGCCGCTCGCTGGACCGGGTCATGCCGCGCGACCAGAATCCCGACCTGATCATTGGGCGCTATATCCCCAACCTGGTACCCCGACCGTTCACATTGGATCGTGACTTCATCCAGGAAATCCGGGATCTGGTGCCCGCCGAGCCGCTCGACGAGATCCTCGCCGACTACGACACCTGGCACCGCGAGCGCCGGAACGAGATGGCGCGCAGGGTCTTCATCGAATTGTTGGCTTGGCAGTTCGCCAGTCCGGTGCGCTGGATCGAAACGCAGGATCTGCTGTTCATCGAAGAGGCGGCAGGCGGCCTGGGTGTGGAGCGGTTCGTCGAGATCGGCGTGAAGTCGGCGCCGACCGTCGCCGGACTCGCTACCAACACCCTGAAACTGCCCGAATATGCCCACAGCACAGTGGAAGTGCTCAACGCCGAGCGCGACTCCGCGGTGCTGTTCGCCACCGACACCGACCCGGAGCCGGAAGACGTAGCCGAGCCGGTCGCCGAGTCGGATACGGCTCCGGAGGCCGTCAGTGTCCAGGCTGCGCCGGCGCCGTCCGCGCCGTCGGGTGCAGCTCGCCCGGACGACATCGGGTTCGATGCCGCCGACGCCACCTTGGCGCTGATCGCGTTGTCGGCCAAGATGCGCATGGACCAGATCGAGGAGCTGGACTCCATCGAGTCCATCACCGACGGCGCGTCGTCGCGGCGCAACCAGCTGCTGGTGGACCTGGGCTCCGAGTTGAACCTGGGCGCCATCGACGGTGCCGCCGAGGCCGACCTGGCCGGGCTGCGCGCCCAGGTCACCAAGCTGGCGCGCACCTACAAGCCCTACGGCCCAGTGCTTTCCGACGCGATCAACGATCAGCTGCGCACGGTGCTTGGGCCCTCCGGCAAGCGGCCCGGGGCCATCGCCGAGCGGGTCAAGAAGACCTGGGAGCTCGGCGACGGTTGGGTCAAGCACGTCACGGTCGAGGTCGCGCTGGGTACCCGCGAGGGCACCAGCGTTCGTGGAGGTGCCATGGGGCACCTGCACGATGGCGCATTGGCCGATGCCGGTTCTGTCGACAAAGTCATCGACGCCGCGGTTACCTCGGTAGCGGCCCGCCACGGCATTTCGGTGGCGCTGCCCTCGGCGGGCGGTGGCGGCGGCGCGACTGTCGACGCTGCGGCGCTGAGCGAATTCACCGACCAGATCACCGGTCGCGACGGCGTGCTCGCCTCGGCGGCCCGCCTGGTGCTGGGCCAACTCGGCCTGGACAACCCGGTCAGCGCGATGCCGGCGGCCACCGACGCCGAACTCATCGACCTGGTCACCGCCGAATTGGGCGCGGACTGGCCACGTTTGGTGACGCCGGTGTTCGACGCCAAGAAGGCCGTCGTCTTCGACGACCGCTGGGCCAGTGCCCGCGAGGATTTGGTCAAGCTGTGGCTGACCGACGAGGGCGACATCGACGCGGACTGGATGCGACTGTCCGAACGCTTCGAGGGCGCCGGACACGTCGTGGCTACCCAGGCCACCTGGTGGCAGGGCAAGTCGCTGGCCGCGGGCCGTCAGATCCACGGATCGCTGTACGGTCGGATCGCCGCAGGCGCCGAGAACCCGGATCCCGGTCCGTACAGCAGCGAAGTCGCCGTCGTGACGGGCGCTTCCAAGGGTTCGATCGCCGCGTCGGTGGTCGCGCGGCTGCTCGACGGCGGTGCCACCGTCATCGCGACGACGTCCAAGCTGGACGAAGAACGGCTGACCTTCTACCGCAATCTGTACCGCGACCACGCTCGTTACGGCGCGGCGCTGTGGGTGGTCGCGGCCAACATGGCGTCCTATTCCGACATCGACGCACTGGCCGATTGGGTCGGCAACGAGCAGAGCGAAAGCCTCGGGCCGCAGTCGATCCACATCAAGGACGCGCAGACCCCGACGCTGCTGTTCCCGTTCGCTGCGCCGCGCGTTGTCGGTGACCTGTCGGAGGCCGGTTCGCGGTCCGAGATGGAGATGAAGGTACTGCTGTGGGCCGTGCAGCGGCTGATCGGCGGGCTGTCGAAGATCGGCGCCGAGCGCGATATCGCATCGCGGCTACACGTGGTGCTGCCCGGTTCGCCCAACCGCGGAATGTTCGGTGGTGACGGCGCTTACGGCGAGGCCAAGTCGGCGCTGGACGCGCTGGTGAGCCGCTGGCATGCCGAGTCTTCGTGGGCGGCTCGGGTCAGCCTGGCGCACGCGCTGATCGGGTGGACTCGCGGCACCGGGCTGATGGGTCACAACGACGCCATCGTGAGTGCCGTCGAAGAGGCCGGCGTCACCACGTACTCCACCGACGAGATGGCCACGATGCTGCTGGCCCTGTGCGATGTGGAATCCAAGGTGGCCGCGGCCAGCACGCCGATCAAGGCCGACCTGACCGGTGGGCTGGGCGAAGCCGACTTGGACATGGCCGAACTGGCCGCCAAGGCGCGCGAGGAGATGTCGGCCGAGGCCGCCGCAGACGACGACACCCCGGCCGAGGGCACCATTGCCGCGCTGCCGTCCCCGCCGCGGGGATATAGCCCGGCACCGCCTCCGCACTGGGATGACCTCGACGTCGACCCGGCCGATCTGGTGGTGATCGTCGGCGGCGCCGAAATCGGCCCGTACGGGTCGTCGCGCACCCGGTTCGAGATGGAGGTCGACAACGAGCTGTCGGCCGCCGGCGTGCTCGAGCTGGCCTGGACCACCGGCCTGATCCGCTGGGAAGACGATCCGCAACCCGGTTGGTACGACGCCGAGTCCGGTGATCTGGTCGACGAGGCCGAGCTGGTCGAGCGTTACCACGACACCGTGGTCGAGCGGGCAGGCATTCGCGAGTTCGTCGACGACGGCGCGATCGATCCCGACCACTCGTCCCCGTTGCTGGTGTCGGTGTTCCTGGACAAGGACTTCGCGTTCGTGGTGTCCTCGGAGGCCGACGCCCGCGCCTTCGTCGATTTCGACCCTGAGCACACGGTCATCCGGCCGCTGCCCGACTCGAGCGACTGGCAGGTGATTCGCAAGGCGGGCACCGAGATCCGCGTTCCGCGAAAGACCAAGCTGTCGCGGGTCGTCGGCGGGCAGGTCCCGACCGGGTTCGACCCGACGGTGTGGGGCATCAGCCCGGACATGGCCAGTTCGATTGACCGGCTGGCGGTGTGGAACATCGTGGCGACCGTTGACGCGTTCCTGACCGCCGGATTCAGCCCGGCCGAGGTGATGCGCTACGTGCACCCGAGTCTGGTGGCCAACACCATGGGCACCGGCATGGGTGGTGGCAGCTCGATGCAGACGATGTACCACGGAAACCTGTTGGGCCGTAACAAGCCGAATGACATCTTCCAGGAAGTGCTGCCGAATATCGTTGCCGCGCACGTGGTTCAGTCCTACATCGGCAGCTATGGCGCGATGATCCACCCGGTTGCCGCGTGCGCCACGGCCGCGGTGTCCGTCGAGGAGGGCCTCGACAAGATCCGACTGGGCAAGGCCGAGATGGTGGTGGCCGGTGGCATCGACGACCTGACGCTGGAGGGCATCATCGGCTTCGGTGACATGGCGGCCACCGCCGACACCGGCATGATGCGCGGCCGGGGCATCCACGACTCGAAGTTCTCCCGGCCCAACGACCGGCGCCGGCTGGGCTTCGTCGAAGCTCAAGGCGGCGGCACCATCCTGCTGGCGCGCGGTGACCTGGCGCTCAAGATGGGGCTGCCGGTGCTGGCGGTGGTGGCGTTCGCGCAGTCATTCGGCGACGGCGTGCACACCTCGATCCCGGCTCCCGGCCTGGGCGCGTTGGGTGCCGGCCGCGGCGGCAAGGACTCGCCGCTGGCGCGTGCGCTGGCCAAGTTGGGCGTGACTGCCGACGACGTCGCGGTGATCTCAAAGCACGACACCTCGACGCTGGCCAACGATCCCAATGAGACCGAATTGCATGAGCGGCTGGCCGACTCGATGGGCCGGTCCGAGGGCGCCCCGCTGTTCATCGTGTCGCAGAAGAGCCTTACCGGTCACGCCAAGGGCGGCGCGGCGGTCTTCCAGACGATGGGTCTGTGCCAGATGCTGCGGGACGGGGTGATCCCGCCCAACCGCAGCCTGGACTGCGTCGACGACGAACTGGCCGGCTCGGCGCACTTCGTATGGGTGCGCGACACACTGCGGATGGGCGGAAAGTTCCCGCTCAAGGCCGGGATGCTGACCAGTCTCGGGTTCGGCCACGTGTCTGGCCTGGTCGCACTGGTACACCCGCAGGCGTTCATCGCCTCGCTGGACCCGGCTGAGCGCGCGGACTACCAGCGCCGTGCCGACGCGCGCCTGCTCGCCGGCCAGCGTCGGCTTGCGTCGGCGATTGCCGGCGGTGAGCCGATGTACCAGCGGCCACCGGACCGTCGCTTCGATCACGACACGCCGGAGAAGCGTCAGGAGGCGGCGATGCTGCTGAATCCGGATGCTCGGCTGGGTGACGGCGAGGCGTACGCCGGGTGAGTTTGGCCATCCGTTAACCTGCGGTCCATGGGCATCGTCGGAGTCGGGATCGACCTCGTCTCAATCCCTGAATTCGCCGAGCAGGTCGACCAACCGGGAACGGTGTTCTCGGAGACCTTCACCCCCGGCGAGCGCCGCGACGCCTCGGACAAGAGTTCGTCGGCGGCGCGGCACCTGGCGGCCCGCTGGGCCGCCAAGGAGGCGGTGATCAAGGCCTGGTCAGGATCGCGGTTCGCTCAGCGGCCCATGCTGCGGGAGGACATCCACCGCGACATCGAGGTGGTCACCGACATGTGGGGACGACCGCGGGTCCGGCTGACCGGGGACATCGCCAAGCATCTGGCCGACGTCACGATCCATGTATCGCTGTGTCACGAGGGCGATACCGCCGCCGCGGTGGCCATCCTCGAAACCAGCTAGACCTCGGGAGCTGGGGCGCCTCCCGCTTCGAGCAGACGCCTGCTCACCGCGGGCCCTGCTGTGCGAGGCTACGGGCGTAGCCGGCGCCCATGCCCAGTAGCACCAAGCCCACGACGATAAATGTCGCCACCCGGGAGATGCCGTCCAGTGTCGCCAGGTCGAACAAGAACAGCTTCGCGGTGGCGGCAGCGGTGAGCGCGAGCCCGGCAGTGATCGGTACCGCGCGGCGTTCGCGGTTGGTCAGCCGCAGCGCGTAGACGAAAAGCGCGGCCGCCATGGCGATCCAGCAGATGGTGGCCACCATGTGGCCCGTCAGGAACCCGGCGCCCGTACCGCCGACGAGGACGCCGGCGGTCACCGTGAACGCGGTGACGGCGTAGACGATTAGTCCCCCGGCGACCGCGCTCAGCACGCGGGCGATATCGGGGTCCCGACGTCCGAGGTCGACGCATGCTCGTGCCATCGTGACCACGAATGCCGTGACGAGCAGGCTGGCGGCCAGAACGGACACGGCGATGTGAGTCGGGACCACCGTCGCGGTCAAGAGCGCATCGAGCGGCGCATAGGCGAAGAACAAGCCGACCCCGACGATGCCGAATCCGGCTGCGCCCCAACGTGCTACGACATCGTTGCGGCCGGCAATGGCGACGATGATGGCCAGCGCCAGCAGCACCGGGCCCTCGACGTAGCCGTCGAAGGCGACGGCTACCGCGATCAGCGCCGAAATCGCCGACAACGCCGACCAGACCTGGATAACGATGCGGGGGAGTGTGGTGCCGACGAGCACGATCGTCAGCATGCCTGCCGCCAGCGCGGCCGCCAGCACCGCGGCCAGCACGTGATTGACTCCGATTGCGGACGCCAGGACGGGCAGGGTCCCCGAAGCCGTCAGCACGGCCAGCGCGGCCGGGTTGGTGGTGGTCGGCACCCACCAGGACCAGGCCGCTAGCAATTGCGAGGAGCGCGGCCACACCGCAGGCGCCGCCGATGAGCGAGGGGTTGTCGTGCGCACCAGTACCGATGAGCGCGATCAGCAGCGGCACCGACACCGCCGCGACCCGGGCCGCGAGCATCCAGGTCCAGTCCTTGCCCAGTTGCACCGGCAGGGCGGCGGCCGACAGGGCCAACATGAACCCGACGAGCAGTAGGTTGACGGCGTTGGTGATGACTGGGGCCAGGCCGATCAGCGGCACCAGTACTAGCAGCCCGAGGTGTTCGGAGTCCCAGCGCCGGGCCAGGGCAAGGCCCGCGCCGCCGACCAGAGCGGCGATGATCAATCCGGCGGGCGCCGGCGCCCAGCCGTAAATGGTGGTGATCGCGATGACGTCCAGGTACGCGGCGGCAATGCCGGTGGCGGCGAGCGCGATCGCGCCGATCCGCCCGCCGGGCCGGCCGCGTAGCCGGACGGCAATACCAACGAGCGCGATCGACAACGCCGTGCCACCGGCCACCCGGATCTCCGGCCGCAGCAGGCCGGCGTGGGCGGCCAGCACCAATAACAGCACCACGCCCACCAGCGTCACGGCCACCCCAGCGACGGCAAGCAACTTGCCGATCCAGCCGGACTCCGCGGCGGGTGCAGCCGGCGGCGCCAACGGCACCGGCTGGGGAGGCGTAGGCCGAGGTGGTGGCGGCGCTGGGGTGAATGCCGCCGGTGCCACCGGTGGCCAGTACTGGGGCCAGTAGGGATACCAATGGGGGGCCGGGTTCGGTTGCGGCGGTGCCGGCTTGGGCGCGGTGTCCGCGGCGTTGATCATGCGGTCAAGTTCGATGAGTTCGCCGGAGACCCGGGACATCTGCCGGGACAAGGCGTCGAATTCTTGGGAAAGCCGACTTAAAACAGCACGGTCACTACGGTGCGATTCGGTCATGGCGGCCACGATGCCGGGCTAGGCACCGGAATGGATGAGTAGGACTACCCAATTCCTGCTATTCGTCCAGGCCGTGTTCGATGGCGTACCGCGTCAACTCCACTCGGTTGGCGACTTGCAGCTTACGGAATGTCGCCTGGATGTGGTTTTCCACGGTGCGGTGACTCAACGAGAGTTTCTGGGCGATCTGCTTGGCGGACAACCCTTTTGCGACGTAGCGCAACACTTCGGTCTCGCGCTCGGTAAGGCTGGGGCGAACCGGCCCGTCGTCCGCGCTCTGCGCGATGCGCCGGTATTCGCCCAAGACCAGCCCCGCCAGGCTCGGGGTGAATACCGCGCGCCCGGCTGCGGTGGCCCGCACAGCCTCGCCCAGTTCGGCCTTCGACGCACTCTTGACCAGGTATCCGGTCGCCCCGGCCTTGACCGCTTCGAGGACGTCGTCGCGTTCGTCTGAGGCCGACAGCACCAGCACGCGGGAGGACGGCGAGACCGCGAGCACCTCCCTCGTCGCCTGCACGCCGTCGCCGTCGGCCAGCCGCATGTCCATCAACACCACATCGGGCTTGACCACGGCGGCCCGCCGTGCCGCCGCGGCCACGCCTTCGGCGGTGGCGACCACGTTGAACCCATCCTCGGCGAGGTCGCGGGCGACCGCGTCGCGCCAGATCGGATGGTCGTCGACGACCATCACCGTCAATCGGGCGTCTTCAGCCACTGCCCCTCGTTCCGGCACCCCGGCGCGGCACGCGCATCTCCCACTCGGTTCCCTCTCCCACATCGGTGTGCAGCTGTGCGCTACCCCCCAGCGACATCAACCGTCCCACAATCGACTTCGAGATGCCGAGGCGTCCCTGACGGGCCGCTTCCTCCAACCGGCCCGCCGCGATGCCAACGCCGTCGTCGCGAACGCTCACCGCGACCGAATCGCCCAGGTCTTCCAGCAGCACGAACGCGCGGGCGTCGGGCCCGGCGTGTGAACGCACATTGTCAAGGGCATTGCCCACCGCTGCGTCCAGCTCAGCGGCAACACCCCGCTCCAGCGCAACCGGGGTTCCCGGCAAGCTCATGGACACGCGGTCGGACTCCCTGCGGCGCAGCAGCGTGCGCAGGTCGATGGCCTGGGTATCGCCGTCCCGGTCAATGTCGGCGGAGGACAACCATCGTCGCAGCGCGCGTTCCTGTTCGCTGGCGAGTTCCGCCAGTTCGGATGTGGCACCGTCGATTTCGTGACCTCGTCTGGCGACCCGCGCAAGCACCTGGATGACACCGTCATGAACCTGTCGAGACAACCGCTCCCGTTCTTCCAGTGCGGCCGACAACTGGGCCGCTCGTTGCAATTCGTCGTGAGCGCGTCGTGCGGTACCGGCGGCCATACCCACCGCCAAGCCGATGGACAGCTCGATGATGATGGTGGCGTTGTGCCCAAGGTTGAGGGTGAAGTAGTTCTTG
>DATMMZ010000009.1:0-28682 GCA_035569455.1 Mycobacterium sp. | reverse complement strand
AGCTGGGTGTGGTGCAACACGGTGTAGTTGGCGCCCAGTTGCCGATATTCCTTGCCGATGGTGTTGAAGCAGTGCGGGCAGGTGACGACGATCTTGCGGTCGACGGTCTCCACACCTTCGAATAGCCCGTCGAGGGTCTGCGCGGCCTGCTGGGCCAGTTGCTGGAACAAGAACTCGTTGCCCGACCGGCGGGCCGAGTCGCCGTTGCAGGTTTCCCCGGTGCCCAGCACCAGGTAGTTCACCCCGGCGATCGCGAGCAGTTCGGCGACGGCTTTGGTGGTCTTTTTGGCCTTGTCGTCGTAGGCGCCCGCGCAGCCCACCCAGAACAGGTACTCATAGCCGTCGAAGCTGTCGACGTCCTGGCCGTAGACCGGGACGTCGAAATCGACCTCGTCGATCCAGTTGGTCCGGTCCCCGGCGTTCTGCCCCCACGGGTTGCCCTTGGTTTCCAGGTTCTTGAACAGCGTGGACAGCTCGGAGGGGAACTCCGATTCCATCATCACCTGGTAGCGGCGCATATCGACGATGTGGTCGATGTGTTCAATATCGACCGGGCACTGTTCGACGCAGGCCCCGCAGGTTACGCAGGACCACAGCACGTCGGGATCGATCACCCCGCCCTGCTCGGCCGTGCCGACCAGCGGGCGGGCCACCTGCTCGGGACCGTGCCCGGGTACCCGGCCGAAGCCGGACTCGGGCACGTGGTGGCCCTCTTCCTTGACCGTTTCGAGGTCGAGACCTTCCAGCGGCTCTGTCTTCTTCTCACCCAGGATGTAGGGCGCCTTGGCCATCCAGTGGTCGCGCAGGTCCATGATGACGAGCTTGGGCGAAAGGGGCTTGCCGGTGTTCCAGGCCGGGCATTGCGACTGGCAGCGCCCGCACTCGGTGCAGGTGGCGAAGTCGAGCATGGCCTTCCAGGTGAAGTCCTCGATTTTGCCGCGGCCGAATTCGGCGTCGTCGGGCGGGTTTTCAAAATCGATCGGCTTGCCGTCGGACTCGACCGGAAGCAGCGGACCCAACCCGTCGGGCAGCCGTTTGAAGGTGACGTTGACCGGCGCCAGGAAGATGTGTAAGTGCTTGGAGTGCAACACGATCAGCAGGAAGGCAAGCATGACGCCGATGTGCAGCATCAGCGCGACGGTCTCGATGATCTCGTTGTTGTGTTGACCCAGCGGCTCCATCAGCTTGCCCATGAGGTGCGAGAAGAAGGCGCCGCGGCCATAGGGGAACTCGTCGCCCAGGGCATTCACCGATGCCCCGCGGAAGATCGCGTACGTCCAGATGACGTTGAAGATCATGAACAGGATCAGCCATGCCCCGCCGGTGTGCGAACCGTAGAAGCGGGATGCGCGGCCGTATTCCTTTGGCTCGCTACGCAGTCGGATGATCGCGAACGTGACGATGCCGGTCAGCACGGCCAGCGCGAAGAAGTCCTGCAGCGCACCCAGCGCGTCCCAGCGGCCGATGATCGGGAGGTGGAAGTTCGGCTGGAACAGCACGCCGTAGGCCTCGATGTAGACCGTGAGCAGGATGAAGAAGCCCCACATGGTGAAGAAGTGCGCCAAGCCGGGCAGCGACCACTTCAGCAGCCGCCGTTGCCCCAATACCTCAGCGATTTGGGTCCAGATCCGGGTGCCCAGATCGTCGGTGCGCCCACTGGTCGGCTGGCCGGACATGACCAGCTTGTACAGCCAGAAGACCCGCCGCGCAGCGAAGGCGCCGACTACCACGGTCATGCCCAGGCCAAGCACCATTCTGATGAGCGTCTGCGTGGTCACAGAAGGTCTCTCCAATGCATAGTCATTCAGGTCATTCAGGTCATTTCAGCGAAATATTCGTTCGATCTTCAGCTTGCCCATAGTGACATCTGTGCGACTTTGAACGCGAGAAAGGCTGCCCTAACTTGCCGTTCGTCAGTGCCCCTGGCCTGCGGCTCAGTTCTCCGGGGCCAGCATCGCGCGCAGCATGGACAACATCTCCGAACGCGAGGCCGCGCCGAGTCGACGACGGATCCGCGCAACGTGGTGCTCGACCGTCTTCGCCGAGATAAACAACCGGCCACCGATGTCGCGGTACGGCATGCCCAACAGCAGCAGCTCGGCTACCTCGCGTTCGCGGTCCGACAGCGGTGTACCCGTCGCTGGCCGGCGAGGGGTGGGCGAGGCACCGGGCGGAGATTGTTCGACGGGCGGATCGCTTCGCCCCACGCCCAACTTGAGGTCGCGGGCCAGTTGCAGCATGGCCCCGGACACCCGGGCGTCGGGCGTTTGCAGTGCGGCCTGACCCGCCAGCCGCGTCGCGTCCGAGGTCAACCCGACGTGCGACAGCGACCGGGCAGCGGCGCTGACCTCGTCGACGTCGACTTGATTGGCCAGGACCCGCAGCCAAGTTCGGCCCGCACCTGACAGTGCCTGCGCAAGTGCGCTGTGGGCTGCCACCCGAGCAAGGGCCTGTCCGTGTGGGGCGACCGACTCCGGTGAGTTGGCGAGGATTCCCGCGTGCACCCCGGCCCAATGCAGCGGCACTGACCACAAAGCCGGGTTGCCCAGCGAGTCCAACAGGGCGAACGCCTGGTCGAGGGCGTGTCGCAGTTGGTCGACTTCGCGCATCCGGGCGGCCGCGACCCACAATTCGCCCAACGGCAGCAGAGCGAACAGGTCGACGGAGTACTCGGCGAGCACCTCCGTGGCTGCGTACCAATGCTTCTGCAGCGCACCCGTGTCTCCGCTGCGACGCGCGATCGCGGTCTGCAGTGCCGCCGCCCACAACGCGTCACGTCGATGCAACCCCGCGGCGCCGACGGCGCCAACGTCCGCGCTGGCCGACGGCAACTGCCCGTCCTGCATCTTGATCCAGCCGGACAGTAGCGAGTGCCGACGATCGAACAGCGGGTCGCCGCCGGCGCGCACAGCTCGGCCGATCACGCTTCGCGCGCGGACCGGGTCTCCTCCGTGGATTGCGGCCAAGGTAACCAGTGCGGCAGGGCTGTCCGGAAGGACCTCGCTCATGGATTGCTCCGCCACAATGGCCTGGCCGAGTTTTGCCATCGCTGCCGAATACGGCTGATCCATGGTCAGCAGCAGCCCTTGGGCGAGGCTGCGAGAGGTACGCGCGGCGATTGTCGGCGGACCGGCGTCCTTGGCGCGCAGGGCGGCACGCGCCATCGCGAGATCGCCCGTCGCGGCGAGCGTGATCGCCGCTGCCGCGCCGACCACCGCATCCGGATGGGGACCCAGCCAGCCGAACAATTCGGCGGCCTGACTTGCATTGCCGTCATGAGCCGCGACGCTGGCCGCAATCCGGACTGCCGCGGCGCGTTCGGCCGAGTCCGAGGAGCCGAGCAAATCGTCGGCCAGTGCTGCCGCGGTCGCGCAGTCTCCGGTGAGGGCAACCGCGTCGGCCAATCGGGAATTCAGACCGTCGGCGCCGGCGTCGACCGCTGCCCGGTAGAGCCGCGCGGCCCGAATGGTCTGGCCCCGCGCCTCGGCGGCATGCTGCGCGAGGATTGCCACCAGGCGGTCGTCTTTCAGCCCGTGTTCAGCAAGGCGCAGCGCGAGGTTCGGCGACACCGTCGACATATCGAGTTGTGAACGTAAGAGCGCGGTTTCGACCTCGTGGTGGTGCGCGTTGCCGACGATCTGCGCGACCGCGCCGTGCACGGAATCCAGGAATTCCGGGCTGTGCGAGGGCTCGGTGAGTCCGCTGGCGCGGACACGATCGACGAGCTGGCGCGCGTCGGTTGCCGAAATGTCTAGTGCGGCAGCCACATCGGCAGCCCCTAATTCTTGGGTCACCGACGTGATGAGAAGGGCGTCCAGGGTGGACTCGTCGACCCGGCGCAAGCGCTCGATCAGCGCGAACTTGGCCGACTGCGCTGGGGTGTGCGCCCCGTCGGCTACCGCACGCACCAAGAACGGCAGTCCCGCGGTGCAGTCAACCAGGTCCGTTGCGACGGGCAGGGGGCCGAGCGTTATGCAGGGTCGGTCCCGTTCGATGGCCACCGTCAGTTCCCGCAGCCGCTGCTGTGGTTCGGCGGCCACCACGACCGTCGCGCCAAGATCCGCGACCCGTTCGGTGAGATCGAGCAGCTCAGCCTCGGTCAGCAAATGGGCGTCGTCCACGACCAACGCCGCATCCGGCGGATCCCCCACCCGGGGAAGACGCGCCAGCACGGTCAGACCGGCGCTGCGCAAGGTATCGCGGGCGGCGGCGAGAACAGTGGTCTTGCCCGTTCCGATGCCGCCGCTGATCAGGAGTTTGGCCGGCGCCGTCGCGGCGTTGGTCAGGGCCTGGATGGCGTCGCGCGCGGTGGCGGCCAGCTCTACGCGTGAGCCGCTCACTCGCACGGTCCCTGCATTGACGATCCCCGCAACGCCATCTCGTTGTTCCCCTAACGCACCCCCTAATGCTGCCATGGGGAGGGCGGGTTTCGCACCGATCACACCGGTGGCGTCAGCCGATAGCATCTTGATAGGTAGGCGAGGAGGTGTGCGGTGGCAAACTCACTGCTCGACTTTGTGATCTCGCTTGTGCGCGACCCTGACGCCGCCGCACGCTACGCCGCCAATCCCGCCCAGGCGATCGCCAATGCGCATCTTACTGGCGTGACCAGCGCCGACGTCAATAACTTGATCCCCATGGTGTCGGATTCGCTGTCGATGGCCAACCTCGGCGGTGCCGACCTGGGAGCGCCCGCAGCGAATCATGGCAACGTCTGGGCAAGCGGCGCGGCCGCAGCCGCGCTCGACGCGTTTTCACCGCATACCCCTGCAAGCGTTGTCGACCCGCACCCTCCGGCGGGCGGTGTGATCAACCAACCACCCACCCCGGGACCTGAAGCGCCGACCGATCCAAGCCCGTTGGTGACCGCGCCACACGAACCGTCGGTGCTGCTCACCGGTGCAGAATTGCCTGACAGTATGGTCGACCACAGCGTTTTCCCGGCGGACGATCCGGGCGTATGGGAGCACCCGCACACCGTCCAGCCTGATCACCACGGCTTCGGGATCCACGGCTGAGTTCTATCCTCGTGGCGGGCGCCAAATAGGGTCTTGACGTGCTCAAATTCTGCAGTTGCAGGTCGGCTTCAACTTAGTCGTAGGGAGCCCTAATTTCCCCTAATCCCCTAATGCGGTGGGCTTGCCGACCCCGGTAGGTACTTATCTAGCCGGGGGATCCGACCCCGATTTCGGCTGGATGCGAAATCCATAGCGTGGGTATAAGTACGCCGGTCGATCCGGCCACAAGCTTCAAGGATGTTGAAGGGAACTGATCATGGAGTCGCTGATCAAATTCATCTTGGACCTGTTCACCGATCCCGCGGCGGCGCAAGCATTCATGGCCGGTCCTCAACAAGCCATGTATGACAACGGGCTGGTCAACGTGTCACCCGACCAGTTCGCGGATGCGGTGGCCAACGCGCTGCCAGGTCAAGATTTCGGTGGTGACCCGATGGGCGGTCTGCAGCAAGTCCTGGCCGACCAGTACGGCTATGCACCCGATGACGGGGGCTATGGTCCCGATTACGGATATGGGCTGGACCCCGTTTCCACGGTGGTGGATGACGGTGCGGCTTTGGTGGGCGACTTGGGTGCGGGACTGCTGGGCGCCATAGACCCTGGCTTCGGCTACGGCTGGCCGGGTTACGGATACGGCTGGCAGCCCGGTTTCGGTGGATTCGGCCCTGGGTATGGCTGGGGACCCGGCTGGGGTGGTCCCGGTACTGGTTTCGGACATCGCTGGGGCGAGTTCCGGCATGGTTGGGGGCCTGGCTGGGGTGAGGCCCGGCCTGGCTGGGGCGAGGCCCGGCCTGGCTGGGGTGAGTTGCGGCCCGGTTGCGGTACCGGTGAGTTCAGGCCTCATTTGGGGCCCGGTCTAGGCGGGTTCGGTCCCGGTGCCGGTTTCGGCGAACGCCTCAGCGGTGGGTTTGGTCTGGGCGCCGAGGTCGGCTTGAACCTCGACATTGGTATCGGTGCTGAGGCTGGTCTGGGCGCTCGGACTGGTTTTGGTCTCGGTGGCGAGGCCGGCTTCGCCGGTGGTGCGGGTTTGCGGGGTGGTGCCGAATTGGCCACTGAATCCCGCTTTGACGGCGGTGCTGGTCTGGGTCGCGAGGCGGGTCTTGGCGCCGGGGTCGGCTTGCGTGGTGGTGCGGGCTTGGCCAGTGAAGTCGGTGTCGGCGCCGGCGCTGGCCTACGCAGCGGAGGCGGTCTTGGAGACGGTGCCGGTCTGGGAAGCGGCGTTGCTTTAGCTGGCGGCGCTGGTCTTCGTGGTGAGGCTGGTGTCGGCGGTGGAGCCGGCATCGGCGGCGCAGGTCTTGGTGCGGGCACAGGTCTTCGTGGTGGCGCTGGTCTTGCCGGCGAAGCCGGTTTGGCCGGTCAAGCTGGCCTGGCTGGTGCCGGCAACGTCGGTAGCCTCGGCGGTGTTGGTGGCAACGCAGGTCTGGGTGCCAGCGCGAGCGGTCAGGCGGGGTTGATCGCTAGCGAGGGCGCCGCGCTGAACGGTGCTGCCACTCCGCATGTGTCGGGCCCGCTAGCGGGTGTCGGCGCCGGTGGTCAGTCTGGCGCCGGTGCCGCAGGCGGCGCAGGGCTGGGCATCGGCGGCGAACGTGCCACCAATGTCTTGAGCGGCGACAGCACCGCGCTGGGGGGCCACGCGACTCCTCAACCGGTAGCGGGTGGGGCTGGGTTGGGCGCCCAAGCTGGAGGAGCCCACGGTCAGATACTCGGGCAAGAAGGTGCTGCGCTCGGCGGTGGTCCCGTGAACGGCGGTGGCGTCCCGGCTTTGCACGGCCCGACCGGTGCCGCTGGGCAAGGGCCTGTCATCCAGGGTGGCGGCGGCCCCGCCGGCACGGTTGGTGGCCATGGGACACCTCCGTCGAATCCCGGCTCCGTTCTTCAGGGGGGCGAGGGCGCCGGCGGGAACCTCCCCAGCCACGGCGGCGCAGGCGCACCGGTGATCCACCAGCCGGCACAGGCCCCGGCTCACTCGCCTGCCCCGGTCCAGCACGAGCCTGCCCCGGTCCAGCACGCGCCCGCTCCGGTCCAGCACGCGCCTGCCCCAGTCGAGCATGCGCCAGCCCCGGCACCGCACAGCCCGTCGGTGTTTGAAGGCACGCCCCATGCGCCGGCGCCGGTGCACGCGCCCGCGCCCGCCGCGCATCCCGCGCCGGCGATGCACGGTCCTCATGGGTGATGGTCCGGGCTGGCACAGCGGTACGGCGGGGACACTTGGTCTCCGCCGATTCGCGCGCATACCGTGATCGCAGTGCATCGATGCGAGAAAGTGGGGAAGCACGGTGACTCAACCCGATGACCCGCGACGGGTCAGCGTGATTGTCGAATTGATCGACCACACCATCGCAATCGCCGAACTCAACGACCGCGATGACCTGGCGCAGCGATTGGTCCGGGCCCGCGGGCGCATCATCGACCCGCAGATCCGGGTGGTGATAGCCGGGCAGCTCAAACAGGGCAAAAGCCAGTTGCTCAACTCCCTGCTAAACCTGCCGGTGGCGCGAGTGGGTGACGACGAGGCCACCGTGGTGATAACTGTCGTGAGCTACAGCGATCCGCCGTCGGCTCGGCTTGTTGTGGCCGCCGGGCCCAACGGCGAATCGGCGGCCATCGACATCCCAATCGATGACATCAACGCCGACTTGCGCCGGGCGCCGCAAGCTGGTGGCCGTGAAGTGCTGCGGGTCGAGGTCGGTGCGCCCAGCCCCCTGCTGCAGGGCGGACTGGCGTTCATCGATACCCCCGGCGTAGGTGGTCACGGGCAGCCGCACCTGTCGGCGACACTTGGGCTGCTGCCCGATGCCGACGCCCTATTGATGGTCAGTGACACCAGCCAGGAATTGACCGAACCGGAGATGTGGTTCATCCGCCAGGCGTACCAGATCCGTCCCGCCGCAGTGCTGGTGGCCACCAAGACAGACCTGTATCCACACTGGCGCGACATCGTCAACGCCAACGCCGCCCACTTGCAGCGCGCCCAGGTGCCGATACCGATTCTCCCGGTCTCGTCACTGCTGCGCGGCCATGCCGTCACGCTCAACGATTCAGAAATGAATGAGGAGTCCAACTTCCCGTCGATCGTCAAATTCCTCAGCGAGAAGGTGCTCTCCCGCCAGACTGACCGGGTGCGAGATGAGGTGCTGAGCGAAATACGTTCGGCCGCAGAGCATTTGACAATTACTGTGCGCTCAGAACTGTCTTCCGTCAACGACCCTGACTTTCGGGACCGGCTCGCCGAGGATCTGGAGCGGCGCAAGCGGGAAGCGCATGAAGCCCTAAACCAGTCCGCGCTGTGGCAGCAGGTGCTCAATGACGGATACACCGACCTGACCGCCGACGTGGACCACGACATGCGAGCCCGCTTCCGCATCCTGACCGAAGACATGGAACGTCAGATCGATTCCTGTGACCCAACCCGGCATTGGGCCGAGATCGGCAACGATTTGGAGGAGTCGGTCGCCACCGCCGTCGGGGATAACTTCGTGTGGGCTTACCGTCGTGCCGAGGAACTGGCTGACGATGTCGCCGCCTCATTCGCCGACGCGGGTTTGGACTCGATCCTGTTGCCAGATTTAAGCGCGCGCGATATGGGCGCCGATTTCGGCCGGCTCAAGTCGCTGGCCGGGTTGGAATCCAAGCCGGCCGGCAAGGGCCAGAAGGTGGTCACCGGCTTGCGCGGCTCCTACGGCGGCGTGGTGATGATCGGCATGCTGTCGTCGGTGGCCGGGCTGGGTTTGTTCAATCCGCTGTCGGTGGGAGCCGGGCTGGTACTTGGCCGCATGGCATACAAGGAGGACAAGGAGCAGCGGCTGTTGCGGGCGCGGGCCGAGGCCAAGACCAATGTGCGCCGCTTCGTCGACGACGTTTCGTTCGTGGTCGGCAAGGAATCTCGCGACCGGCTCAGGGAAATCCACCGCAAGCTGCGGGACCACTACCGCGACATCGGCAACGAGCTAACCCGGTCGCTGAACGAATCACTGCAAGCCACCATCACCGCGGCACACCTGGAAGAAGCCGAGCGTGACAATAGGCTCCGTGAGCTGGAGCGGCAGTTGAATATCCTGAACCAAGTCACCGACAACGTAGAAAAGTTGGAGCCAAGTTGCCCCCGGTGACCATAGGACAGGTGTGAGCACAAGCGATCGGGTCCGCGCGATTCTGGGCGGAACCATCCAGGCGTACCGGGGCGAGCCGGCCTACAGCCAGCGTCCCGACGTCTTCTACGAACTGGACCGCATCGGCGCGCGCCTGGCCGAACCGATCCGCATCGCATTGGCCGGCACGCTCAAGTCCGGAAAGTCCACCCTGGTGAACGCGTTGGTAGGCCAGGACATCGCCCCAACCGATGCCACCGAGGCCACCCGGATCGTGACCTGGTTCCGGCATGGCCCCACGCCGAAGGTCATCGCAAACCATTGGGGCGGAAGGCATTCCAACGTGCCGATCAGCCACAGTGCCCGACCAGAGGGCGGGCTGACCTTCGACTTGCGGATGCTCGACCCCGCCGACGTGGTCGACCTGTCCGTCGAGTGGCCCGCCGACGAGCTTGCCGAGACCACCATCATCGACACTCCGGGGACGTCGTCATTGACGCGGGATGCCTCCGAGCGGACGCTGCGGCTGTTGGTACCCGCCGACGGTGTGCCTCGGGTGGATGCGGTCGTGTTCCTGTTGCGCACCCTCAACGCCGCTGACATCGCGCTGCTCAAACAGATCGGCCAGCTCGTCGGGGGGTCCGCGGGAGCCTTGGGCATCATCGGGGTGGCATCACGGGCCGACGAGATCGGCGCCGGACGAATTGACGCGATGCTGTCGGCGGCCGACGTGGCTAAGCGGTTCACGATCGAAATGAATCAGATGGGCATCTGCCAGGCGGTGGTGCCGGTGTCCGGACTGCTGGCGCTGACCGCGCGCACGCTGCGCCAGAGTGAGTTCATCGCGCTGCAGAAGCTCGCCGGCGCCGACCCCGCCGAACTCAACAAAGCCATGCTGAGCGTTGACCGCTTCGTCCGGGCGGACAGCCCGCTGCCTGTCGACGCGGGAACGCGCGCGCAATTGCTGGAGCGGTTCGGCATGTTCGGCATCCGGATCTCGATCGCCGTGCTGGCCGCCGGTGTCACCGATTCGCCGGGGCTGGCCGACGAACTGCTGGAGCGCAGCGGGCTGGTGGCGCTGCGTGATGTCATCGATCAGCAATTCGCGCAGCGCTCCGACATGCTCAAGGCGCACACCGCGTTGGTGTCCTTGCGCAGGTTTGTGGAGGTGTTCCCCATTTTTGCGACCCCGTACATCATCGCCGATATCGACCCGCTGCTGGCCGACACCCACGCGTTCGAGGAACTTCGACTCCTCAGTCAATTGCATTCGCGGCCAACGACATTGAACGATGATGAGATCCCGTCGCTGCGACGGATCATCGGCGGGTCGGGCACTCACCCGGCCAGCAGGCTCGGCCTGAGCCCGGAGGATCCGTACTGGCAGGAGGGCCCGCGCGCCGCGTTCGCTGCGGCGCAGCGCTGGCGCCGCCGCGCCGAGCATCCGCTCAACGACCCGTTCACCACCAGGGCGTGCCGTGCGGCGGTGCGCAGCGCCGAGGCGATGGTTGCGGAGTTCGCCGCACGCGGTTACGACGCGTCCAGAGGTCAGCCGGGTTAGCGCCTAAACGGGGGCTCAAGGGGGCGGGGCAGCGGTCTCTCTCGCGTGGTCGTCGACGGTGCGGTAGTCGTCACCTGCGATGTTGTGGTCTGCTCGGTGGTCGTGGTGGTCGTGGTGGTCGTGGTGGTCGGTGGGGGCGTCGTGGTTGTGGTGGTCGGCGGCGCGGTTGTGGTCGTCACCGGCGGCTGCGTGGTGTTTGTGGGCGGTGGCGGTGGGATCACCGTCACGGTTGGGCTGTTATTGGGCCCGGTTACCGTAACGGTTTGCGGGGGTGCCGGCTCGTTCGGCGGGGTGGTGTTGACCGGGTTGGTTTTGGTGTTGCCAAGGGTCAGTGCCAACACCACTGCCACCAGCACAGCCACACCGGCGGCGGCCACGCTGACGACCAGGGCCGTGCGCTTGTACCACGGCAGCGGTCCAGGTTCGGCGGCGTAGCGCTCGTCATCCGCATCATCGAATCCTGGTGCTTCCCGGCCATACTCGCCGGTGTGCTCGGGACCGGTGTAGGGGACCGGCTCGCCCCCCGTAGCGGCGTCTTGTGACCAGGCCAGGGCGCGGAAGCTAGCCGATTTTTCGTCGCCGCCGGCTTGGGCGGCCCGCGCAGTTGGGGCGACCTGCGTCGGCGGGGTGCCGACCAACTCGGTCGGTGTCTCGACGACGGCCCCCGCGGCGGTCGCTGCGCCCGCCGACGATTGCTGCTGATTGAGCAACGCCGCGCCGATGGCAGCGCTGAACGCGGGTTGTGGGGTGGTGAAGATCGGCACCCGCAGGCGCCCCGACAGTCGGGTGGTGAGCAGCGGGATGCTGGCGCCACCGCCCACGGTCGCTACGGCCGCCAGGTTTGCCCTCGGAATTCTGTTGCGCTGCAATACTTCTTCGAAAGTGGAGATGAATCGGTCCAGCGGTTGCGAGATAAGTTGGTCAAATTCTGTGCGGGACAGCCGGGTATCTCCACCAGAACCCGTCGGGATGGTGGTCACCGTGGCCGCCGACAGTTCTTCCTTGGCGCGCCGGCATTCGGCGAGCAGGCGGGTCTGCGACCCCATTCGTGCGGTGCCGGCGAGGGTGGTGGTGGTATCGGTGCCGGAGGCGCTTGCCGGCAGGCGATTTGCGATCAGCTGATCGATCTCATCGCCGGAGAAGTCGGTGTAGCGGAATGAAGAGCCGATCTGCTGAAAGTTCGACGCCGCATTGCTCAGGGTGATGCTGGTGCCGCTCGCGCCGAAGTCGCACAGAGCCACGAAGCCGTCAGTCGGGAATCCCGGTCTGGTGCGCAGCGCTGTGAGCGCGGCGGTTGCGTCCGAGATCAAAAGCGGAGGCACACCTTCGCGCGCCAGGCCCGGTTGGGCAAAAAACTCGTCACGCAGCGCCGTGGACTGGCCGTCGGACCAATAGGCGGGGACCGCGATCGCGACCGGTGTTCCGTAGCCGACCGTGCGTGCCATCGCCTCGAGCGCTTCGACCGTCAGTGCCTCGCCGAGGTACTTGGTGCCGTCGGGCGCCACCAGCGGAGACCGGTCCCCGACCCGCTCGACAAATCCCCGCATCACCAGGCCGGGTTCGTTCAGCTTCGGGTTTTCTTCCGGCAGGCCAACTTCGCCTGCCCGGTGGTCAAAGATCGTCAACACGGATCTGCGCGTCACGGGAGCGCCACCCACCCGGGCCGCGACCAGGTTGGCCACCCCGATCGACAACCCCAGCGACTCGCTCATATCGCATACCCCTGTGTTTGTTGTGTCGCTGGCGATCGGCTAGCCGCCCTCACCATAGCGGGATCACCAAGCCGCTATCGCTGGCACGCGCGCGCCGTTACCGATCAAAACGGCAGTCTTATCCCCGGCGGCAGCTGGGGCAGGTGTGGGTGATGCTTTTGCGTGGGCTCCTGTGTCGGTTGCTGCTGTGTCGGTTGCTGCTGTGTCGGCGGCGGCTGGACTGCGGTGCTGGTGGGCGGCGTCGTCGGAGTGGTCGTGCTGGGAGGTGGCGTCGTCGTGGTCGCCGTGGTGGTGCCAGAGCTCGGCGCGGTTGTGGTAGTCGTGGTCGTCGATGGGGCAGGGCCAGTGCTTTCGCCCCCGCCGATCAGCTCGCCGATACCGTAGACGATCAGCGCGACCAGGATCAGGACAAGCAGGGCCCAGGCGATGAGCAGCGGGGGACTGCGATACCACGGGGCCGGCTCGAATCCCGCGTGGTGAGGTGCGGGGGTTTCGGATTGATCGGGCGGAATTTCGGGCGGTGTATCCGACGGCGCCCCGCCCGCGCCGAAGTCGGCCTTCGTGGTCGGCTGGTCGTTGAAGTCGTTCGGTGGGCCGTAACGTGCCACGGCACCGATGGTACTGACACCACCTGGCAAGGCCTCGCGGCGAGCCACACCGCGGGCGAGACGATGCGCTCCCGGGTGAACACGACGCGGCCACCGGTCAGGTGTAGCGGCTCGGGCTGCGCGCCGGGCTCAGCCCAGGCGGGCGGTGTCAAGATTGCGATGTCGAAAGTTGTGGCCGCAGACGCCAGCGCTAATTCCGTCGTCTGGCAACGCCGTTCATTGCAGCGTGACGGTCAATTACCCGTGCCACGGGCACAGGTCGCGGATAGCGATTCGGACGACCTGCGCCGCCCCGTCTCGACTCAGCGCCGGGTTCGCCGCCGAGAACTGGTTCACCATGTTCTGTCGACTGAGGCCGGCGTCCATCAGGCGACAGATATCCAGGCCCTGGTCCAGCGCCACCTGGTTACCGTTGCTGTCCCCGAAGCCAGCCGCGCTGATATCTGTCAGGAACGCACGCCCACCGCACCCCGGCCCCGGTGCAGGCCCTTGGGGGCATCCCGGTGTCGGAGCGGCGTTCGCATCAGGGTCGGCACCCAAAGCCATGGCCGTCAGGACGGCCATGCCAACTATCCCCACCCTTCGCGCGCCACCGTTAGCCCGCCTTGGCGCGGCCGCACTATCCAGAACTACGCGGGACAGAATTGACATTTATCACCTGCTCGGCTACTAGTGGCCCGTCGGCATTAGAGCCGTCCGCGACCTTTTCTTTTTGGTCGAAGCCTGGGCGGGAGTGCTATAGAACGTCGCCGCAACGATGTCACGACCGCCTTGCTACGCCTGTTCTATTCAGCGTGATTTTTATGATGATTGCGCAAACTTGTAGGAGGCTGTGTTTTGGTTAGGTGTTTCCTGTTTTTTGCATGCACTTCACCGTTTGGACATCTCACCTACCAATCGCGAGACATGGGCACCGCCACCGGCCTCGCCAGCCGACATTCGACATCCCGAATCTTCTTGCGCGCCAACCCGGTAAGCCGAATCATGTCCACCTCCGTGCTTGCAGAACTGAATTCGCGCGGATGTTCGACGGCACCCATGCCCGCGGTCCGACTGCGGTCCCAACCCGCGAATGATGGCATGACCTGCGCCTAGAACGTGTTGACCTTCTCGATACTGATGAACATCCCGTGGCCAGTGTGGCTGTTCGTGAACCGGGTGCCGTCGGCGGTGGCGTTTATCGTCCAGCCCTGCGCGTCGTAGGTCTGGTAGTCAATGGTGACGGTTGGGATGGCCCCCAGGTTGCCCAGCACCCACTGGACGGAGCCCCCAGCGGTGATGCTGACGCCGTTGGCGTGCTCGCCGTCTTGGAGGGGTGAGTTGGTGAAGGGTGCCTCGCAACCGACGCTGTCCTTGTTGATCTGGCAACGCGTCATGCCCGATTTGGTTTCGATGAAGACGTAACCGTTCTGGTCCGGCGGGAGGGGAATGGCGCCGGCCGGCGCGGTCGGGCTCGCCGGTGCGGTCGGCGGCGACATCCCCGTGGTGGGGATGGGGGTCTGTCTGGGTGTGGGGAAAGACGGTTCGGTTGGTCCCGTCCCCGGCGTGGCGACCGGCTTGCCTTCGATGATGTTGCTGCAGCCGGCGACCAGCGCAGCGCCAACCAGCATGGCCGCGAGCGGCGGCGACCAACCGGCCAAACCCCGTGCTTTTTGCGATAACCGCACGCGCTACTCCCAAATCTGAGATACCAGCAGTCAGATTACGCACGAGGTGACGCAAGTTACTGCAGTGACGCGCTTTTGGAATCGTGTCGATGGCGAAGCGTTACCGCTGCACGGACTGCTACGGCGCGGCAAGCCGTCGGACAGCGCGCGCAGTTGCGCCAGCTGCTCGAGGGTTGGCGCAAGATTGGGTGTCCGGCCAATGGCTTGGAATTGCTCCTCTGCTGCCAATGCCGGAACGACGCAATCAGATTCGGTGAGGGCCGGGACCTGGCCGGCGTGCTCGAGCAGGTCACCGCACAGCAGCGTGGAGGTGGTCTCGTCGAACCATAGCCCGCTCTCCCAGTTGTGCGGCACGTGCGGAGTGGGGATGAACTGCCGCATCAAGCAGCAGGTTGACCGCACCGCACTCGTCGGCCTCAACGTGGGCGAAGGAGATCCAGCGCAGCTGTTCGAGGTGGTTGAACGTATAGCCGTGTTCGGTGATGCCTGGTATCCAGGTGGAAAACCGGAAGACACCGTCAGCGATTTCATTGACCGTCGTCTCTAATCCACTGTTCACCCAGTGATTTTCCGCTTTTGTCAACCGCGATGTGGCTCAAGCGCAATGCCATGATAGGAGAGTGCCGTTAGCCGAGCCGATGGTCGTCGGAGTCTTGCTGGCCGCGGGTGCCGGCCGGCGTTACGGCAAGCCAAAGGTGCTGGTCGAGGGGTGGCTGGAGACGGCCGTCGGTGCGCTGCGCGACGGTGGCTGTGCCGAAGTCGTTCTGGTTCTGGGCGCTGCCGAGGTTCCGGCCCCACCGGGCGTTACCGCGATCACCGCGCCCGATTGGGATGAGGGCCTAAGCGCCTCGGTTCGTGCCGGCCTACTTCACGCCGAGGGTATGGACGCGGACTACGCCGTTCTGCACGTCATCGACACCCCCGATGTGGGTCCCGCGGTGGTGGCGCGGGTACTGGGCCGCGCGCTGGCATCCGGCGGCGGGCTCGCGCGTACATATTTCGGCGACCGTCCGGGACATCCCGTCGTTATCGGTCGCCAACATTTGCCCGCGGTGCTGGCACAGATATCCGGCGACCAGGGCGCGGGGTCGTATCTGCGGAGCAGGCGAGACGTAGAGATCGTCGACTGCGCCGACCTTGCCGGCGGTCAAGACGTAGACGAGCCGGGCTGACGAACCTCGCTGCGTGAGCGAAAACCGTTGGGCCGTAACGTCATCGACGTATCAGGATGACGCCGGTTCGGTGGTGTCTTGGGCGGCGGCCGTCACACGGTGGCGCACCAGATACCAGCCGCCGATGAGGGCGGGGATGCCGATCGCCATCGCGCCGAGCATCCAAGGACCTTGCACCTTGTCGAAGAACATCAGGGCAAGCACGCCCACCAGGAAAGCCAGCGTGGCATAACCGCTGTAGGGCGCGAACGGCATCCGGAATTTCGGCCGCTCCAGCTCCCCTTTCTTCACCAGCTGGTAGAACTTCAGCTGGCACGCCACGATCGTCCCCCAGGCCACCACAACACCCACAGAGGCGATGTGGAGCACGATTTCGAAGGCCTGGCTCGGCTTGACCGCATTGAGCACGATGCCCAGCAGGCCGATCCCGGCGGTGAGCAGGATGCCGCCGTACGGCACGCCGTTCTTCGACATCGGCGCGGTGAACTTCGGGCCGCTGCCGTTCATCGCCATCGACCGCAGGATGCGGCCCGTCGAATACAGCCCGGCGTTCAGGCTCGACAGCGCGGCGGTGAGAACGACGAGATTCATCAGGCTGCCCGCCCCGCTGAAACCGGCCTTGGAAAAGAACGTCACGAACGGGCTCACATGGTCTCGGTACGCGGTGTAGGGCAGCAGCACTGCCAGCAGGATGGTCGACCCGATGTAGAAGACCGCGATGCGGAACACCACCGAGTTGATCGCGCGCGGCATGATCTTCTCCGGGTTGGCCGTCTCCCCGGCGGCGATGCCGACCAATTCGATTGCGGCGTAGGCGAACACCACCCCGGAGGTGACGAGCACCAGCGGCAGCAGGCCGGTCGGCAACAGCCCTCCGTGGCTACTCCACAGCGACACTCCGGTGTCCTGACCGTCGACCTTGAAGCGCCCCGCCAAAAAGACAGTGCCGACGATGAGGAACGTGACCAGCGCCAGCACCTTGATCAATGACGCCCAGAACTCCAGTTCGCCGAAGACCTTGACCGAGATCAGGTTCATCGACAACACCACCACCAGCGCGATCAACGCGAGGGTCCACTGCGGGATGACGTGGAACGCCTTCCAATAGTGGCAGTAGTGCGCGATCGCCGTGGTATCCACGATCCCGGTCATCGCCCAGTTCAGGAAGTACATCCAGCCCGCGGCGAAAGCCACCTTCTCCCCGAAGAACTCGCGGGCATAGGAGACGAAGGATCCCGATGACGGGCGGTGCAGCACAAGTTCGCCGAGTGCTCGCAAGATCAGAAACACAAAGATGCCGCAGATCGCGTAGACCACGAACAGCCCGGGTCCCGCCGACGCAAGCCTTCCTCCGGCACCGAGGAAAAGGCCGGTTCCGATGGCACCGCCGAGAGCGATCATTTGTATCTGGCGGTTTTTAAGGGCCTTGTGGTAGCCCGCGTCTTCGCGCGTCAGCCGCTCGGCGGCGGTGTCTAGCGGTGGCATCGCGCTCCTGCGGTGGTGCTTCCCGGAACGCTCAGGCTATCCCACGGTTGCTACCAACAGGCCGACTATTAACTAACTCAAAACAAACCGCGACCCGGCCTGGCAAAGGGCGTGCGAGTCACAGGCCCAGCAATTGCTCGGCGTTGCGATGGCTGATGCTCGCCCGGTCCTCTTGGGTGAGGGGCAGATTGTCGAGGAACACGCGTGCGCCTTTCATCGAACCGAAGGGATGGTCGGTCGAGAAAGCCACCCGGCCGACGCCGACCTGCGCGACCAGGTTCGCAAAGGTCGCTTCGTCGTTGAAGTTGGCGAAGGTGTAGTGGAAGTTCTGTCGAAGGTAGGTACTGACCGGGTGCCGCAGGCCCGTCAGCTCGGGCTTCAGCGTGGCGTCGAACCGCGGCAGCATGAACGACGTCGCCTCGCCCATGTGTCCGATGATGATTTGCAACGTGGGGTGGCGGTCGAAAACTCCACCGAGAATCAGGCGCAGCGCATGCGTAGCCGTGTTGATGTGCCAGCCCCAACCCACGGTCGCGAGCGCGAACGAGACGTCGGCGGCAAACCCCGCGTAGCAGGACTCGATGACGGCGGCCGGAGGGATCGTGGGATGAAGGTAGATCGGAACGTTCAGCGTGGCCGCGCGGTCGAGAATCGGTTCAAAGTGCGGGTCGTCCAAGTAGACGCCTTGACAGTGGCCGTTGATCACCGCGCCCGCAAATCCGTGTTCGCGTACCGCTCGCTCGAGTTCGTCAGCCGCGGCCTCGGGCGCGCCCACCGGCAGGGCGGCGAACCCGGCCAGCCGATCCGGGTATCGGCGCACCGCCGCGGCCAGCTCGTCGTTGCATGCGCCGGCCATGCGCACGGCCGCGGGGGCGTCCATTTGTTCCACCCCGGGCGCCACCAGCGACAGCACGGCCAGGTCGACGCCCGCGTCGTCCATCGCCGCGATGCGCCCGTCACCGAGGTCGTTGAGCTGTTCGGCCAAGTTGGGGCGTGATCTATGCCAGCTGCCCGGTCCGTTGAGGAATTCTGCTGTCGCGTAATGCTCTTCGAGCGCAATGGTGCGCATGTGATTCCTACCCTTCCAGCACTCTGTCGGCTGCGGCCCAGCGCGGCAGCTCGTCGCGCCTGTGGGCCAGCCGAACGGTTTTGTGGTATCCGTATTCGGCCAGCGTCTCCTGGGCGTGCTCGCGGCCGAAGCCACTGTGGCCGATCCCGCCGAATCCGGTACCGACGGCAACCCGGACATAGTTGTTGACGAACACCGTTCCGGCCCGGATCTGCCGGCTCACCCGCAGTACCCGGTCGCTGTCCTGGGTGAAAACCGCTGCGACGAGACCGAATTGGGTGCCGTTGGCGATCCGCACGGCCTCGTCCTCGCCGGAGAACGGGATCAGTGTGACGACCGGACCGAAAATCTCCTCGGTGGCTACCCGCATATCGGGAGTGACGTCGGTGAGCAGGGTAGGCGGCACGTAGAAGCCGTTCGCCAGTCGCGGATCGCTGGGCAGTGGCGCCTGAGCGGCGATGCGAGCCCCCTCGGCCACGCCAATGTCGAGGTAATCCAGGACCCGTTTCTGCTGCGCGGCGGTTACCAGCGGTCCGACGTCTGTGGCGGGGTCGGCGCCATCGCCCACCCGCAGCCGGCTCACCGCGGTGGCCAGCCTGCTTTCGAACTCGGCAAAGATCGTGTCCTGCACCAGGATCCGCGAAGACGCCGTGCAGGCTTCGCCCTGGTTGAAGAAGCCCCCGTCGATGGCGGCCAGTAGCGCCTCCTGCAGATCGGCGTCGTCGAAGACCAGCAAAGGATTCTTGCCGCCCAGTTCCATCAGCGTCGGGGTGAGGTTGTCGGCCGCTGTGCGCAGCACCGTCGAGCCGGTCTGCGGGGAGCCGGTGAAGGAGACCTTGCCCACCAGCGCATGTCCGGCCAGCGCGGCCCCCACCGCGCCCGCCCCAGGGACGACCTGCACCAAGTCTTTTGCTAAATCCGAGGGCAGCACCGACTGGATAAGTTCCACCATGCGCAGCACCACTGACGGTGTCTGCTCCGGCGGCTTCAGCACGATGGCGTTGCCCACCGCCAGTGCGGGGGCCGTCTTCCCGGCGGTGTGGATGGGTGGCCAGTTGAACGGCACGATGCCGGCAATGACACCGAATGGCTCCAACGTGGTGACGTCGAAAACGGGGCCGTAGTCGCGCGCCTGGCTGGGCAGCACCTCCACCAGGCTGCCGAAGTACTCGAAGATGCTGATCGCGGCTTCGACATCGAACTGACGGGACTGAGTGATCGGCTTGCCCATCTCCAAAGATTCGAGTGCGGCGATCTCGTCGGCGTGCGCGCGAATGACCTCGGCCGCCTTGCGCAGGTAGCGACCGCGCTGGCGCGGCGGGCGCTCTTTCCAATCCAGGTGGGCGGCGTGGGCGGCTCGCACGGCTTGGTCCACCTGGTCCGGCCCGGCCCCTTGGACAACGGCTACCCGTTCACCGGTGGCCGGATTTTCGACGACGAACTGGTCGTTTGCGGATGCCGAAGACCAGCGGGTTCTGGTGACCGTCACGTGTCGACGCTACGCGGGCAGACCCGATCACGGCCAACGAAACCTTCTGATAGGGCCCAGCACAATCAGTGATAATGGCTGGGTGGAGCTACGCCACCTGGAGCATTTCTTAGCTGTCGCGGACACGCGGAGCTTCACCCAAGCCGCCGTGAGGCTGCATGTCGTCCAATCCGGGGTGTCCGCGACGATCAAGGCCCTCGAGCGCGAACTCGGCGCGGATTTGTTTGTCCGAGGCCCGGCGGGGGTGACCCTGACCACCGCGGGTGAGGAGCTGCGGCCACGCGCCCGCGCCACCCTCGACGCCGCCCGCGCGGCCAAGGACGCCGTCCACGCCACCCGCGGGGCCGTCCGCGGCACCGTCACCCTGGGCACCTTGACGTCGATCAGCGTCATAGACCTTCCCGCCCTGCTTGCCGACCTCCACGCCCGACATCCCGAAGTGCTGGTTCAGCTACGGTCCGCACGCGCCGGCTCGGCGGGGCTGGCCCGGCAACTCCGCGACGGGGATCTCGACATCGCATTTCTGGTCTTCACCGGCACCCCGCCGGCCGACCTGCACACTCGGCTCGTCGCCGCGGCCCCGTTGCCCCTGGTTGTCCCGGCCGATCATCCGTTCGCCGGGCGGGATTCGGTGCGATTGGCCGAGCTGGCCGGAATGTCGTTCGTCGACGCCCCGCCCGGCTACGGCACCAGGACCGTAATCGACAACGCATTCAGGGCCGCCGGCGTCGAACGGACCGTTACGTTGGAGGTCGCCGACCTGGGCACGGCCGCGGCCTACATTCGAAACGGGCTGGGCATCGGCTTTCTGAGCTGGTCCATCCTCGATGACATCGACGATTCGGGTCTGGTGACGGTCCCCGTCGCCGACTACGACCTGCGATGGCGGTTGTACGTCGCGACATTCGCGACCCGCCCGCCCAGCGCCGCGACCCGCGCGTTGCTGTCGCTGATCGAAGAATCCATCCCGGCTAGCGCGCGTCGATGAAGTCGCGAAACTTCTGCGGCACCTGGGATGTTTCGACCTTCGTGAAGAAATCGGGCGTCGTAACGGCGGTGTATGTCTCCTCGCCGGTGATGAAGCCATCGGCATCGAACGGCCAGACGATCAGCATGCGCAGCGAAAGGAGATAGAAGCTCTGCGGATCATCAACGGGAAAGCCTCTATTCGCGGCGTCGGCACCGTAGTAGAGAGAGCGCATATCGCCTTCGGTGACGATCGTGTCGTCGTCAACGACGATTCGGTCCATGTCCATCTCGAGGTAGAACTGGCCGCCCTTCACGATCGTCTCTTCGTAGAAGTTTCGGACCGCCTGCCGTCCCACCGGGCTCAGATCCGCGGGCGCGCCCCAGGCGATATAGCGCGGGTCCGGGCCGAGGGTTGACATCACAAGGTCGACGTCCAGGTTGGCCTCGCCGATGGTGTGCTGCAGCAGCCGGTTGAGCATCAGGAGATGGCGCGGATTGGTGGTCTTTGCGATCCGCTGCTCGATCATCATCGATGTCTTGGACTGGTCGATGATCTCGGTCATTTGATCCCTCCGGTAAGCGCGTCCACGGCCCGGGCGAACATAGTCTGCTTGATCGCGCCCAGCGTCTCCTGATTTTTCCCGCTGAGCGGGCGCAGCATGTCGACGGCTGCGTCGGTCACGGCACCTTCGGCCGCGGTGGCGTCAACAATTCCGATGCTCGCGGCGTCGCCGCCGCCGAAGCGGCGACCGGTCGTCATTGAGGCTATTGCAGCATGTGGCGCAAGCTTGGCTTGGATCAGCGCGGCCATGCCGGGCGTGAATGGGATGTGGATGTCCACTTCCGGAAAGCAGAAAAAGCCGCGGTCAGCGCGCATCACCCGGAAATCGTGAGCCAGGGCCAGCATCGCTCCGGCGCCGAACGCATGGCCGACGACCGCTGCCGCCGTGGGAATGGGCAGCGTGAGGACGCGAGCCAGTAATGCCTGAACCCGGCCGACGTACCACTGGTGCTGCTCAGCATGGGCGCTGAGCCAGTCGAGGTCCAACCCGTTGGTGTAGAACTTGCTGGCCGCCGTCGTTACCAATCCATGCGCACCGCCGGCGACGATCTCGTCGAGATGGGCGTCCATCTCGTCGAGAAAGCCAGGCGAGAACCGGTTTTCGTCGGCGCCAAGTTCAAGGATGGCGATCTTGTCGTTGTACTGCAGGTTGATTGTCATGCTGCTGTTCCTTTCGTGGCTTGGTTCGGGGGCGGCGGCCCGACGTCCAGAACCGCTTTCACGGCGGCACGGAGTTGCTGACGCGCTGTCGCGTTGCCCAGGCGGTCACGGCGCAGCAGGATCGCCGTCGGCAGGTCGACGATGCACATAGTGATCGTGTCCACCGCGCCCGCGTCTTTGCGGCCCCACACGCTGACGGCGAGCCGAATCATCAAACCGACCAACATCGCTTCGAGATCCCTGATCTCAGTAGTGATTTCGCTGGGTAGGTCCGGCTGGAGTAGTTCGTCTCGACGTACCGTGAGCAGCAGCAAGGACGAATTTGGATACCGCTCGGCGAAAACCACCGGCGCGTCAGCGGCAGCCACCACAGCCTCGACTCCAGCCTGCGGGCCTGGTGCCGACAAGGCCTGATCAACCAATGCGGTTTGCGCCTCGAGGAAACGGTGTCCCGCCCGCAGCCAAGTCCGGCCCAGCAATCCCACCCGGGATCCGAAGGTGTGATACACCGCGCCGTTGGAAACTCCGATCGCCGAACCGATCGCGCGGATGGTCACCGCGGCCGGTCCAGACGCGACAGCCAACGACTCGGCGGCGTCGAGGACGCGATCCGGGTCGTGCACACGAGGACGGGGCACGCCTGTCAGAGTAACAGAGCAGATGCTCTAATACTCTAGGCGATCGAGCGCTGGTCGGCTGGGGTGTCCCCAGGACAACCAACTGCTTGACACTCTGTCAAGACAGTCTGCTTGACAGAGTGTCAAGCAGCCGCCACAATGCCTTCATGACAAATTTCGTGACGGCTACTTTCCACCGTCGACATGCGCTTTTGTACGTCACCGCCTGGCTTGTCGGTCTGGTCGTCGCGGGCAGCGAACTGTCGCCACGGCTCACCGGTTTCGGCCTAGGGCTGATGGTTCCCGGGGGCGGGTTGGCCTTCTATGGCCACTGGGCAGAGGCGGCGATATCGCTCGCCGGCGTCGGCTACGTGATCTTGATGCGACGGATTGCCCTCGGGACGCTCGCCTGGCTTGTGGTGGCGGCCGCTCCGCTCACCCACGATCCGCATCACGGGTATATGTGGATGGCCGGCCAATGGATCGTCCCCGTCCTCTCCGCGACCGTCGCGATCGCCATCGCACTCACAGCGCTTAGCAGCCGGCGCGCGTGGGTTGCCGCGAGGCCACGATGACGGCGAACCCGCTCTCCGGTCAGGTCGTTGTCGTCACCGGGGCGGGACGAGGCATCGGACGTGTCATTGCGCAGTCGTTGGCGTCGCGCGGCGCCCGCGTCGCGATCGGCGACATCGATGAAGCGGCTCTGCCGACCGCCGCGCGGAAGTGCGGAGCAGCGTTCTGGGCTCGCCTCGATGTCACCGACCCTTGTTCGTTCCGCTCCTTTCTGGCCGAGACGGAGGAACGGCTGGGGCCGATCGATGCGCTGGTCAACAACGCCGGCATCATGCCCGCCGGTCCGCTTCTCGACGAGGACGACGCGGTGACCAAGCGGATCTTCGAGATCAACACGTACGGCTTTGTTGTGGGCACCAAGCATGCGCTGGCCCGTATGGTGCCCCGGGGCCGTGGGCACATCATCAACATCGCTTCGACAATGGGTGAGTCATCGGTGCCCGGGCTGGTCTCCTATAACGCGAGTAAGGCCGCGGTTATCCGGTTCACCGACGCGGCGCGGCTGGAGTTCCGGCGCAGCGGCGTGAAGTTTTCCTGCGTACTGCCCGGTGCGGTGAACACCGAACTTGCCGCCGGTATCACGCAACCTCGCCTGATCCGCAAACTAGAGCCGGACGATGTTGCAGCGGAGGTGGTTCGGGCGCTGGAGTCGGGGCGGTCACACCGGCGTATCTACGCGCCAAGGAGTTTCGGCTTGCTGCTGATGGGGTTGCGTGTCCTGCCGTTGAGCGTAGGCGAGTTCGGTAGCCGGATGCTTGGCGCCGAACGTGCAGTCCTTCGCGATTCCGACCTTGCCGCCCGCCGCACTTACCAAGAACGCGTCAGCCACAGCTGAGCTGAAAGGACCCCGGAATGCAAACTTGGCACATTCCTCCGGCGCTGATTCCAGAGCGCAGCACCCCGGACGGGCCGGTGACGACACACCAGTTGCGCCGCACAGTAATTGGATATCTCACGCTGGTGGCAACCGGCACCGCGATCGCACGGCGCGCCGCCAACGGCCGCGCCGCGAATCTCGGTGTCGGATTGATCGCCCCGGGTGCCGGCTACCTCGGCGCAGGCAAACCCGTGCGATTCTTGGCTAGCGTGGTCGGCTTCGCCACTTCGCTGGTGATGTGGTTGGGGAGCGGAAATGTTATGGCGCCCGTTACGGTTTGGCTCGCCACCGCGTTGGGGGCACTGCGTCACGACGTCCGCAGACCCTTGGCCAAGGTGATGGTTCCGCTCACCGCGCTGGCGACAGTCTGTGGCGGGATCACGCTGCGCCGCAGTGCGTTCCAGAAGGCGGTGAAGCGGCGGACGGCGCGTAATGAGTTCCTGCAGACGTTGGGCGCGACTAACTGTGTACCGATCACCAGGTCCGAGAAGCGCGAATCCACGCCTCCAGTACCAGAATTAAGCACAGAGCAGCTAGAACTTGTTCGATTCGCACTCGAGCGCGCGCTGCAGCCGGTCAGCGAGTTCAAGGGCTATGACAAGATCGAGCAATTCCAGCTCTCCTCGATTCGTTATCAAGTTGCGGTGAACGGCTATGGCCTGACCGCGGTTCAATATGCCCACACGCCGGCATTTCACGGTTATTTGTCGTTGGCGCAACGCAACACCATCGCAAAGTGGCAGGAGCGGATCTGCTGGGCATTCTGGTCCAAGGAGAGCATGTGGGGCCATCTGCGGTACAACCCCGATCCCATTCCCCGGGACGACATCATGGTGTCGGGATGGCTGGGCAATCAGATCGCCGGTTACGTCGCGGCTACCCGCGATCAATGTTACAGCGAACCCGGCTCCATCAGCTTTCGCCATCCTCGCGGGATGCGGTATGACTACGACCTGCATTCGTTGACCGAAGTTCTGGCGCGGAATTTTGCGGCAGCGAAGTATGGGCTGTTTCCGTGTGAACCGAATTGGATCTACGCACTGTGCAACGGCTTTGGGATCCTGCCACTGCCGATCCATGACCATCTTTACGGCACCAACTACGTCGAAAAAATCATGCCGAGCTTTCGCCGAGGGTTCGAAAACGAATTCCTCAGCGCCGATGGCCGCACGATTGGCATCAGGTCGAAGTGGACCGGATTCTCGATTCCGGCAATGACTTCGATTCTTTCCGATGCCTCGGTGATCTGGCAGATCCATCCGGTGATGCCCGATATCGCGCGTCGGCAGTGGGAAATCCTCAAGCGCGAAATGCTGACGCTGCGCGACGACGGGCGGCTGGACGTGAAGATGTCCGGCTGGGATCGCATCGACACCGGTAATTATCGCCGCAGCGGGGTCAGCGCCCTGTTGTGGGTACAGGCAGCAGCCACCGAACTCGGCGACGCCGACATCGCCGCGGCCGCTGGAGCGAGGATTGCCGACGAAGGCCAAGCGGTCACCGAAGGGGGAGTGCGCCGACTCGCCAACGGCTCAACACAGGCCAATCTGGCGTGGGTGATGTCGAACTGTGGTCGGGCGAACGCGCATTACGACCGAGTCAACTACGGAATTCCCGACGCTTGGGCGCGCGGCCCCATCCTCGATGTCGCCGAATACCCACACGTCTTGGTGGCCCGTGCCGTAACCGACGGTGAGGCACTCGATCTGGTGTTGCGTCCCGGCGATCGTGGCGGGCGTCGTCGACTCGGGTTCACCCGATTGCGACCCGGGGTCACCTACGCCGTGCGTGGTGGCGTGGAGGACCAGATCGTCGCGGCTGCCGACGGAACCGCCTCGGCGCATGTCGATCTCGAGGGCCGACTCGAAGTTCGCCTTATGCCGACCCCCAACTGAGGATGTCGCTGTGTGCCCATTGTGTTTCAGCGTCGCCGCCGCCGTCGGCATCATGGTTAGCCGGGTGCGGCGTCGTAAACAAGCGCCCGACCCGACCCGGTGGCGGCTGAGCGTCATGCCGGATTGAGCGGCTCCAAGTACAGGGTTCGCCAAATGATTTCGGCGAGCGCGACGGCGATCTGGTCGTCGTTGTCGGGTGGTGTGCTGCGCACTGCCTGATAGCAGGTCCGCTCCACCATCCACACCAGCGCGCGGGCGACTTCACCCGCGGGGAGATCGCCGATGACCCCGGCTGAGTGACCCTGCTCGATAACGTCCCGGGTCGCCGCCTCGAAATCCCCCATCAGCGCCTGGAAGTCGGAGGCCACCGAGGGGTCGTAGCCGGCGGTCTCAACGACGGCTGACATCAGGGCCTGATGTCTGCGGTAACTGGAAACAACCGCTTTCACGGCTGCCAGCAAGTCGTGCGGATCGCGTCGCGCTGCGGACTGCCACCACTGTTGAGCGGCGTCTTGAAGCTCGACCATGACGTGTCTGCTGAGCTGACGCAGCAGATGTCCCTTGTCCTCGTAATAGACGTAGAAGGTGGCGCGGGTGGTGCCGGCTGCGGCCGCCAAGCGATCCACGCTCAAATCGGTGAACGCATTGCCCTCACTCAGCAGCTTTTCGGTGCCGGCCAAAAATCGGCCCTGCCACTCGCTGCGTCGATCGCTTCGACTCCGCTGAGTGGTGCGGGTTACTGAAGCCATACCCCGATTCTACCTTGCAGGATGTCTTGACAGACCAGCTGACAAGATGTCTTGTGGCGACCGCGTGCTGACGCTGTGGACACCGGTTCGCCATTGGCGGCATCCACAGCGTCAGCGGTCACCTCGCTGCTAACTGAACCGGTCAGCAGGAAAGGAACGGAAGACAGGGTCCCGGCGGAGGCGGGGGTGGTCCCCATGCCGGTGGCGGGGGTGGTCCCCAAGCGGGTGGCGGTGGCCCCCAGGCCACCGGGCCAGGCGGTGGCGGCGGCGGAGCCCCCCAATCCGCGCTGGCAACACCCGCGCCAATGCCTGTCGCGGCGATCGCCATACCCCCACATAACGCCGTAGCCCCGAGCAATCGACGGAGCTTGACGGTACGGAATGCCATCGTTGTCTCCCTTCGTCGGCGTAACACCATCGACGCTAGCCATGAGGCATAGGGCTGACCTCTCCCTGAGCTGTGTCCAAGCTATGCAACCCCGCTTTATTTGCTATTCGCAGTTTAAAAGGCTGGTTATCAGTTACAGCGTGCTTATATATTGTTTGCTGTGTAGACACGCTTCCCTCGCCGGCCCACCGCGGTGATCGCCATCCGCCCGATTTTTGGCCCCGGGAACAAGTAGCGAACGCCTGCCGTTAGGATGATCAAGAAGTTGAGTGACTCAGACTCAATCCTCGGGTTGACAGGATATCGGTCTGCGAGCAGGCTTGAGCGAGGTTCACTCAGCATAATGCAGGACAAAAGCTCTACAAATCAGGAGGAATCACTATGGCTCGTGCGGTCGGAATCGACCTCGGGACCACCAACTCCGTCGTCTGCGTCCTCGAAGGTGGCGACCCCGTTGTCGTAGCCAACTCCGAGGGCTCCAGGACGACGCCATCCGTCGTCGCGTTTGCCCGCAACGGCGAAGTACTGGTCGGCCAGCCCGCCAAGAACCAGGCGGTGACCAACGTCGACCGCACCATTCGCTCGGTCAAACGGCACATGGGCAGCGACTGGTCCGTGGAGATCGACGGCAAGAAATACACCGCGCCGGAGATCAGCGCCCGCATTCTGATGAAGCTGAAGCGCGACGCGGAGGCCTACCTCGGCGAGGACATCACCGACGCGGTGATCACCACGCCCGCCTACTTCAACGACGCCCAACGTCAGGCCACCAAGGATGCCGGCCAGATCGCGGGCTTGAACGTCCTGCGCATCGTGAATGAGCCGACCGCCGCGGCGCTGGCCTACGGCCTGGACAAGGGCGAGAAGGAACAACGCATCCTGGTCTTCGACCTCGGTGGCGGCACCTTCGACGTCTCGCTGCTCGAGATCGGCGAGGGCGTCGTCGAGGTTCGCGCCACCAGCGGTGACAACCACCTCGGCGGCGACGACTGGGATGACCGTATCGTCGAGTGGCTCGTCGACAAGTTCAAGGGCACCAGCGGCATCGACCTGACCAAGGACAAGATGGCGATGCAGCGGCTCCGTGAGGCCGCGGAGAAGGCGAAGATCGAGCTGAGCTCGAGCCAGTCGACCTCGATCAACCTGCCTTACATCACCGTCGACGCGGACAAGAACCCGCTGTTCCTCGACGAGCAGCTGACCCGGGCGGAGTTCCAGCGCATCACTCAGGACCTGCTGGACCGCACCCGCAAGCCGTTCCAGTCGGTGATCGCCGACGCCGGGATCTCGGTGTCCGACATCGACCACGTCGTGCTGGTGGGTGGTTCGACCCGCATGCCCGCGGTGTCCGAGCTAGTCAAGGAGATGACCGGCGGTAAGGAGCCCAACAAGGGCGTCAACCCCGACGAGGTCGTGGCCGTAGGTGCCGCTCTGCAGGCGGGTGTGCTCAAGGGTGAGGTGAAAGACGTTCTGCTGCTTGACGTGACGCCGCTGAGCCTGGGTATCGAGACCAAGGGTGGCGT
>DATMMZ010000008.1:0-3110 GCA_035569455.1 Mycobacterium sp. | reverse complement strand
AGCCGTTCGGCGTAGGCGCCGGCCACCCCGTTGAGCGCGGAAAACGCGCCCACGTTGTAGGTGGTCAGCACCGCGCCGGCGCCGTTGACCCGGGCGTAGCCCTCGGCGGCATAGGCGGCATTGAGCTCGTTGCAGCAGCCGATCTGCTCGAGGTTCTCGTTGGTCAGCAGCTCGTCGAGCAGCACCAGGTTGTAGTCCCCGGGGACCATGAAGTAGTGCTTGAGTCCGATCTGCTCGAACCGGGCCGCTAGGTACTTTCCCACGGTGAAGTCAGCCATGATTACAGTTCCTTCTTCTCTTAGGTCAGGGATTGATCAGGCCGGTGCGTCGATCGGGACGACGTTGATGAGCTTCTTGTTCACGAACTCCTGAATGCCGGCCTTGGCGAGTTCGTGGCCGTAGCCCGAGATCTTGATCCCGCCGAACGGCAGGTCGGCCTTGAGCCGCGTGGGGTGGTTGATGGACACCATGCCGGTGTCGATGCGCTTGGCCACCTCGACGCCGTGCGCGACGTCAGCCGTGAACACTGATCCGCCCAGCCCGTAGCGCGAATCGTTGGCCAGCCGAACGGCTTCGTCCTCATCCTTGACGCGGAAGAACAGCGCCACCGGCCCAAAGAACTCCTGGTAGTAGGCCGGGTTGTCCGGAGCGATGTCGGTCAGAATCGTGGGCTGCACGAATGCACCCGTGGTGGGCACCGGCTCACCGCATGGGATCGCCTTCGCGCCGGCTTCTACGGCGGCGTTGATCTGTGCGTACAGATCGTCGGCGGCACCCTGAGTGGACATCGGGGGCAGCGTGGTTGACGGGTCGAACGGATCGCCGGCCTTGAGCTCGGACAGTGCGACCTGGAATCGGTCGAGGAACTCGTCGGCGATCTCGTCGACGACGATGATCCGCTTGGAGGCCACACAGCACTGGCCGCCGTTGAATATCCGACCGTGCCGCGCCCAGGCCACGGTCTTGTCGACATCGGCGTCGGCCAACGCGATCAGCGCGTCCGAACCCCCCAGCTCCATGGTGGACTTCTTGAGGTTCTTGCCCGCACGCGCCGCGATGATGGCCCCGGCGCCCTCGCTGCCGGTCAGCGACACTCCGCGCACCCGCGGGTCGTCGATGAGCAGCGAGAGCTGATCCTTGGTGGCGAACAGGTTGGTGTAGGCGCCTTGTGGGCCACCGGCTTCCAGCAACAGCTGCTCGAAGGCGGCCGCGGCCTGGGGCACGTTGGAGGCGTGTTTGACCATCACCACGTTGCCGGCCATTAGATTGGGTGCGGCCACCCGCGCCAGCTGGTAATAGGGGAAGTTCCACGGCTGGATCCCCAGGATCACTCCCAATGGGGCGCTGACCACCACGGCATCGTCATCGGAGCTCGCGGTCTCAAGACTTTCGGGCGCCAGGAAGGCCTCGGCGTTCTCGGCGTAGTACTCGAAAATCTGCGCGCTGAGCTCGACCTCACCCAAGCTCTCGGCGTAGAGCTTGCCCATCTCCAGGGTGAGCAGCCGGGCGAACTCGTCCAGGCGTTCGCGAAGGATGGCGGCGGCACGCCGGCACACCGCCGCGCGCTCGCCAAACGATTTCTGGCTCCATGACTCAAACGTCTTCTGCGCCTGCGCGAGAAGCTGCATGGCCTGCTCGTCGGTCAGGTCATCAAAGGTGGCCACTACCTTGTTATCGAACGGGTTGACGGTTTGGTATCCCATCGTGTGTCGTCCCTTCGGTTTGCGGCGGCTCCGCGCCACCGTCACTGCTGATCTCGCCTTCACGCGGCTTGTTGGAGATGCTGCCCAGCCGAGCGGGAAAGAGCCGATATCGCGTCAGACTTAGCTCCGCCGGCCGGCGCCGGCGTTGTCGCGGAAAACCTCCTGACCAGGAAGTCCGGACGCGAGGCCGTGTTGGATTAAGCAGCTGCACCAATTGAGCGTCGCGTTTTGCATTTCGTCGATTGACCGGCACAAGGACCAGCCGAACGTGGCCACAGCCTGCGAATAGCAGCAGGTGGGGGTCAGTCGCAGACGGTCACGCGCTGGCGCGGTTGGTGTCTACGCGCGGGCGTGAATGAGCCGATATGGGTGCTCAGCGGCGCAATTGGTCCAACAGGGCGCGGGTGCTGGGTGCGGGTCTGATCCCGGCGGCCCCTAGCGCCTTTTCGCATTGGGCGAAGGTGGTGATGACGCCGTCGTAGTCGCCGACGGCGCTGCGGATGCGCATCAGGGTGCGCCAGGTCGCCTCCCGAAGCGGGTCGGCCGCCAAAACAGTCTCAGCGAACCGTTGGGCGATGGGGTATTGGTCGGTCGTGTAGGCGGCGTCGGCCGCGGCGGCGCGAGCGGTGGTTGCCAGCTCGTCAAGCTGCTGTCGGCGGTCGTCTACCCAGGCGGAACGGACCGCGGGAAAGTATTCGCCGCGTT
Organism: Mycobacterium sp.; assembly: GCA_035569455.1. Lineage (GTDB taxonomy): Bacteria > Actinomycetota > Actinomycetes > Mycobacteriales > Mycobacteriaceae > Mycobacterium. The sequence goes on along the minus strand of DATMMZ010000008.1, from coordinate 702 downwards.
GCAGCGGTGCGAGTGCATGTTCGGTGGCGGCAATGAGTTCGCTGCCTTGCAGGCGCGCCGCGGCGGCCAGTTCCTGCTCGACCCGTACCGATTCGCTGGCCAGCACGATGTCGGGGCTGAGCTCGACGCGGCCGTCGTCGCCGGAGACGCTCAGCGCATCGGGGGGCAGCAGTCGGCGTACCCCGATGATCGTCTTGCGCAGGTAAGAACGCGTGGACTCGTCGGTGCGGGCGTCGAACAGGGCGTTGAGCAGTTCATCGCGGTTGGCCGGCGCGCCCTTGCGGGCGGCCAGAAACCCTAACAGCTCATAGCATTTGGCCAGGCTCGGGCGTACCTCGGTGCCGTTGAGGATGATCGTGGTGGCGCCGAACTCGAGCAGCTCGATTGCGGAGGGGATCCGGGTGCCTACCGCGACGCCTTGGGCGGCCAAGGCGCGCCCGATGCCGTGCCACGCCGAGTCGGCGTGCGGTTCGGCGTCGATGCGGCGGGCCACCACCGCCGGGAAGTCGGCCAGTGCTTGCAGCAAAACGTGGTTGGATCCGTGTTGGCGTGCAGCGTCTAGGGCGATGTCGGCCGCGTCATCGGCGGCGTCCTGGTTGCCGGCGCGCCACTCGGCCTCGGCCAGATACACCGCCGCTGTGGGTAGCTCCAAGATGCGATGCCCGGCCTGCATGCTGGTTACCGCCGCGCGCAGCGACGACA
>DATMMZ010000007.1:0-11178 GCA_035569455.1 Mycobacterium sp. | reverse complement strand
CGGTGCCACGGCGGCCGATGACGATGCCGGGACGGGCCGTGTGGATGTCCACCCGGACACGGTCGCGGGTGCGCTCGATCTCCACGTCGGCGATCCCCGCGCGCTCCAGGCCGCTGGACAGCAACCGACGGATCGCGACATCTTCCTTGACGTACTCGGAGTACTGCTTGTCGGCGTACCACCGAGACTTCCAGTCGGTGGTTATGCCCAGCCGGAAGCCGTGCGGATTGATCTTCTGGCCCACTAGTCTGAGCCTCCCTTCGCTTCAGAAGTCTCAGATGTCTTGGCGGGCGCCTTCTTTGCCGGAGCTTTCGCGGCCGCCTTGGTGGCCTCGGATGTGGCTGCGGATTTGGCAGGCGCCTTCTTGGCCGGCGCCTTTTTCGCCGGAGCCTTCGCGGCGGCCTTGCTGGCCTCGGCGCGACGAGCCCTGGTCGACTTCGCCGACCGCTGATCCTTGGCGGGCCGGCTTTCAACGACCACCGTGATGTGGCTGGTTCGCCTGCGGATCCGGAACGCGCGCCCCTGGGCGCGTGGACGGATGCGCTTGGCGGTCGGGCCCTCGTCGGCATAGACCGTAGCCACCACCAACGTCGCCGGGTCCAGTCCGTCGTTGTTCTGCGCGTTGGCGGCAGCACTCGCGATCACCTTGGCCACCGGCTCGCTTGCGGCCTGCGGCGCCCAGCGCAGGATTTCCAGCGCGTCGGCCACCGACCTGCCACGCACCAGGTCGATCACCCGGCGCGCCTTTCTCGGCGACACCCGGACAAACCGCGCTATGGCAGTCGCCGACGGGAATTCAGTGGTGGTCATCGCCGTTTCGCTTTCCGGTCGTCCTTGATGTGTCCCTTGAAGGTGCGGGTCGGCGCGAATTCACCCAGCTTGTGTCCCACCATCGCCTCGGTGACGAACACCGGGACATGCTTTCGGCCATCGTGCACGGCAAAGGTGTGGCCGATGAAGTCCGGAATGATCGTCGACCGGCGCGACCAGGTCTTGATGACCTGCTTGGTGTTCTTCTCGTTCTGCACGTCGACCTTCTTGAGCAGATGGTCGTCTACGAACGGGCCCTTCTTCAGGCTGCGTGGCATAGTTGGCTACTCCTGAAACTTCCTAGCGAGAGTGCTTCTTACCGGTGCGCCGGCGTCGAACGATGAGCTTGTTGCTTAGCTTGTTCCGATGGCGGGTGCGGCCCTCGGGCTTGCCCCACGGGCTGACTGGGTGACGGCCACCGGAGGTCTTGCCCTCACCACCGCCGTGCGGGTGGTCCACCGGGTTCATGACCACACCGCGGACCGACGGGCGCTTGCCCTTCCACCGCATCCGACCGGCCTTGCCCCAGTTGATGTTTGCCTGCTCGGCGTTGCCCACCTCGCCGACGGTCGCGCGGCAGCGCACGTCGACGCGGCGAATCTCACCACTGGGCATACGCAGCGACGCGTAGCTGCCCTCCTTGCCGAGTAGCTGGATGCTCGACCCGGCGGAACGCGCCAGCTTGGCGCCACCGCCCGGCCGCAGTTCTACGGCGTGGACCAAGGTACCGGCCGGGATATTGCGCAACGGCAGGTTGTTGCCCGGCTTGATGTCGGCGTTGGCGCCCGATTCCACCACATCACCCTGCGAGAGTCCCTGCGGTGCAATGATGTAGCGCTTATCGCCGTCAAGGTAGTGGAGCAGTGCGATGTTCGCGGTGCGGTTCGGGTCGTACTCGATATGCGCGACCCTGGCGTTGACACCGTCTTTGTCGTTTCGGCGGAAGTCGACCACCCGGTAGGCGCGCTTGTGCCCACCACCCTGGTGGCGGGTGGTGATCCGCCCGTGCGCGTTGCGCCCACCGCGACCGTGCAGCGGGCGCACCAACGACTTCTCCGGCTCCGAACGGGTGATCTCGGCGAAGTCGGACACGCTGGCGCCGCGGCGACCGGGGGTCGTCGGCTTGTACTTGCGAATTGCCATGTCTAATCAGGTCTTTCTCTCACGCCCGGCTAGGCCGGCGCCCCGAACAAGTCGATCGGCTTGCTGCCCGGCGCCAGGGTGACGATGGCGCGCTTGGTGTTCTTGCGCTTGCCGAACCCGGTCCTGGTGCGCTTGCGCTTGCCCTGGCGATTGGCGGTGTTCACCGATGCGACCTTGACGGAAAAGATCTTCTCGATAGCGATCTTGATCTGCGTCTTGTTCGAATCGGGGTGCACCACGAACGTGTACACGTTCTCGTCGAGTAGCGCGTAGGACTTCTCCGAGATGACCGGGGCCAGGATGATGTCGCGGGGATCAACGATGGTCGCCATCAGGCCGAAACCTCCTCAGGGCTAGCCGTGTTGGCGGCTGTATTGGCCCCTATGTAGGCGTTGAGCGCTTCCACGCTGAACACCACGTCGTCGGCGCGCAACACGTCGTACGTGTTGAGCTGGTCCGGCGCCAGGATGTGCACGCCGGGTAAGTTGCGCACGCTTTTGACACCGGTCTCGTCGCTGCGGCCGAGGACGACCAGTACCTGCTTGCGATCTGTCAGGGTGCCCAGAAATTCCTTGGCGCTCTTGGTCGACGGGGTCTGACCGGCCAACAGTTCGGTGACCGCGTGGATGCGCCCGTTGCGTGCCCGATCCGACAGTGCCCCCCGCAACGCCGCGGCGATCATCTTCTTGGGCGTGCGCTGGGTGTAGTCCCGTGGCTTGGGACCGTGCACGGTGCCGCCGCCGGTGAACTGCGGGGCCCGCGTCGAGCCTTGCCGGGCGCGACCGGTCCCCTTCTGCCGGTAGGGTTTCCGGCCGCCACCGCTGACGTCGCCGCGTGTCTTGGTCGAGTGCGTACCCTGTCGGGCCGCCGCCCGCTGTGCGGTGACCACCTGGTGCATCAGCGCGATATTGGCCGGGGCATCAAACAACTCGGCCGGTAGCTCGATGGTGCCGTCGACCTTGCCGTCCGGCGTCTTCACGTCTATTTTCAGGGTCTTTTGGCCCTGCGAGCCCTTTTCGGGCTTAGCTGCCATCAGTTCTCACCTCGTTTGATCGCGCTGCGGACCATGACGAGTCCACCGGTACGGCCGGGAACGGCACCCTTGATCAGCAGCACGCCGTTCTCGGCATCGACCTTGTGCACCAACAGGTTCTGTACGGTCACCCGGTCGTTGCCCATGCGGCCCGACATCCGGGTCCCCTTGAACACCCGCGCGGGGGTGGAACAGCCACCAATGGACCCGGGACGGCGGTGGACCGCTTGGGCGCCGTGGCTGGCGCCCTGCCCACGGAAGCCATGCCGCTTCATGGTGCCGGCATAGCCCTTGCCCTTGGACGTTCCGGTCACGTCGACGTAGCTGCCGTCGGAGAAGATCTCGGCGGTCAACTCCTGGCCGACCTCGTATTCGGCCGCCGCGTCCGAGTTGTCCAGACGCAGTTCGGCCACGTGGCGACGCGGGTTGACACCAGCGGCGGTGTACTGACCGGTGAGCGGTTTGTTGACCTTGCGTGGGCTGATCTCGCCGTACGCCAACTGCACAGCGCTGTAGCCGTCGTGCTCCTGGGTGCGGATGCGGGTCACCACGTTCGGCCCCGCTTTGACCACGGTGACCGGCACTACCCTGTTGTTCTCGTCGAACACCTGCGTCATGCCCAGCTTGGTGCCCAGAATGCCCTTTCTCGCCATTGCCCTGGATCTCCTACTGGATGTTGACGTCGACGCTGGCCGGCAGATCGATGCGCATGAGGGCGTCAACGGTCTTCGGCGTCGGATCAAGGATGTCGATCAGCCGCTTGTGAGTGCGCATTTCGAAGTGCTCTCGCGAGTCCTTGTACTTATGCGGAGAGCGGATGACGCAGTACACGTTCTTTTCGGTCGGCAGCGGCACCGGACCTACGACGCTGGCACCGGTACGCACAACGGTCTCGACGATCTTTCGCGCCGAGGCATCTATAGCCTCATGGTCGTAGGCCTTGAGCCTGATGCGGATCTTCTGTCCCGCCACGCTTCTCCTACCTCATTCTCACTTGAGGCCCGTGTCCGGACCTGGTGCCCCCAGCGCGCCGGACGGCCCGCCCAATCGTGGGCCGGTCTAGCGTCGCGCCGGATACTGCGCCGCTGTTTACCTGTCGTGGTCCAACCGGCCCCCGCGCTCGGGCATGTCACCCGCACGCAGCCTTCTCCGCGGCCAAAATTAGTCGCGGACAAGGATGAGACCGGACGCGCCCGTGTGGGCGCTGGTCGTATGCCCGACCAGGCGTAAACCTGGCGCAAGGCAACCTGAACAGTATGCCCTAATTCACGGCTCGGGCAAAATTTCGCGCCACTTGGCGAGGGTGCGGCCCGCGATCACCGCTCTCACCCGACAGTAAGGTTTGTCGTCACGACCGGTCCTGGCGCCATTCACGCCCGATTCGGGCGAGTCGGTTCATGTCAGTGGACCGTTATTTCTGCAGATACCCAGTTGATAGTTCGACGGGCGTCTGAGGATTCGTCACCTGGTCACGCTGTCGATTTGGCCGCTATGCGCCACACCGTTCCTGATCGCTTTGGCTGACACCGGCACCGCACCAATAAGGATTGCCGCCCTGCCATCCTGGGAAGCCCTTCAACACCGTGGCCTTGAGCAGGCCGGGCGCCTGCCAAATCAGCTGGATCGAGTCGCCCACGGCCGTCGACGGACCCGTGCTGGGGTTAACCGAGGTTGTCTGGCCGTTGTGTAGGCCGTAGCTCACCCCGGTGACCGTGAGCGTTAGCTGCGTGTCATCGCCGGACACGACCCCCAGCGTGTCGGTTTCGGAGCAGGCGGCCTGGGGTCCTGCGCTGCACGGGCCCATGCCCAGGCTCGAGGCGATGGTGGCCGTCGTCGGGGTGATGTCCATGGTCGCATCGTGGACCTGCCAGTGGCCCACGAAGCGGGCGCTGGCCGTCGCCGTGCTGGTTGTCGATGGTGCCGCCGTAGTTGACGAGCTGGCCGTAGTCGAGGACGTGCCACCGCCAGACGTAGTCTTCGAGCACCCCGCCGTGCCTACCGTAATCACCGTCGCGGTGATGGCGGCCACCCATCCGAGCTTCACCATCGAGGTGTTTGCTGTCATCCGGCTCTCCCTTCAGAACCGATAGGGATATGCCTCAAAGAGGGCTACGCTTACGCCGCAGCGTCGTCGCAGCCGTTGACTATACAGGAGGGCAACATGAACACCGCTTCGAAACTGACCGCCACGTTGGTCGGCGCGGCGGCGGTCGTGGCCTTCGTCGGCTGCTCACATTCCCACACGACCACCAGTTCCGGCACACCAACCGCTTCCACCACGACCACTGCCGCATCCGCGTCGCCGTCAAGCACCTCCCCTGCCTCACCGACGCCCGGAGCCGGGTCGCACGGGTCGGCCGGCGGCATCGACGTCACCATCACCGCACCGGGGCCCACGACGGTCCGGCCGGGTGGGCCGCCTATCCCGTTCAGCGTCACGCTGGTCAACACCACTGCCGCCAGCCTCTCCCAAGTGGGCTTGGTGGTATCCCTGGGCCACTGCTCGTGCAACCCGTCCGGCGCCGCCATGATGCCGGCCGGGTCTATGCAGATGCTTAGCTCCGACACCAACACGTGGGTGACGGTGCCGTACGTCGCCGAAGGGACCGGGATGGATTTCCTCGCCCAACCGCTCCTCGCGCCGCTCACGCTCGCTGGGGGTCAGAGCATCACTTATCAACTCCAGTTCCAGCTCAACGCCAACCAGGGCTTCACCGTCGGCAAAGGCGACTCCGCCATCGACGTGACGACGACCAACGTCACCAATAACACCCCGCTGGGTGTTAGCCCCACGGCATCGCTGCCTATCTCCGTCGAGCCATAACCGCGGCGCAGGCAGGCGCTAAGGGTCCCCAGGGGACCAACTGTCTGCGCTCAGCACGACCGCGTTCCTAACGGCGATGCACGCTCCTACCATCACGTTGACCGTGATCGTGGGCGTCGCGGCGTTGTACAGCCAGCAAGAAACGCTCATTCTCGGCAGTGCAGAGTCTTGATTCGTTGCGAAAACTGCTTAATGACAATCGATCCGCCGTGCGGAATCACTGCACGAACTCTGCGGCGCGGTGCGCCAGCATCACGATAGTTGCGTGCGGACCGCGGCTGGTGATCACCGGCAGGATGGACCCGTCGATCACCCAGAGCTTCTCGATGCCGTGGACCCGACACCGATGATCAACGACCGCAAGCGGGTCACCGTCGATGCCCATCGGCGCGCTACCACACAGATGTTGCGACGTCGACCACACGTTCGGACCGACATGCGTTGTGGAACCGCATAATTCGCGCGCCAATTCGCTGCCTTGACGCAGGTCCGCGACATCGGCGGGCTCACTGTCGTAGCGGTGCTCGATGCGGGTCGGCACCCGGGGATCGGGCGAGACCAACGTGATGCGTCCACGAGCCCGCGGTTGCATGAGCGCCACCCCGATATGCGGCCAGTCGGGATGTCCCGGGGTACCGTCCCCGGTCATCGCTACGAAGCCACCTGTGTAGGGCCGGATCTCGATGCCATCGGAGGTGCTCAGCACCACCTCCAACACCGGCCGTTCGACAGCCACGGCCCAGCTGGTCGGCAGCACCCATTCGGGGTGGTCGCTGCATCCCATGCCAACCGGCAGTGCCACTACCGGTTCGATGCCAGCGGACCGCAGCATGGCCTCCGCACCGACACCCGACAGCATCAGCAGATGCGCCGACTGAATCGCCCCGGCGCACAGCACAATTCGATCAGCGGTCAGGGTTAGCGGACCTCCCGGGCCGATCGCGTCGACACCCACCGCGGTTGCGGCGGAGAAACGCAGCCGCAGTGCCCGCGTCTGCGCCAGCAGTGTCAGGTTGGGACGCGCCAGCGCGGGTATCAGATAGCCGGCGCCCGTGCTGGTGCGCACGCCGTCAACGATGTTGAGCGGGACCGCGCCCACACCCGAGGGCATTTCCGGCCCGACATCGTTGAGGTCCGTGATCCAGGGAAAACCCGCGCGCTGGGTAGCGGCTAAAAAGCTTTCGGTGGCACCCGTCATTTCGCGGGTTCGACGAACCCGGATGGGGCCGCTGTCCCCGTGGGCGGGGGTATCGAAATCCAGGTCGGTCTCGATAGCCCGAAAGTGGTCGAGGACGTCAGACCATGCCCAGCCGGGTATCTTGCTGCGGTCGAAGTCCCCGGGCAGCCCGCGGCAAAAGTAGCCGCCGTTGACGGCACCGGAGCCGCCGACCGTCGCTCCGCGCACGATTGGCGACTGGCGAGCCGGTCGATCGGTGAGCTTCGTCAGATATCGCTGGACCAGCGGGCTGCCCGCGCCGATCGGCAGTTGCAAGCCATTGGCAGTCTGCGCCAGCAACCCCGGATCGGTGAGCCCGGGACCGGCCTCGAGGACGGTCACGGCACAGCTGGAATCGCTGGAAAGACGTTCGGCAACAACCGATCCGGCACTGCCGGCACCGACGATCAGCACATCGCTGTGCGGAACGGCTGTGGTCAAGGCGGCGGCTAAGTCCGAATCTGCGGTTTGAGCGCGCGGACGTTACGTTCGCGCAACACACCCCACCACAGCCCGATGCCGTAGGCAAGGTCATCGACACGCTTCAGCAACAGGTAGGTCAGCAGTCCGATCGGTTCGGCATCGTCGCCGGTGGCATCCCTGCGGCTAAGCCAGTCCACCACGCCGTCCATGACGGCCGCGATCAGCACGACCCGCCTACAGTGGCGCGATATTATCGCCGCCAGCAAAGCCAACGGCCAGTAATGCCGGCAAATGGCCGATGCCAGTTGCAGCGCCGCTGACCACAGGCCGCCGGTGGCGACCGCGACAATATCCCGCAACGACGTCTCGGAGCTGCGCATGGCTCTGGCGATCCGGCGACCCGTCAGGAACGCGACCACCAGCGACGCCAGCTGACCGATGCTGGTCCCGAGGGCCACGAGAATCCACACCATCAGTGCCCAGCCGGAGATCACCACCGGGGCGGTCTTGTCCGGGTGACGCACAGACAGCGGAGCCGCCGAGCCGCCATAAAAGGCCTTGCGCGCAAGCCAATCCCGGAGCTGTGTGCGGTGATCGTGGGCGACCAGCGCAATTGGTTCGTAGCGCAGCCGGGCGCCTGCCTCGACAAGCCGCCAGCACAGGTCCACGTCCTCGCCGGACTGCAGGGTCTCGTCAAACCCGCCGACGTCACGAATGGCCGACCTGCGACAAATGATCGCGGCGCTGGGAACATAGGACACGGTGCTGTGGGGTAGCACCGGCGCCTCTCGCTGACCGAGGTCCAGTGACGAGTGCACCGCCTCATAGCGAGCCACCGCATTCTCGCTTTGCGACAGACCGACGATGCGCGGTGCGACCAGGGCGACGGTCGGATCGCAGAAGTGCCCCAGCAGCGCCTCCAGCCAGCCCCGCCGTGGCGCGACGTCAGAATCCATGAATGCGACGAAGTCGGTGGTACAGGCGGCCAGACCGGTATTGCGCGCCGCCGCCGGCCCCTTGCTGCGGGGGTGGCGCACCACTTCGAGATCGCAGTGTGCGCCGATGAAGTCCTGCGGCTCAATTGGGCGCGTCGAACCGTCGTCGACCACGATGACGCGTAACCCGCGCAGCGAACTCACCAAACGGCGCGCACCAGAAGTGTTGTCCCGCACCGGAATCACCACGGTTACGTCACGATGTGACGGGCCGCCCGCGGGCCGGGGATGCGCCACCGTGGCGTCCAGCAGGGTGCGCGCCAGTTGGGCACTGACCTCGTCACGTACCTTCAGCCGGCCATCGGACAGCATGTCTTGGGCGGCGGGAGCCAACCTCAGCAGTCGGGTTGGTGAGCCACCAAGCAGGGCCGAGCCGTCACCGAGAACCCGCACGCGGCGATCGACCTGAACGGCGAACCCGTCAGGCAGTCGAGTCTGAGTCATGTCAGCATCCCGTCGGGACGGGGCCACCACCGCGCGACTCGGCGTACACACCCGTCGACCATCTCCACGAAGATGCGCTTGCCCTCGCCCGCGGTCGCGGTCGTGGGGTCCCCCAATACGCCCACCCGGCTGACCGCCGCGACTCCCCCGCGGCGCATGGACGGGAGCAATTCGGGCAATGGCGCGCCGTTACCGACGAGCCACCGGTCGGTGAGCACATCGGCCGGCGAAATATGCAGCAACACTGATGTTTCGGTATGGCCGGCGTGAGCGTCGCCGCCGACAGCGGTGCACGGGCACCACCCGACGTCACGGCCCTCGGCGCGGAGTCTGGTCACCGCGCGGTTCAACGCATCCACATTGCCGCCGTGGCCATTGACCAAGACCAGGCGCTCAGCCCAGCAGGCGGCCGACCTCGCGTACTCCACCAGCAACCCCGTCAGGGCTTCGGTCCCGATGGAGATGGTCCCGGCGAAGCTTTGATGCTCACCGCTGGCGCCATAGGCGATGGCCGGAGCCACCAGCCATGCTTGCCCGAGCCGGGCCGCAGCGCCGCGGGCGACTGCGGTCGCGATCCGGGTGTCGGTGTCCAGCGGCAAGTGCGGACCGTGCTGCTCGGTGGATCCCAACGGGATCAATAGTGACGGCGGCATGCTTGACAGCTGGCTCGACGTCGCACTCCCCAATTCGCCGCGTACGGGCACTCGCCGATGGTAGGCCGAATTCACCTGGTGTGCACCGATTGTTGAACCTTCCATTGAAATTTCTTCTTGCTAGACGTTTGGTGAGTTGAAATTAGGCTCGTCCGCCACGATTGCCACGTCTGTACCACGATTTCGCCGACGTCAATTTCGACCGCGGGGGCCCCTCGGCTAGCGATCCACGGAAGGTGCACCGAGTGCCCGGACAAATCCGGCCGGAACCAGGATGTCGTCTTGGCTGAGGTCGTGGACCGAGGCATGCCCCAGACCCATCAGCGCCGAGTCGATACCCCCGCGCAGGATGTCGAGGACGTTTTCGACACCGGGTTGGCCGGCCGCGGCGAGGCCCCACAGGTACGCGCGGCCGATCATCACCGCACGGGCCCCCAGCGCCACCGCCTTGACCACATCGCTCCCGCGCCGGATGCCGCCGTCCAGCAACACCTCGATCTGGTCGCCGACCGCCGCCGCCACCGCGGGCAGGGCGCGAATCGTCGCAGGCGTGCCGTCCAGGTTGTTGCCGCCGTGGTTCGACACCGATATCGCCGAAACACCGGCATCCACTGCTCTTTTGGCATCGTCGACCCGCATCACTCCCTTGAGCATGAACGGTCCGCCCCACAGTTCGCGTAGCCAGGCGATGTCTTCCCAGGTCGGCGGCGGTGTGCCCATCCACTCCCCATAGGCGGCGAAGAAGGGTGGGCCGGGTTCGCCGCGGCGACCCTGGTTGGGCACCCGCAGGTCCGGTGGCCGCAGCGTCTTGCCGTACTTCCACAGCCAGCGCGGCTTGAAGACCGCCTCCGGGGACAACCGCAGGATGGTCCGCAGGTTCATCTCCTCGGGGATCTGGGGGCTACCCCAGTCCCGCCCGTGCGAGAAGCTCCAGTCGGTGGTGACGATCAAGCCGACCGCGCCGGCCCGACGGGCCCGTTCGACGCGCTCGGCGATCGCGTCGCGGCCGCCCAGCCAGTACACCTGGAAGAAGAGCTTGGGGTTGGCGGCGACGACCTCTTCGATCGGCTTGCTGGCGAACGAGGACAAACCCATCGCGGTCCCCCGCGCCGCCGCGGCACGCGCGACGGCGACCTCACCGTCGGGATCGACCGCCTGCACACCCGTCGGCGAAATGATTACCGGAAGTGAAATTTCTTGCCCCATAGCGGTGGTCGACAAATCACGCTTTTCCACCGCACCAACAACGTGCGGCGCAAAACCGAGTTCGCTGAAGGCTTCGACATTGTCGGAAACCGTGATGCCCTTTTCGCTGGCCGCAACCAGCGCGGAGTAAACCGATTTCGGCAGCCGTCGTCTGGCGCGTTGCTGGGCGATGGCGACCGTTTCGAACCATTCGTCCGCCATGACTAGACGGGGCTTTCGTTGCACAACCTGGCCGGCGCCTGCGCCCGGGGTCTCACAGACAGGGTCAGGGGCACCGGTTCGCGGACCCGTCGCCCATGGGAGTGGTCGACCCGCGGCCGCGGCGTGTTACGTTCGCGCTCCAGCGCCGAAGCGCTGTGCCCCTGCACGCATTCGGGATCCGGTCCGTCCAACGGTAGGCCGGTGAAGAATTTGGCCGCCATGCACCCGCC
>DATMMZ010000006.1:0-7483 GCA_035569455.1 Mycobacterium sp. | reverse complement strand
CCGGTGACGCCAAGGTAGATGCCTATGAGGATGCACGCGAAGACGATGCCAACCAGGAAGGGAATGATCTTGAATCCGCCATTCTGGTTGGAGTATCCCAGGTTGTAGGACACCCAGGTTCCCAGCAATGCGCCAATCGCGCCCAGTATCACGGTCATCACGACGCCGATGTTCTGCTTGCCGGGCATGATGAGCCTGGCCAGTCCACCCACGACGAGTCCGACGACGATGGCTCCAATAATTGTCCCGGTCACTTGAGCTCCTCTGGTGCGGGTAGGTCACGTTGTTAGATATGGAGATACCCGTTTCTTGTCTCGTTGACCCTGCTAGCCCGCACTGAAGAGAGCCACAGCGCTGACGCACCGGAAACCAGGAAGCAGAACCCCACACTCGCATGACTATGGCCGACGATGAAGCGCGTACAGATTACCGGGGCCAACGCCGCGGAAAACATACGCAGCTCACAACAGGACTGGTGACTATCATGTGCGCCACATGACCGCACGACTGCGCGCGGGCGCCGTCGCACACCAACCCCGTAAACAGTGTTGGTTAGGCCTCCCGTGCTCGATGACGCGTGGCCACTCAGGACACGGTGACCCAAGGGCAGGTCGCGATATAGGGCTAGAAAGACCGCCGCAGAATCCTTTTGTCGTCTCGTCAACCTTCGGAGACGCCCAGGCCGGCCCCGCACGACAGATTAGAGCCCCGACAGACGAAAGACCCAGCCCCTGGTGCAGGGACTGAGCCTTTCCAGTGAATGTCTAGTTTTGCTCAGCCTTCTCGCGAGCCTCGTTGACCTTGGCTGCGCCGCGGGCGCTTTCGGCTTCGGCTTCCTTCTTCGCGGCCTCGCGCTGCGCATCAGCCTTGTCCTGCTGCGCTTGCCCTTCGCGCTGAAGGTCGTCGCGGCCCGTGACGGCACCCACAACTTCCTTGGCCTTGCCCTTGACGCCCTCGACGGTCCCCTTGACGGCTTCTGCCGGTCCGCTGTTGTGCTCGCCCACGTGACTACCCTTCTCTACGGTTTGTGTACTGGTCGGTCACGCACCATGCGCTCCGGGGTCTTGGTTACCCGCTGCTGCCGCCATCAAACCCCGGGCGGCCGTAATCGGTCCACATCATGTTCGACGCACGGGAAGAGAGAGCGTTTCCCGCAGCTCGGCGGGCGTCAATCACGATGTGTTGTCTCCGACACACCTCCATTGCGCCGACTCGGCCATGCGGCACCAGAGCTCGCGGCCGGGGCGACCAGCTCAGGATGTCGAAGCCCTGCCGAAAGGGCAGCGTTAGCAGCAGGCGGTCAGCAAATTACGTTCGAGCCGTTGAGTTTCGGTCTCGCATCGGCGGTGCGATCTCAGCGCTGATCGTTCTCGGGGGTGGTCGCGGTCCACGCCTGCGATCACCGCTCGCCGCGCCGCGACACTGTCCCTTAGCGCACCTGGTGTATGAGCGGGCGGCAACGGGTACGCCGGCCGGGTGGCGACACCCGGCGTGAGCGTGATCGGTAGCGGACCCGCGGGAGTTAGTGCCGCCGAACCGTTTTCGCACCCACGATGATGTTCGGTCGGTACGGATCCTCACCGAGGAGCGCCGCGGTGTGGACCAGCAACCCCGCACCCCGGCACGGCCCCGCTGACAGGCACTCAGATCGTCAGCTCGCGGAAGGTATTGCCGATGCCATCACCTTCGGGGCCCGATCCCATACCCGGTGCAGACCCAGTGCCGCTGCCAGCTGCGCGGTAAAGGCTTTATCCACGCTCTTGGACACCTCCACGCCGGGATCGCGGACCGAAATTCCGGCCGCCTTCAGCACGGCGGCGCCATCTCCCCAGGCGGCCAGTGTTTTGCAGTGCCGGAACGCCTCCTGCAACAACACGACCAGCTTGATGTCGCGGCTCGGCGTCGTCCCGCCCGCAACTACGAGTGCATCGAACTCGATGGATCGCGCCGTGGCCAGCGTACGGTCGGCGGTGATCTTGCGCCGCCCGGCGTTCAGGACGCCGCCAACTGGGGCGATCACCAGCGCGGTGACACCGAGGCCCTCGGCCGCCTTGATCAGTGCGGCGACGCCGGCGAGGTCTGAGCCGGCGTCGGCGATGATGCCAATCTTGCGCCCATCAATCGGTCCTGGCTCGGCCAGAATCTGCACCAGGGCCGGTGAGACCACAACGTCCTGCGCCGGCTTGCCTTTCGGGGCGGGAAGCCCGAGACCCCCGGCCACCTGCTCACACAGATCGCTGTCCACATTGGCCAGCACTTGAAGCTCGCGTTCTTTGATGGCCTGTTCGTAAACCTTGCCCAGTTCGAACGTGAAGGCCTCGACCACATGGGTCTGTTCGATCAGGCTCAGGCTGCGGTAGAACATGGTCGCCTGCGAGAAGTGGTCATCGAAGGAAACCGGCTGGGCGCGCACCGCGGTTCCTTCGATGGGGCGGGGCATCTGTACGTATCCGCCATGTTTGTTGTCAGCCAGGAGCGGCTCGTCGCCGTCGATGCTGTTGGGGTGATAGGGCGCCAGCCCGGTGTGGACCGCGGTCTGGTGCATTCCGTCGCGCAACATATCGTTTACCGGGCAGTGCGGACGGTTGATGGGTAGTTGCGCGAAATTCGGCCCCCCCAGGCGGGTGATCTGGGTGTCGAGGTAGGAGAACAACCGGGCCTGCATCAGCGGATCGTTGGTGGCTTCAATGCCGGGCACCAGATTGCCTGTGTGGAAGGCGACCTGCTCGGTTTCGGCAAAGTAGTTGGTGGGGTTGCGGTTCAGCGTCATCTTGCCGATCAGCTGCACCGGCGCGAGTTCCTCGGGTACGAGCTTGGTCGGGTCGAGTAGGTCTATGCCTTCGAAGCTGTCGCTGCCGTCATCGGGCATGACCTGGACTCCCAGTTCGTATTCGAAGAACGTCCCAGCCTCGATGCCGTCGGCCATGTCGCGGCGATGAAAGTCGGGATCGCATCCAGCGGCGATCTGCGCTTCCTCCCAGACCAACGAGTGCACACCGGCGAGCGGCTTCCAGTGGAATTTGACCAGGTTCGTTTCGCCGGCATCGTTGACCAGGCGGAAGGTGTGTACTCCGAAACCTTCCATCGTCCGGAAAGAGCGGGGAATGCCGCGATCGCTCATGTTCCAGAACACATGGTGGGTTGCCTCGGTGTGCAGCGAGACGAAGTCCCAGAACGTGTCGTGCGCGGACTGCGCTTGCGGGATCTCCCGATCGGGATGCGGTTTGGCGGCGTGGATGATGTCAGGAAACTTGATGCCGTCCTGAATGAAGAAGACCGGCATGTTGTTTCCGACGAGATCAAAGGTGCCTCCATCGGTGTAGAACTTCACCGCGAAACCGCGAGTATCACGGACCGTGTCCGCCGAGCCCCGCGAACCGAGGACGGTTGAAAAGCGGGTGAAGACTTCCGTTTTCGTGCCTTTCTTTCCGAGGAACCCCGCTTTGGTGATCGAAGCTGCGGTGCCGTATGACACGAACACGCCGTGTGCCGCAGCGCCACGAGCATGCACGACTCGCTCGGGGATGCGCTCGTGGTCGAAGTGAGTGATCTTCTCGCGTAAGTGGAAATCCTCAAGCAGGGTGGGGCCGCGGTCGCCGGCCTTGAGCGAGTGATCGGTGTCGGGTAGCCGCAGACCTTGGGCTGTCGTGAGGTATTGGCCTGACTGGGCACGCGGGTCGGCATCGGCGCGCTGGCCGTTGGTCGCGCCGGTCGGGCTGACCGCTGCGGGCGCGGACTGATCGGGCTTGCGGGGTGTGGGCATCTGGACTCCTGGAGATGGTTGACGTTGTTTGGGCGGGTATGCGGTGTCTGCACGGCCCCAAGCCGTCCGTCTCCGTCCTGATATGCGGGTACCCCCATTCCTGGAAACGCAAGCCTCATTGGGTCGCTCGGCGGTGTTGTACCGCAATAGGCGGCGTCACCATTCCACGCGATACGCGGCTGAGCATGCGAGGGCTGCGCGCGCCGTCGGCCTTCGGGCGCACACTGCGCACCGAGATCCCCACTTCTGGCAGTTGTAATTGGCGTCGGTGCAGACATTTCCGCCACCGGTCGTCGCTGGTGAGGTCGTGCCGAGCTGCGGGCTGCGGGCTGCGGGCAGGATCACCAGATTGGGGGCTGGTCAAGCCCGACGCAGTTGAAAGGGTATTTCGCCTCAGATGACCCGCCTCCAAATTGGAGGCGGCGGAAGAAAGTTGCGAACCCGAGTCACTTCGCCACGGGCACTCGCATCTGCCGTCGGCGGCGACAGGTCTCCGCTGCGGCGCCAACAGGATGCGACGTCGATATCGATGACGTGACGGATCCGCGAGGCGTCGTCGTGCTCGACCGGCATTCCTCCGCCGGTGCCGAGCATGCGCGCGACCGGAGCGGAGGAACTATCGTCACGGCTTTGGTCTCGTGATTATTCATCGGTGGCCGGCACCGCCAAAGCCTCAGCAACAGCCCGGTAGGCGTGCCGGTTAAATGCCAGGCCGAAGTGACTTCCCCGCACCTCCACGCACGTCGCGTAATCGGCGACACATGACTGCCAGCGCACCACTCCGTCGTTGCGCGAGTAAATCGATGTGAATCTGACCTCGGCAGGAAACGGTGCGGCGAAACCCACGGCGTATGCGCAGGTGCATCGCAGGGTGAGGCATCCACGCTCGGATCGCGCGGAGTCACAACCGGCCAAGGCGCTACGCATCACCGCGGCGCCGCACTTGGTCAACATCGAGACGTCAAGTGGATCCTCCACCCCGGTGCCCATCGTGACGATGTGAGAAACCCGATCGGGAAAGCGTGCCGCGAGGGATCTGGCGTAGTGGCCGCCACGGCTGTGCCCGACGATGGCCAGGCGCCGGCCGCCCATCGAGTACTCGCGGTCGATGACGCCGACCATTCGCTCATCGAAGCTATCGCCGCACCCGGAATTGAACCGTATTCCGCTGGCAACCGGACGGTAGCCGATGCGCCCCAAAAACCGGGCTAGCAGCCTCAATGTCGCGTCGGAAACGAGGAAGCCCGGTAGCAGCAGCACGCTGCGGCCGTCACCGTGGGGCACGCCGCGGCCCCGCAATACGGGGTCTATAAGCAATCGTGCCAGTTCGCCAGAACACCGGCATTCGAGCAGCGGATGACCGAGCCAGAATCCATCGACTCCGGTCGCAGCGCGGTAGGTGGCGGCCGCAGGCCGCTTCCGTGCCGTTGCGTTCACCGCCCGCCGCCCGCGGGATCGACAGAGCGCTGCCCGGAGGTCCCGGTGCAGACGACTTCGAGCATTTGGCGCCCCAGTAAGTACAGCGGGTGCTGGGGGCCAGGAATGTTCGTGGTCACGGTGTTGACGCTGCGCTGGGGTGGCGAAAAGCCCTGCAGCCCAGCGAGAACCTGCCCCGCCGCGGTATCACCGCGCTGCTCGGCGGCCTGCATTGCACTCGGTGTCAGGTTGTCAGCACTCCGCCGTCGACCGGCAAGGTTATGCCGGTCACATAGCTTCCGGCGTCGCTGGCGAGAAAGATCAGCGCGGCGGCGAGTTCGGCGTGGACGCCGAGGCGTCCGGCGAGGACGCGCGGGAGGATCTGTGTCTCGACGTGGTTGCGGTCCATGCTGTCGCTCATTTCGGATGCGAAGAAGCCCGGAGCGAGTGCGTTCACGCGAATTCCCTTGCGGGAGGTCCATTGCTGTGCAAGATCGCGGGTGAGGCCCATGAGGCCGGCCTTCGATGACGAGTACGCGGCTTGCGGCAGGCCAGTGGTGGTGAGTCCCAGCACACTGGCGATGTTCACGATCGAACTGCCGGGGCGCATGACGCGCGCGCACGCCTGCGCCATCCAGTAGCAGCCGTTGAGGTTGACCTCGATGACCGATCGGAACTGGTCGGGGGTTTCCTTGAGTGCGGGTATGGCGGTGCCCACTCCGGCATTGTTGACAAGAATGTCTACCCGCCCATAGGCGGTCATGGCCGCGTCGACGAGGGCTGTGCAGTCGTCGGGGTCCGCGACGTTGGTGCGTACGGCGATTGCGCGGCGTCCGGTGTTTTCGACGAGGGTGCAGGTTTCTGCGAGGCGGTCCGCTCGGCGGGCGCCGAGGGCGAGGTCGGCGCCGGCTTCGGCGAGCGCAGCAGCGAATCCGACGCCCAGGCCGCTGGATGCGCCGGTCAAAATGGCGACCCGGCCGTCGAGCCGGAATCGGTCGAGGATGGTCATGATTTCCTAATCGTTTAGTAGGGATGGGTTGCTGGTCGTAGGTGACCAGGGTCTGTTCCCGACAGGTCTGCCGGCCGGGTGATGCCTTTTGTTTCCCGACGCTGGACGTCTTACGAAAGAACGGCGCGCCTGGCGGCAGATCGCGTGGTGTGGTGGTGGGATGCCGTTGCCCGAGCCCGCTGCAGGATTGACCTCCAAAGGAACGTTCCCGAGCTTTGAGCTCTTCGAAAGCGTGAGGTCCTGCGGTGTGCTGGAGTCACGGATGGCTAGTGAGATGACGGACCGTTGAGTCCTGCGATTAGGGCGCCGCGTGACCCCGCCGAGGCTCGTGGACGACCGAACGATCGAAGGAGTGATGACACCTTGGGCTTGTATTGCGGGATCGATTGGGCCACAGCCCATCACGACGTGGCTGTGGTCGACGATGATGGGCGTGTCGTGGCACGAGGGCGGGTCGGCAACGATGCGGCTGGCTTCGCGCAGTTGTTGACGCTGCTGGCCCAGGCCGGCGACGCGCCCGAAAATCCGATCCCGGTGGGAATCGAAACCGATCACGGACTGTGGGTGGCCGCGCTGCGCGAAACCGGCCGGGTGATCTATCCGATCAACCCGCTGGCGGCCTCGCGGTATCGGGCACGGTATGCGGTGTCGGGGGCCAAATCCGATGCCACCGACGCGGTGCTGCTGGCCAACATTGTGCGCACCGACGCCACCGCGCATCGCCCGCTGCCTGCCGATACCGAGCTGGCCCAGGTGATCCGGGTGCTGGCCCGCGCCCAACAAGACGCGGTATGGGCGCGTCAGCAGATCGGCAACCAGATTCGCGACCTGCTCAAAGATTTCTACCCCGCGGCCCTGGCCGCGTTCGCCGAGTTGCCCGACGGGGGGCTGGCCCGCGCCGATGCGCGCACCATCCTGGCCGCCGCGCCCACCCCGGCCCAAGCCGCCGCCCTGACCCCTGCTCGGCTGCGCCGGCTGCTGGCCAAGGCCGGCCGCCGCCGACATCTCGACCGGGACGTCGACCGGCTGCGCGAGATCTTCACCGACACCTACCTGCACCAGCCACCACAGGTCGAAGCCGCGATGGGTATCCAGCTGGGTGCGCTGTTGCGCCAGTTCGAGGCCGCCTGCACCGCCGCCGACGACCTCACCGAGGCGGCGATCGCCCATTTTGAGCAACACCCGGACGCCGAGATCATCACCAGCTTCCCCGGGCTGGGAATGTTGGCTGGCGCCCGGGTGCTGGCCGAGATCGGCGATGACCGCTCCCGCTTCGCTGACGCCCGCGGGCTCAA
>DATMMZ010000005.1:0-3616 GCA_035569455.1 Mycobacterium sp. | reverse complement strand
CCGGCCGTCGTGGAAGGCGCTAAAGGACTCTACAGCTGGGGCCCCCCGCCGCCGCCGTCGTTTCTTGCCCCCGATGACTTGGCCGCACTGATGACCGGGTCACACACGGCTCGGTAAGCGATCGCCCACAAGCCAACTACGAAGGACTGCAATGCGAATCGGCACGCTCAACAATCGGTATCATGCCCTGGCCGGCAACCTGGCGCTCGACATCGGCGAGGCGAGTCACGGGCGGTTCGCCCCCGATGGTTTCGACATCTTCGAGCGGTTCGACGAGCTGGCAGCCTGGGTGAGGACCGTTCCCGAGACTGCCTACACGCGCTTCGACGCCGGCGCGCTCGGCCCGCCCGTGCCGATGCCTCGCCAGGCCTTCGGCGTTGGCCTCAATTACCGCGACCACGCCGCCGAGTCCGGGCTTGCGGAACCCGACGTGCCGCTGGTCTTCACTAAGTTCCCGACCTCGATCACCGGACCCAGCGCGACGGTCACGCTTCCCTCGGCTCACGTCGACTGGGAGGCCGAACTCGTCGCAGTCATCGGCGCACGCGCGCAGCACGTTAAGGCAGCCGATGCGTGGTCGCATGTCGCCGGTTTGACGGTGGGGCAAGACCTTTCCGAGCGGCGCGTGCAACTCGCTGGTCCCGCACCACAATTCAGCCTCGGAAAGTCCTACCCGGGATTCGGGCCGACCGGGCCCGCGATCGTCACTTTGGACGAAATCGCCGACGTCGACAACCTTGAAATCAGCTGTCTGCTTGATGATGAAGTGCTCCAAAAAGGCCGAACCAGCGATCTGATCTTCTCCATCCCCGAACTCGTCGAACACATCTCGGCTATCTGCCCCATGCTGCCCGGAGACCTGATCTTCACCGGGACACCCGCCGGGGTCGGTGGCGCACGCACACCCAACCGCTTCCTTACTCCCGGATCGACCTTGATCACCGCAATCGAAGGGATCGGTGAATTGCGAAATCGCCTGGTGTAACAGCAAAGCGATGCCGATGCAGGTGGCTGCCTGAGTAGAAGCCGGCCGGGCTCACCGGAGGCCACCGCACCGCGCACCCAGATAACAACCCCACAAGTAGGCCCCAAACGGCTTCGTCTGCGCACTACCGGACGAATTCCAGATGTTTTGCGGCCTGAGCAAGGAGCAACATGACAGCGCACCCCGGGTCGGTCAATCACGTCCGCGACAAACTGCAGACACCCGTGATGTGCACCGTGGTGAAGCCGCCAGATGTCGGGTCGGTCAATAACGTCCGCGACAAACTGCAGACACCATTGGTGCTCGCAGGCGGCTTCTTTCGGATGTGCGTGCTGACCGGAAGGGCGATGTTTCGGAGGCCATTTCAGCGGCATGAGTTGATCTTGCAGTCCTGGTTCATCATGAGGGTCGCACTTTTCCCGACCATCATGGTCTCGATCCCGTTCACTGTGCTGCTGGTCTTCACGCTCAACGTGCTGCTGGCGCAGTTCGGTGCCGCCGACATTTCCGGCGCCGGCGCGGCGCTCGGTGCGGTCACCCAGCTCGGCCCGCTGACCACCGTGCTCGTCATCGCCGGCGCCGGGTCCACAGCCATCTGCGCCGACCTGGGCGCGCGCACCATCCGTGAAGAAATCGACGCGATGGAGGTGCTCGGCATCGATCCCATCCACCGGCTGGTGCTGCCCCGGGTACTCGCCGCGACCTTCGTCGCCACACTGCTCAACAGCTTGGTGATCACCGTCGGCCTAGTGGGTGGCTACCTGTTCGGCGTCTATCTGCAGAACGTCTCGGGTGGCGCTTACCTGGCCACGCTGACCACCATCACCGGCCTGCCCGAGGTCGTCATCGCTACCGTCAAGGCAGCGGTTTTTGGGATGATCGCCGGTCTGGTCGGCTGCTACCGCGGGCTTACCGTTGGCGGCGGCGCCAAGGGTCTGGGCAGCGCGGTCAACCAGACCGTGGTGTTGTGCGTGGTAGCGCTGTTCTCGGTAAACCTGGTGCTGACCACCATCGGCGTGCGCTTCGGGACGGGGCGCTGAGCATGTCGAGTGCCGCCGTACTACGCGCCCGCTTCCCCAGGGCGACTGCACATTTCAATCGGTACGCCAGCGCTGCCGGCCGGGGATTGGACGAGGCCGGGCGTATGAGCTGGTTCTCACTGTCCATGATCAGGCAGACCGTGCACGCGCTCCGCCGCTACCCACAGGAGACGCTGCGGCAGATCGCCCAAACCGGCCTCGGCGCGGGTGCGATGGCCTTCTTCGGCGGCGCCGTCGGGATCGGCGGTCTCGTGGTGTTGTCCGGTGCCTCCCTGATCGCCGTCCAGGGCTTTGCGTCGCTGGGCAACATCGGTGTGGAGGCGTTCACCGGATTCTTCGCCGCACTAATCAACGTACGTATCGGCGCTCCGGTCATCGGCGGTATCTTGCTGGCGTCCATAATCGGCGCCGGCCACACCGCCGAACTGGGAGCCATGCGGATCAGCGAGGAGATCGACGCCCTAGAGGCGATGGGCATCAACTCGATCTCATACTTAGCGTCCACGCGGCTCGTCGCCGGGCTTGCGGCGATTGTTCCGCTGTACTGCGGGTTGGTCGGCGTGGCGTTCCTATCTCCACAACTCACCACGACCTGGTTGTATCGACAGTCGCACGGCACCTACGAACACTATTTCCGGACGTTCCTGCGCCCGGAGGACGTGTTCTGGTCGTTCGTGGAGAGCGTCATCATCGTGGTGGTAGTCATGGTGACCCACTGCTACTACGGGTACACCGCCGGCGGCGGCCCGGTCGGCGTCGGGGAGGCCGTGGGCCGCTCGATGCGATTCTCGCTGGTCTCGGTGCAGGTGATTGTCCTGGCGGGCACGTTGGCGATCTACGGCGTCAACCCGAACTTCGCCCTCACGGTCTAGCCGCCCTAACGACGTCACCAACCAAGCCATGGCAACCGTCGCCCAGCACGTCATCACCGCCCTGAAGATAAGCGGAATCCAGCGGGTCTATGGGGTCGCGGGCGACAGCCTCAACGGTTTCACCGACGCGATCCGCCGCTCGGAGGCCATCACCTGGGAACCCGTCCGCCATGAGGAGACCGCGGCGTTCGCCGCCGCCGCCGACGCGGCGCTGACCGGTCGACTTGCGGTGTGTGTGGGCAGCTGCGGGCCCGGGAACTTGCACTTGATCAATGGGCTCTACGACGCGCAGCGCACCCGCGTTCCGGTGCTGGCCATCGCCGCGCACATTCCGCTCGCTGAGGTCGGCTCGGGCTACTTTCAGGAAACCCATCCCCAGGAACTGTTTCGGGAATGCAGCGTCTATTGCGAACTGGTCAGCAACGCTGAGATGGCGCCCCGCATCATCGAAATCGCGATGCGCGCCGCGGTGGAGGAGGGTGGGGTCGCGGTCGTGGTGGTTCCCGGCGAGGTGTTTTTGAGCCGGCTCGGCGAGGATGGCTGGAATATCCGGCCGGTGCTGCCGACCGGTTCGGTGCTGCGTCCCGACGACGCGTCACTACGACGGGCGGCTGACATCCTGAACGCCGGCGAGCGGGTTACGATCCTGGGTGGCGCCGGTGTCGCCGGTGCGCACGATGAGTTGATCGGCCTGGCCGGCACGCTGCACGCGCCGATCG
>DATMMZ010000004.1:0-11496 GCA_035569455.1 Mycobacterium sp. | reverse complement strand
CGGGACCCTGGACGAGATGTTCGAGGCCTGGACCTCCGGCTATCTCGGTGTCCACGACAAACCGATAGTGATGCTGGACCCCTGGGGACACTACGAAGGCCTGTGGATCTGGTTGAACGGATTGCACGACAACGGGTACATCTCGCAGGTAGCGATGGATCGGCTGGTGCTGGTCGATAAGGTGGGTGCCGCAGTGGAGGCGTGCGCACCCGGCTGAGGTCGACGTGACTCAAGGGAAGTGAGGGATCACGTGTCCGATCACGACGGGGGAGCGCGCGTCAGCCTCACCGAAATCGCATCTCGGGTGCCGGGCGTTTTGGCCGACATGCCGGTGATAGTGCGCGGGGCGGTGACCGGGCTGCTGCCCCAGCGGAACTCCAGAAAGTCGATCGGCACGGTGTTCCAGGAGCGGGCCGCTCGCTACGGTGACCGGGTCTTCCTGAGATTCGGCGACCAGCGCATGACCTACCGCGAGGCCAACGCGACCGCCAACCGCTACGCCGCGGTGCTGGCCGCGCGCGGTGTCGGCCACGGCGACGTCGTCGCGATCATGGTGCGCAACTCGCCCAACGCCGTGCTGGCGATGCTCGCCGCGGTCAAGTGCGGAGCCATCGCCGGCATGCTCAACTACCACCAGCGCGGCGAGGTGCTGGCGTACAGCCTCGGACTGCTGGACGCCAAGGTGTTGATCGCGGAGACCGACCTGGTCAGCGCCGTCACCGAATGCGGCGCCGCGGGCGCCACCGACAACACCCTGACCGTCGACGACCTGGAGCGATTCGCCGTGAGCGCCCCGGCTACCAACCCGGCGTCGGCGTCGGCGGTGCGGGCCAAGGACACCGCGTTCTACATCTTCACGTCGGGCACGACGGGATTCCCCAAGGCCAGCGTCATGACGCACTATCGCTGGCTGAAGGCACTGGGCGCGTTCGGCGGCCTCGGGTTGCGGCTGAAGGGGTCCGACACGCTGTACTGCTGCCTGCCGCTGTACCACAACAACGCGCTGACGGTCGCGGTGTCGTCGGTGCTCACTTCCGGGGCGACGCTGGCGCTGGGCAAGTCGTTTTCGGCGTCGCGGTTCTGGGACGAGGTGATCGCCAACAATGCCTCGGCGTTCATCTACATCGGCGAGATCTGCCGATATCTGCTCAACCAGCCGCCCAAGCCGACCGACCGCAAGCACAAGGTGCGCGTGATCGCCGGCAACGGGCTGCGGCCGGAGATCTGGGAGGAATTCACCACACGGTTCGGCATCGCCCGAGTCTGCGAGTTCTACGCCGCCAGCGAAGGCACCACCGCCTTTATCAATATCTTCAACGTGCCCAAAAGCACCGGCATCTCGCCCTTGCCGCTGGCTTACGTGGAATACGACCCCGACACCGGTGCCCCGTTGCGCGACGAAAGCGGGCGAGTCCGCCGGGTGCCCGCCGGTCAGCCCGGCCTGTTGCTCAGCCCGGTCAACAAGCTGCAGCCGTTCGACGGTTACACCGATAAAGCGGCGACCGAAAAGAAGTTGGTGCGCAACGCATTCCGCGAGGGCGACTCCTGGTTCAACACCGGTGACGTGATGAGTCCGCAGGGCATGTTCCACGCCGCGTTCGTCGACCGACTGGGCGACACCTTTCGCTGGAAGGGCGAGAACGTGGCCACCCCAGAGGTCGAAGCGGCGCTGTCGTCCGACCCGGCCATCGAGGAGTGCACGGTCTACGGCGTCGAGGTTCCGCGCACCGGCGGCCGCGCCGGGATGGCCGCGGTGAAGCTGCGCGAGGGCGCCGAGTTCGATGGCAAGTCCTTGGCCCGCGCGGTCTACGACAAATTGCCCGCTTATGCGTTGCCGCTCTTCGTGCGGGTCGTGGAGTCGCTGGAGCACACCACGACGTTCAAGAGCCGCAAGGTGGAGTTGCGCGACCAGGCTTACGGGCCCGACGTCAAGGACCCGCTGTATGTGCTGGCCGGCCGCGAGCAGGGCTACGTGCCGTTTTACGACTCGTACCCCGACGAAGTGGCAGCGGGTAAGCGGCCGCAGGGCTAGCCCGCGTCGAGATTGAAGCCACGCACACTGTTGTCGGCGTTTCGTATGCGTGGGTTAAAAGTCGCGATAGCCGTGGCGGCGTAGCGCTTCACGGACGCGGCGGACGACATCGTCGGGCTTGTCCTCGGCGATCACTCGAACGATGATCCAGCCCAGTTCTTCCAGCTTGCGCAGCCGCCACTGGTCACGCGCGTACTGTCGACGGTCGCTGCGGTGATGGTCACCGTCGTACTCGACGGCCACTTTGTATTTCTCCCAGCCCATATCGAGCACGCCAATGCAACGCCAGTTCTCCTGCACCGGTATCTGCGTCGTTGGGACCGGCAAGCCCGCTTTGATCACCAGTAACCGCAGCCACGTCTCCTTGGGAGAGGCAGCGCCGCCATCGACCAGCGACAGTGCGGACCTCAACCGCCGCAGCCCGCGCGCGCCCGGGTATCGCTTGACGAGCAGTAGCACCTCTTCGATCGAGAAGGACTTGGCTCGCTTTAGTGCATCGAGTCGCGCTACTGCCTCGTCGGTGGGCAGTTGCCGTGCCAGGTCGAACGCCGTCCGCGCGGGTGTCGTGACCGGAAGACCCGCGACACGGGCGAGTTCGTCACCGTCGAGTCGCCGGCTGCGGGTGACCACGCCAGCGGGCGGATGCGGGTTACGCCAGACCATCTCGACGGGCTCGTCGTCGTCGATCCAACTCGAACCGTGCAATGCCGCCGCGGCCAGCCCGGCTAGCACCCCGCGTCGACCCGACCACAACCACGCCGCAACTGAGCGTGTGCGCAGCGAGGGCGCCGCACATTTCGCCACGTAAACGTCGGGATAGATCGGGCGGAAATCGGTTCGCAGCCGATACGGGGTGAGCTTTCCCTGTCGCAGGGCATCGCTACCTCGAAATACGTCATCCACACACGAAAGACGTCTCCACGAGCCAACAGGCTCCGCGAAAATTAAACGCCGCACACCCCGCCCGGCGTGTCGTGTGCGTGGTTGCAGTGTCGCGGTGGGGTGTTTGGGTGGCCCGCCCGACGGTGTTCGCCCGTGGCCAGCCAGGCACTATGGAGGCGTGCAGTCGACGCTCTGCGGCCGCCCGGTCGCAGGTGATCGCCCGCTGATCATGGCGATCATCAACCGCACCCCGGATTCGTTTTATGACCGGGGTGCGACGTTCAGCGACGAGGCGGCCAGGACCGCCGTCCATCGGGCGATCGCCGAGGGCGCCGATGTCATCGACGTTGGCGGCGTCAAAGCGGGCCCCGGCGAAAACGTCGACGCGAACACCGAGATCGGGCGGCTGGTGCCGTTCGTCGAATGGCTGCGGGGCGCGTACCCGGACCAGCTGATCAGCGTCGACACCTGGCGCTCAGCGGTGGCAAGGGCTGCCTGCGCGGCGGGCGCCGACCTGATCAACGACACCTGGGGCGGAATTGACCCCGCCATGCCCGAGGTGGCGGCCGAGGTCGGCGCCGGCCTGGTGTGTTCGCACACAGGCGGCGCGCTGCCCCGCACACGCCCCTTCCGGGTGAGCTACGGTACGACTACCCGCGGTGTGGTCGACGACGTGATTCGCCAGGTCACCGCCGCCGCCGAGCGGGCGGTCGCGGCCGGAGTAGCCCGCGACCGAGTGCTGATCGACCCGGCCCACGACTTCGGCAAGAACACCTTCCACGGGCTGCTGCTGTTGCGCCACGTGGAGGATCTTGTTAAGACCGGGTGGCCCCTGCTCATGGCGTTGAGCAACAAGGACTTCGTCGGGGAGACTCTGGGCGTGGAATTGACCGAACGGCTTGAGGGAACACTGGCAGCCACCGCGTTGGCGGCGGCCGCCGGAGCCCGCATGTTTCGGGTGCACGAGGTCGCGGCGACTCGGCGGGTGCTGGAAATGGTGGCCTCGATCCAGGGGACGCGCCCACCGACGCGCACGGTGAGGGGACTCGCATGACAGCATCGGATCTGGTCGCCGGCGATCTCACCCACGACAGACTCCGCTGGAACCGTCCCAGCTGGACGATCAGCGAATTGGAGGCGGCCAAGGCCGGGCAGACGATCTCCGTGGTGCTGCCGGCCCTCAACGAGGAAGAAACCATCGAATCGGTGATCGACAGCATCTCACCGCTGGTCGACGGGTTGGTCGACGAGCTGATCGTGCTGGACTCCGGCTCGACGGACGAGACCGAGATCCGTGCCGTCGCTGCCGGCGCCAAAGTCGTCAGCCGCGAACAGGCATTGCCGGAGGTCCCGACGCGGTCGGGCAAGGGTGAGGCGCTGTGGCGCTCGCTCGCGGCCACCAGCGGCGACATCGTGGTGTTCGTCGATTCCGACCTGATCAACCCGCACCCGATGTTCGTGCCCTGGCTGGTCGGCCCGCTGCTCACCGGCGACGGCATCCACCTGGTCAAGAGCTTCTACCGACGGCCGCTCAGTGTCAGCGACGGGAGCGGCAGCGCGGGTGCCACCGGGGGCGGGCGAGTCACCGAGCTGGTGGCACGGCCGCTGTTGGCGGCGCTGCGTCCGGAGCTCGGCTGTGTGTTGCAGCCGCTCGGAGGCGAGTACGCGGCCACCCGGGAACTGCTGACATCCCTGCCGTTCGCCCCGGGCTATGGCGTGGAGATCGGCCTGCTGATCGACACGTTCGACCGGTTGGGCCTCGACGCGATCGCGCAGGTCAACCTCGGTGTCCGGGCCCACCGCAACAGGCCGCTGGCCGAGCTGGGCGTGATGAGCCGCCAGGTCATCGCGACCTTGCTGTCGCGCTGCGGCATCCCCGACTCCGGGGTCGGGCTGACGCAATTCTTCGCCGACGGCCCCGACGGTAGTAGCTATACCCAGCGCACTTCGCCGGTGTCGGTGGTGGACCGGCCGCCGATGAACAGGTTGCGCCCACGCTGATCGCCGGGCTGTCGGCCGTATAGGGCAAACTCGATCACGTGGCGTTGGTGTTGCTGTACCTGGTGGTTCTCGTCCTGGTGGCGATTGTGCTGTTCGGCGCCGCCAGCCTGCTGTTCGGCCGCGGCGAGCAGCTGCCGCCCCTGCCGCGGGGAACGACGGCGACGGTGCTGCCGGCGTTCGGCGTCACCGGCTCCGACGTCGACGCCGTCAAGTTCACCCAGGTGCTGCGCGGGTACAAGACCAGCGAGGTGGACTGGGTGCTGGACCGGCTCGGCCGGGAGCTCGAGGCGTTACGTGGGCAGCTGGCGGCGATCCAGGCTTCGCCCGGCAGGGAAACCGAAATTAAGCACGATGCCCCGGAACCTGAGGACGGCGAGGATCGTCAGGAATTGATGTGAATGACGACGGGCTGATCCGCTGCGGCTGGGCGGAGATTCGCTCCGGGTCCTACGCCGAGATGTATCGCGATTATCACGATCAGGAGTGGGGCCGCCCGTTGCACGACGGGGTGGCGTTGTTTGAGCGGATGAACCTGGAGGCCTTTCAGAGCGGGCTGTCATGGCTGATCATCCTGCGTAAGCGGGAGAATTTCCGGCGGGCATTCTCCGGGTTCGACATCGAGAAGGTCGCTCGGTATACCGATGCCGATGTGCAACGGCTGCTGGCCGATGACGGAATCGTCCGCAACCGGGCCAAGATCGAGGCGACGATCGCCAACGCGCATGCGGCCGCAAGCCTGGGGTCTCCCGACGACCTCTCCGAGCTGCTCTGGTCGTTCGCACCGCCACCGCGGCCCCGGCCCGCCGACGGATCCGAAATCCCCTCGGCCAGTCCGGAGTCGAAGGCTATGGCGCGTGAATTGAAGCGGCGCGGGTTCCGCTTCGTCGGACCCACCACCGCCTATGCGCTAATGCAGGCGACCGGCATGGTCGACGACCACATCCGCGCTTGCTGGGTGCCTCCATCGGCCCGGTGAAGCCCGACATGCCGGGTCTTTGTGCGCCTATTCAACTCGATAGGGAACAATGGGGGGGTGATTTGGCAGTTCAATGCCGAGCGTGGCTGGGAATCCACTGGCGGCGCAGGCTCGGCGCCGACCAGGTCCGCAACCGCGGGTCAGCTCGAATCTGGAGGGAGCACTCGATGGCGGCGATGAAGCCCCGGACCGGAGACGGTCCCCTGGAAGCAACGAAGGAGGGGCGCGGCATCGTGATGCGGGTACCACTGGAGGGTGGCGGTCGACTCGTCGTCGAGCTGACGCCTGACGAAGCGGCCGCGCTCGGTGACGAACTCAAGGGCGTCACCAGCTGACCCAGCCGGTTACGCGCACACCTTCCGGTAGATGCCCAGTGTCTGCTCGGCGACGTGGGCCCAGGAGAATTCTTCGATGCAGCGCCGGCGTCCCGCACGGCCATAGCGCTTCGCTCTTGCGGGGTCGGCGACTAGCTCATTGACTGCCTTGGCCAATCCGGTCTGGTAGCCCGCGGGGTCGTCGGCGTCGTAACGCACCAGCAACCCAGTGATCCCGTCGGCGATCACTTCGGGTATCCCGCCGACATCGGAGGCCACCACCGCGGTTGCACAGGCCATCGCCTCCAGGTTCACAATTCCCAACGGCTCATACACCGAGGGGCATACGAAAACCGTTGCCGCCGAAAGTATTTCGCGTATACTGTCGATCGGAAGCATTTCCCGGATCCAGAACACGCCGGTGCGGTTGCGGGCCAGTTCGGCTACCGCGGCGCGCACTTCGTCGGCTATCTCCGGGGTGTCGGGAGCGCCGGCGCACAACACCAACTGCACGTCCGGGCTGAATTGGTGAGCGGCCGCCACCAGATGGGGGACGCCCTTCTGCCGGGTGATCCGCCCGACGAAAGCCACGATGGGCCGGTTTGGGTCGACCCCGAGTGCTGCCAGCGCCGACCCGGTACGCACCGGTCCCGCCGGATACCACACGTCGGTGTCGATCCCGTTGCGGATCACGTGCACCAGGCTCGGATCCAGTGCGGGGTAGACCCGCAGCACGTCCTCGCGCATACCGTTGCTGACCGCAATGACGGCGTCGGCGGCCAGCACCGCGGTGTGCTCTACCCACGTCGACACCCGGTAGCCGCCGCCGAGTTGCTCGGCCTTCCATGGCCGCAGCGGTTCCAGGGAATGCGCGGTCAGCACATGGGGGATGTCGTAGAGCAATGCGGCAAGATGCCCGGCCAGGCCGGTGTACCAGGTGTGTGAATGCACGACGGTGGCCGCCGCAGCGGCGTTGGCCATCGCCAGGTCAGACGACAAGGTGGCCAGCGCGGGGTTGGCGCCGTGGAACCGCGGGTCGGGCTGGTGGGCGAAGGCCCCCGGGCGGGGTGCGCCCATGCAGTGCACGTCTACCGCGCATAGGCGGCGCAGCTGCGCGACCAGCTCGGTGACGTGTACTCCGGCGCCGCCGTAGACCTCTGGTGGGTATTCCCGAGTCATCATCGCCACCCGCATACCCCGCACCGTAGTTGGGCGACTATGCGGCGCGCCAGGCGAGCCGACAAGGAGCCGGGCAATTCAACCCATCGAACTGGGCCAAATACCTTGAACGACAGCCCGTCAGGACAGGCGAATTGGGGGATTCCCCCTGGCAGCGGCTGGCGGCGGCCGATAGGTTTGAGCCATGAGGGAAGCGCCACCACACGTGCTGGGCATTGTCCTGGCCGGCGGTGAGGGCAAGCGGCTGTATCCGCTGACCGCGGACCGGGCCAAACCCGCAGTTCCCTTTGGGGGCGCCTACCGGCTGATCGATTTCGTGCTCTCCAACCTGGTCAACGCCCGTTACCTGAGGATCTGCGTTCTCACGCAATACAAGTCGCATTCACTGGACCGTCACATTTCGCAGAATTGGCGGTTGTCCGGCCTGGCCGGTGAGTACATCACCCCGGTGCCGGCGCAGCAGCGCCTCGGCCCGCGCTGGTATACCGGCTCGGCCGACGCGATCTATCAATCACTGAACCTGATTTACGACGAAGACCCTGACTACATAGTCGTTTTCGGCGCCGACCACGTGTACCGGATGGACCCCGAGCAGATGGTCCGGTTCCACATCGACAGCGGGGCCGGCGCGACCGTGGCCGGCATCCGGGTTCCGCGCGCCGAGGCTCACGCGTTCGGTTGCATCGATGCCGACGACTCCGGCCGTATCCGTAGTTTCGTCGAGAAACCGCTGGATCCGCCGGGGACCCCCGACGACCCCGACTCCACGTTCGTCTCGATGGGCAACTACATCTTCACCACGAAGGTGCTCATCGACGCGATTCGCGCGGATGCCGATGACGACCACTCCGATCACGACATGGGCGGCGACATCATTCCGGGGTTGGTGGACGACGGGCTGGCCGCGGTTTACGACTTCTTCGACAACGAGGTGCCCGGTGCCACCGACCGCGATCGGGGGTATTGGCGTGACGTTGGGACGCTGGATGCGTTCTACGACGCGCACATGGACCTGGTGTCGGTCCATCCGGTGTTCAACCTGTACAACAGGCGCTGGCCGATCCTCGGCGCGTCGGAGAACCTGGCGCCGGCGAAGTTCGTCAACGGCGGCTCGGCTCAGGAGTCGGTGGTGGGTGCCGGCAGCATCATCTCCGCGGCCTCGGTGCGCAATTCGGTGCTGTCGTCGAACGTCGTGGTCGACGACGGGGCGATCGTGGAGGGCAGCGTCATCATGCCGGGTGCTCGGGTCGGCCGCGGCGCGGCGGTCCGGCACGCGATCCTGGACAAGAATGTCGTCGTCGGGCCCGGCGAGATGGTCGGAGTGGACCTGGAGAAGGACCGGGAACGTTTCGCGATCAGCGCCGGCGGCGTGGTCGCGGTGGGCAAGGGCGTCTGGATCTAGCGTCGCCCAGCACCGCTCGCGCCCACTAGGTGATCTCCGGGATCAGCAGGTGCGCGTCGTAATGCGGGCCCCAGTGCACGGTGACGCGACCGCGCGGCGGGTTGGCATACGCGGCCGGGAACTGGCCGGTGAGAGGGTTGCGCTGACACAACCAGCGCCCGCCGACGACCAGCCGCAGTTGCTCGCCGGCGCGAAACAGCGTTGCCGATGGGCCCAGCGCAACATCGACCGCGACCACCTCGCCGGCGGCCACCGGCTGCGGCTCGGTGCATTCCGCGACCGGCTCCCACGGCTGCGAGAGCGCGGGGTCCGGCGCACGCAGCGCGACGCGCTGCCAGCCGGTGGTCACCCGGTCGCGGCCATACCCGTACGACCCCTCGAAACCGACGAACCGTCCGCCGCGCCACTTCTCCACGCCGACGAACAGGTTCGCGTCGTCACAGCCGTGCAGTTCTACCCACAACCGCGCAACCATCGGGCCGGTCAGCTCGATGTCTGCGGGGACCGTCCAGCTGAATGCCGCCGCCCGAGAATGGGTTTCGAAGCTGATGGCGCCCGCCGTCTGCGGCTGCTCGGCCGCCAACGCTCCGGCGCCGGCGAGATACATTGGCCGCCAACGCGTGCGGGCCAGCGGCCATTCGGACTCTTCGCGCACCGCGGCGACGGTGTCGCGGTCCTCGCGTACCTCGAGGCGGACGCTGCGGGCAGCGGGCGCGCCGTCCAGCACGCCGCGGAAGAAGTTGAGCTGCTCGGCCAGCGCGGCATCGGAGTAGAAGGTCGCCCATTTGCCGCCCCGATGGGTGTAGAGGCGAACATGGGCGGAGCCGGCTCGGGTGAATGCCCGCACCGAGCCGCGGCTGTGCAGGTTGTTGTCCGAGAAGCTGCCGCAGACCAGCATCGGAACCTTGATCGCCGAGAGGTCGGGTGCCAGCGAGCGCCAGAAGTCGTCGCGCACCGGATGCTTTTCTTGCATCGGTCCGAGGGTGTAGCTCTGCCGCGTATCGCGGGCGATGTTGCGTGACCACAACTTGGTGAAGCCGGACTCGCGAACACCGCCCGGAAATGTGAGGTCGCGATACGCGTCGGTGAAGCCCTCCCACGGGCAGATCGCCCGCAGCGCCGGCGGTTGCAGAGCGGCGACTGCGTACTGGCTGATGGCCAGGTATGACACCCCGAGCATGACGACATTGCTGTCGCACCACGGCTGGCCGGCGATCCACTGCACGAGGTCGTAGGTGTCCTCAGCCTCTTGGCGCGACAACAGTTTTCCAGTGCCTTCGGAATGGCCGCATCCGCGTGAGTCGGCATTGACCACGGTGAACCCGTGCGCGGTCCACCAGCCTGGGTCGGGCGCTTCCCAGCCGGTCAGCGCCGAGAATGTCACCGGACCCGGCTGGCGCAATATGCGGTATTGCCCGGAGTACGTCCACCGCTTGCCCCGCCGGGTCGACAACTTGTCCTTGCTGTAGGGATGGATACTCAGGACGACGGGCCGCGCCCCGCCGTCGGCCTTCCGGAAGACGTTGATTCGCAGCGCGGTTCCGTCGCGGGTCGGGACGCTGACATCACGGTCGACGGCGATGTCGGTCGGTGGATCGGTGACGGTCACCGGTGGTTTGGCGACGCCGCGAATCCGCTCTAGTGCGTACCGCAGAGCGCCGGGACGTCGCCACGGCCGGTCCAGAGTGGGTGCCCGGTTTTGGGCCATGCGCGCTACCACACGTAGGGCACCAACCGATAGTGCACGCGCTGCTTGTATTCGCGGTATCCGGCCAATTCTTGGCTGAGCAACTTTTCTTCATCGAGGATGCGGAAGACCAGCACCAGCAGGCCCGGGATGATGAAGAGAAGCCCCCAGTAGGAGCCGAGTGACAACGGTATGCCCAACGTCAAGATCAGGTTGCCGGCGTACATCGGGTGCCGCACCAGCTTGTAGAGACCGCGGGAGGCCAATTTCTGGTCGGCCTCCACCCTGACGGTGGCCGCCGCGTAGTTGTTCTGTTCGATCACCAGCATGCCGATGGACAGCCCGGCCACTACCAAGGCATCGCCGATCAGGCACACCGCTGTCGGCACCTTCGACCAGCCGACGCGATGGTCGTAGGCGCTAAACGCCGTCATCGCGAAGAGCGCCGAGAAGGCGCCGATGATGATGAACTTCTGAACTGTTCTGGCTTCCGCGATTGGGCCGCCATGCAGGCGTCGCTGCAGAGTCGCCGGGTTTGTCCGAGCGAAATACAGAGTGGGGATCACCGTCGCGAGCGTGAACACCGCGATGAAAACCCATCCCTGCCAATAATTGAACGTCCCGGCAGGTAGGAACACGAGCACGCCGAGAAGGACAATTCCAATAGGCGACACCGCCAACGCTTTAAGACCAGTCTGCATAACCCCTCCCTACCTAGCAACGCACATCGCGCCGTCGAAAAGCCACGGCCCCCACCGCGATCATCGTCGCATCGACGGCCAGCAACCACAGCAGCGGCACGGCGGTGAAGTCTCCGCCGCCGACCCGCGGAGTGTGAGCGAATGGCTCGAGGTCGAGCAACCACTGCGGAAATCCGGCCAGCGAACCAATCAGGTACAAGGCGACGAACCCGACCAGCACGCCCCACGCTACCGGTGTGAACCGCGGTGCGAGACCGAACAATGCCAGTGTCACGGCGGAAAGCAGCCAGACGGCGGGCAGCTGGACGGCCGCGGTGCCGAT
>DATMMZ010000003.1:0-12575 GCA_035569455.1 Mycobacterium sp. | reverse complement strand
CGGGCACCTCGCCACGTATGGCGACAGCGGCCAGGGCGTCGAACAAAGGGGCCAGCTCCGCGAGCGCGTCCTCGGTCATGTGCAGCTGGTAGTGGGTTGTTTCGGTCATCTCGGTTTCCTCTTGCTATGAAGATGGCCGGGCTGGGGTGGTGCGTCGCTGCTGCCTCGTTCGCGGCCAATAGCTAGACCCTTTCGCCGAGGCCTAAAAGGATTCTTGAAGGATTCTTGGAGGATTCTTGGAACGCCTCGTGGCGCCTCCCCCGGATAGCTGCGAACCGCAGCAGCAAACAGAATTGTATGAATTTGTGGACCGATAGCTTCGACCGATGACACGATACGGACGTGGACCCGACTCAAACGGTGACGGCGGAACTGTCCTGTCAGTCCTGCGGAGGTCGGTTGGCCGCGGCGGCAAAGTTCTGCAGCGAGTGCGGTAAGCCGCTTAACCAGAGCGCCCAAGCGGCAGAGTACAAGCAAGTCACCGTCCTGTTTGCCGACGTGGTGCATTCCATGGAAATCGCCGCTTCGCTGGGTGCCGAGCGGTTACGCGAGGTCATGGCCTCACTGTTGGATCGCTCGACCGCCGTCGTGCAGCGCTACGGCGGCAGGGTCGACAAGTTCACCGGTGACGGCATCATGGCCCTGTTCGGCGCGCCCACCGCTTTGGAGGACCACGCGCTTCGCGCCTGCCTGACGGCCATGGATATCCAACAGGAAGTCGAGGGCCTTGCGGTCGAAGTAAACCGCCGTGACGGCGTAATGCTGGAACTTCGCATCGGGCTGAACTCTGGCCAAGTGATCGCGGGCGAAATCGGCTCTGTCACGGCAAGTTACACGGCCGTCGGGGAGCAAGTCGGCATGGCGCAGCGAATGGAGTCCGCCGCCCCACCGGGCGGGGTGATGCTTAGCGAATCAACGGCTCGGTTGGTCGACAATGCCGTGGTGCTGGGCGATTCGGAACTAGTGCAGATCAAGGGCTCCGATAGTCCGGTTGCCGCCAGACGGCTGCTAGCAATCGCCGGGCATCAGCCGCGTCGTCGCGGCGAGTCGGCCCTGATCGGGCGCACCTGGGAACTGAACACGATCGCAGGGATCCTCGACGAAGCCATCGCCGGTGCCGGGTGTGTTGTCAACATCAGGGGACCGGCGGGTATTGGCAAGAGCCGGCTGGTCCGGGAATCCGCCGCGATCGCGGCTGGCCGTGGCGTGCCCGTATTCGCCACTTACTGCGAGTCGCATACACGTGACATTCCGTTCCACGTCGTGGCGGCTTTGTTTCGTGCAGGAATGGAAATCAATGATCTGGATCCCGGCACCGGCCGGGCACGGGTACGAGACCGATTCCCGGATGCGGATCCCGAAGACCTGCTGCTGCTCGAGGATCTACTGAGTATTCGGGACACGGATGTGGCACTCCCCGATATCGCCGCAGATGCCCGGCGTCGGCGGTTGACGACGCTGGTGAACGCAGCCTCGCTGGCACGGACGGATCCCGCCGTTTATGTGATCGAAGACGTGCATTGGATCGATGAGGCAAGTGAGGCGATGCTGGCGCAGTTCCTGGCCGTCATCCCGCAGACACCGGCGCTGGTACTGATCACCTACCGGCCCGAGTACGGGGGTGAGCTCGCCCAGGTGTCGGACGCGCAGACCATGGCGCTGCGGCCGCTGAATGAGGCTCAGGCATCAGCTTTGACCGCGGAGCTGCTGGGCGATGACCCGTCTATCACCCGGTTGGCGGAACGCGTGGCCGCCCGGGCAGCCGGGAACCCGTTTTTCGCGGAGGAGATGGTCCGGGACTTGGCAGAACGCGGTGTCCTGCAAGGGGGTTCGGGTGCCTACCTGCTGCACGGCGATGTCGAAGACGCAAGTGTGCCTGCCACCTTGCAGGCCACCATCGGTGCCCGCATCGACCGCCTGGACTCCAAGGCCAAACGCACCCTGAACGCCGCGGCGGTTATCGGGTCGCGCTTCGATCCCGATCTGCTGGGCGCGCTCGTCGGTAAAGCGGAAGTCACGCCGCTCATCGACGGGCAACTTGTCGACCAGGTGAGGTTCACTCCGCGCGCCGAGTACGCGTTTCGCCATCCGATGATCCGCACCGTGGCCTACGAGTCGCAGCTCAAATCCGATCGCGCGCAGTTGCACCGGCGCCTGGCCGCCGCGATGGAAGCCCGTGGTCAGGCTGACGAAAACGCGGCGCTGATCGCCGATCATCTTGAGGAGGCCGGGGATCTGCACAGGGCCTTTACCTGGCATATGCGCGCCGGCAACTGGGCCACCTTCCGCGACATCGCCGCCGCACGCACGAGTTGGCAGCGGGCGCAGCAGGTCGCCGACCGAATGCCCGACGACGATCCGGATCGCGTGTCGATGCGCATCGAGCCGCGCAGTCTCTTGTGCACCAGCGCATTTCGGGCAGGAGGCAGCGGCGCGGAAACGGGTTTCGAGGAACTACGTGACTTGTGCACCGCCTCTGGTGATCAACGGTCGCTGGCGATCGGCATGGCCGGGTGGGTGATTGCGCACGAAATGAAAGGAAATCTTCGCGACGCGTCTCGTCTCGCCGCCGAACTTGTACTACTGCTCAAGTCGATCGGC
The DNA here is from genome assembly GCA_035569455.1 of Mycobacterium sp. Lineage (GTDB taxonomy): Bacteria > Actinomycetota > Actinomycetes > Mycobacteriales > Mycobacteriaceae > Mycobacterium. Next base: position 9,974 of record DATMMZ010000003.1, on the reverse strand, counting down.
GACCCGACGTTGACGGTCGCGCTGCTCCCCCAGGCGATCATCGGCAAGCACGAGACCGCCGAAATGGCCGAAATCCTCCGACTGGCGCAATATCTGATCTACTTGGCCGAAGGCGACCCCGCCAAAGGCAATCTGGTTACCGAGTCGCCACTGTCGGTGGCGATGGCCTTTCGTGGCCTCGCTCGTGGTTGCCTGGGCGCTGCTGACTGGAGGGGCGACATCCGGCAGGCCGTGGATATGGTCCGTACTTCCTCCGCAATGGGGCTTGCGGGAACGGCTTGGTTCGCATACACCCTGACGATTCCGAACGGGCTCCTGGTGGCCGATATCACCGCCGAGGGCGACACCGCTGAAGCACTGGTCATGGCGGAACAGTCTGGTGACGATCTTGCGCTTGATCTAGCCCGGACCACCCGCGGTGTGACTCTTGTGTATCAGGATGGCCCGGCGCCCGAAGCAGGCCTCGAATTGCTCGCGATGATTCGCGAAAGGGCCCTGAACCAACGATTTTCGATGACACTTCTGCCGATCACGAATATATGCACTCCTAGGTACAAGGCCCAGCTGGGCGACATTGAGGGCGCTATCGAATGTTCCCGGGCTGCTGTTGAGGAACTCTTCAGCCAAGGCCTGTCGATCTGGAGTGGTCCAACCGTGGCGGTGCTCGTGGAGTCGCTGCTGCGCCGAGGCTCGGATGCGGACCTGCGCGAGGCACGCGCAGCGGTCGATCGGCTTGCCGCACTGCCAACCGACCCCGGTTACGTCCTGCACGAGATCTGGCTGCTGCGTCTAGAAGCGCTCCTCGACCAGGCCCATGGCGATGAAGCGGGCTATCAGCACTATCGGGATCGCTATCGGGAGCGTGCAACATCGCTGGGCTTTGAGGGGCACATGAAGTGGGCCGAGGCGATGCCCTGATGGCCGAGCGGACCTAGTAGCGGCCACCGAAAAAGACTTGCGCTTCAGTGATTTGACCGTCTTGGACGGTGAGCACTTCGACATTGCGGTGGCGTTCACCGGTCTTCAGTTCGTATTCGTACATGACGAATACATCGTCACCGTCGGCTTGCGCCACATGCAACAGGTCTTGCCGGACAAACCGATTCGCCGTTGGGAAGCAGCGCTCGAAGAAAGCCGTTCGGTCGATGTGGTCGTCCTGCGGGCTGGTAAAGACGAACGCATCTGCAAGCAACCGCTCCGCCATGTCGCGGTCCTGCCGTTGGTAGCTGGCGAACATCGCGCGGACCGTGTCCACCTTGGATCGCGTCTCGCCTGACATGTTCACCTGACCTGTTCGAGTTCTGTTCGGGCTTGGTCGATTTGGCGGAACGCGTAGGTTGCCATGGCAGCTGTCGTCATGCTTGCGCCGGCCTGGGCAAGTGATTCGTAGGCCCCGCTCCCGAGCACATCGCGAAGATGCGCGATCGTGGTGCTGAGCTCGGGAAAGGACGCTGCGGTGATGGGTTTGAACGCGAAACCCGCGATGGTGGCCGCCGCTTCGTAACGTCCGAGTCGGTCCAAAAAGGCCGTGAGCATCGCTAGCGGCGTACTCATCAGGGTGATGTTGCCCGACTCGTAGTGGTTCTGGATGGCCAATCCGAAATAATCGAGTGCCGCCAAAGGGTCGCCGTAGTTGGCCTCCACGCGGCACAGGACGGCCGCCAGGTGCGATTCACCCATGCGGATACCGCTGCTTTGCGCGATCGTCAAGCCCCGGCGCAGGGCTGCTAGGGCGCGGGCTGGGTTGGCGTCGCGGAAGACCAAGCCTTCCGCGAGCAGCGCCAAACAGAGCGCAGCGGGATTGCGCGTGGCCTCCGCGTCGTCGACTAGGTCGTCTGTGAGAGTGACGGCCTCATCAGTAGGACCATCGAATGCCAAACCCAACACCAGGCACACCCTGGTGAGGGTATGGGTGTCCCGACCGCGTGCGAGCTGGGCGCGACACAACTCGATCGACCGTTCGGGGTCCCCGCTGGCCGTGTACGCGCTGCAAGGCCAGCCTTCTATGCCGTACGGCAGCGAATCGCAGCTGTCGAGCATTGTGATGGCGATGTCGGCGTACCGGACCCCATCCGTGATCCGTCCCGCCATGCAGCATTGCGCCGCCATCACGTACAGGAATACAAGCTTGGGATGATCGGCCACCGGAGCTGCCTCGAGGAGTTCCTCGGTCCAGGCTAGGGGCTCATATTTGTCGATCATGTAGCCGAGGAATGATGCGTATGCGGCGATTGTGGCGGCATCGTCGAGATCGTTGTGGTCGGCGGTCCAGCGGAAGGCCGTGCGCAGATTCGCCAGGTCGGCGGTGAACCATTCGTAGGCCTCCCGCTGATCCGGGCTGTCCCAGATCGCCATAATGTCGGTCTGGCGCTGGGCGAAGTGACGGGCGTGGGCGGCCCGCACCGCCGTCGCCTCGCCGCGGGCGACGAGTTGTTCCGCGGCGAACTCGCGGATGGTCTCCAGCATCGAATACCGAGTCCGCCCCGAAAGCCGGTCGACGACGAGCAGCGACTTACGCACCAACGCGTCCAACAGGTCCAGGATCTCATAGTCGTCGCTGCTATCGAATCCGGCTACCGCGCAGGCGCTTTGCACGTCGAAGCCACCGGCGAACACCGAACAGCGCTCCAGCAGGACCTTTTCCGCGTCGTCGAGATGGTCGTAGGACCACGCCACGGCGTGGCGCAGCGTCTGGTGGCGTCCCAGGCCACGTCGTGAGGCGACCAGCAGCCGGAACCGGTGATCGAGGCGATCACGCACCTCGACCGGGGTCATCGACGCCATCCGCGAGGCCGCCAGCTCGATGGCCAACGGGATTCCGTCCAGGCGCCGGCAGATCTCGACGACCGCGGTCGCATCGCTGGCTTCGGCCACCGAGAAACGCGACGAAACATTTTGGGCGCGTTCAACGAACAGGCTTACCGCGACGGAGCTGGTGCCCGCGTCGACGTCGAGTGCGGGTACTGACCACAACTGTTCGTCGGCGACTTCGAGCCTCTCTCTGCTGGTGGCCAAGATCCGTACGGTTGCAGAGGCGGCGAGGATGGTCTCGATCAAATCGGCCGCGGCGTCGCGCACGTGCTCGCAGTTGTCGAACACCAACAACCGCACCCTGCCTTCCAGCGCGGCGGCCACGCTCTCGGCGACCGTCTTGCCTTCTTGTTGGGTAACGCCCAGCACCGCGGCCACCGCGTCTGGCACCGCCGCCGGATCGGCGACCGGAGCGAGTTCGAAAAGCCAAACACCGTCCGGGAATTCATCGGTCAGACGTGATGCGACCTCCAGCGCCAGCCGGGTTTTGCCAACCCCACCGACCCCGGTCAACGTCACCAGCCGATGGGCTTTGAGCACCGATTGCACCTCGTCGACCTCGGATTCGCGACCGATGAAGCTGGTCAGCCCGGGCCGCAGATTCCCGGGACTCGTATCCAGTGCCCGCAATGCCGGAAACTCGGTGCGCAGGCCGGGCGCCCGGACCTGGAACACCCCCACCGCGGCTGGCAGATCCCGCAGCCGGCGCGGTCCGAGATCTATCAGATCGATGCCGCTGACCAGAACTGCCGTCGAATCGGTCAACAGGATCTGGCCGCCGTGCCCTGCGGCCATCACGCGCGCCGAGCGATTGAGTGCCGCACCGAAGTAGTCCCCGTCACGCAGCTCGGCTTCGCCGGTCGCCAGTCCCATCCGCACTGGCAGCTCGAGTGCCAGCTGGGCGGCGACCGCGGCATCAACAGCGGCCCTCGGCGAGGCGAACGCGGCACAGACACCGTCACCGGTGTGCTTGAACAACCAGCCGCCGCGCGCCTCGACCGCGTGGCGTAGTACCTGGTCGTGGGCGGCGATCGCGGCCCGCATCGCATCCGCGTCCGCTTCCCACCGACGGGTCGAGCCCTCAACGTCGGTGAACAGGAACGTCACGATCCCCGAAGGCGGAGGCGGTCCCGCCTTGAAAGTGGAGGCGGTTTCCACCTCGGATCGCGTCTCGTCGGACATAACCTTCTTTCAGCTCGCTTATTCGAGTTCTGTTCGGGCTTGGTTGATTTGGTGGAATGCGTAGTTCGCCATCTCAGCGGTAGTCATGCCGGCACCCGCGTGGGCAAGCGATTCGTAGACGGTGTCTCCCAGCACCTCGCGTAGATGCGTGATCGTGGTCTTGAGTTCACGGAAAGACATTGCGGTGACGGGACGGAACATGAAACCGGCGATGGTGGCCGCCGCCTCGTAGCGGCCGAGCCGGTCGAAGAAGGCCGCGAGGAGCGCCAACGGCGTACTGATCAGGGTGGTGTTGCCCGTCTCGTAGTGGTTGCGGATCGCCAATTCGAAGTAATCGAGCGCTGCCGACGGGTCGCCGTAATTGCCCTCGACGCGGCATAGGACGGAAGCAAGGCTGGACTCGCCGTTGTGGTTACCGGTGTCTCGTGCGATCGCGAGGCCGCGGCGCATAGCCGCCAGGGCACGGGCCGGGTCGGCGTCGCGGAAGGCGAAGCCGTCGGCGAGGAGCGCGAAACAGAGCGCCATGGGGTTGCGGGTGGCTTCGGCGGCATCGACTATGCCGTCGGCGAGCCTCATGGCCTCATCACTGGTACCCCCGATACTCAAGGCGAAGATCAGGCATCCCCTGGTGAGGCTGAGGGTGTCGCGACCGCGCGCGAGCTGGGCGCGGCACAACTCGACCGACCGTTCGGTGCGCCCACTGGCCGTGTACGCACCGGAAGGCCAGCCCTCTATGCCGTACGGCACCTCGCTTCGGCCGCTGTCGAATATCTCGACGGCGACGTCGGCGTAGCGGACGGCATCCTCGATCCGCCCGGTCATGAAGCACGCCGCTGCCTGCACGTAAAGGAACGCCAGGCTGGGATGGTCCACCGCCCGGGCGGGTCCGAGGAGTTCTTCGGCCCAGGTGATCGGCTCAAACTTGCTGTTCAAATAGCCGAGGAACGCGGCGTACGTGGCGATGGTGGCGGCGTCGTCGAGCTCGTTGTTGTCGGCGGCCCAGCGGAATGCGGTGCGCAGATTGGCTTGTTCGACGCCGAACCATGTATATGCCTTGCGCTGGTCGGGGCTGTCCCAGACGGCCATGATGGCGGTTGCGCGCTGGGCGAAGTGGTGGGCGTGTGCGGTCCGCACCGCCGCTGCCTCCCCGCTGCTGACAAGTTGCTCTTCGGCGAACTCGCGGATGGTCTCCAGCATCGAATACCGGGTCCGCCCCGAAAGCCGGTCGACGACCAGTAGCGACTTGCGCACCAGAGCGTCCAGCAGATCCAGGACCTCGTAATCATCGCTGTGCTCGGATCCGGTCACCGCGCAGGCGCTTTGGAGGTCGAACCCGCCCGCGAACACCGAACAGCGGTCCAGCAAGGCCTTTTCCGCTTCGTCGAGGTGGTCGTAGGACCACGCCACTGCATGGCGCAGTGTTTGGTGGCGTCCCAGCCCGCGCCGTGACCCGACCAGCAGCCGGAATCGCTGATCGAGCCGATCACGCACCTCGATGGGCGTCATCGACGCCATGCGCGAGGCCGCGAGCTCGATGGCCAACGGGATCCCGTCGAGACGCCGGCAGATCTCTGTGACCGCGGTGGCATCGTCGGCGTCCGCGACCGAAAAGTGCGACGAAACGCTTTGGGCGCGTTCGACGAAGAGGCTTCCGGCGGAGGAGCTGATGCCGCTGCCGACGTCAAGCGAGGGCACGGCCCACAGCTGCTCGTCGGCGACTTCCAGCTGTTCGCGGCTGGTGGCCAAGATCCGTACGGTTGCAGAGGCGGCGAGGATGGTCTCGATCAGGTCGGCCGCGGCGTCGCGCACGTGCTCGCAGTTGTCGAACACCAACAGCCGCACCCTGCCTTCCAGCGCGGCGGCCACGCTCTCGGTCACGGTCTTGCCCGGTTGCTGGGTGACGCCCAGCACCGTGGCCACCGCGTCGGGCACCGCCGCCGGATCGGTCACCGCGGCCAATTCGAAAAGCCAAACACCATCAGGGAATTCATCGACCAGACGCGGCGCGACCTCCATCGCCAATCGGGTCTTGCCGACCCCGCCCACCCCGGTCAACGTCACCAACCGATGGACCTTCAACGCCGCTTGCACCTGGTCGATCTCGGACTCGCGACCGATGAAGCTGGTCAGCGCCGGGCGCAGGTTCCCTGGGCTCGTGTCCAGCGCCCGCAACGCGGGAAACTCGGTGCGCAATCCGGGCGCCCGGACCTGGAACACCACGACCGAGCTAGCCAGATCCTGCAGCCGGCGCGGCCCGAGATCCATCAAATCGACTCCACTGAGCAGTCCGGCCGTCGATTCGGTCAGCAGGATCTGGCCGCCGTGCCCCGCCGCCATCACCCGCGCGGCGCGATTGAGCGCCGCACCGAAGTAGTCCCCGTCCCGCAACTCGGCTTCGCCGGTCGCCAGCCCCATCCGCACCGGCAACTCCAGTTCCAGCTGCGCGGCGACCGCGGCATCAATCGCGGACCTCGGCGATGCGAACGCGGCACACACACCGTCGCCGGTGTGCTTGAACAGCCAGCCCCTGTGTTTCTCGATCGCCTGGCGTACTACCTGGTCGTGGGAGGCAATGGCGGCGCGCATTGCGTGGGGGTCGGCCTCCCAACGACGGGTGGAGCCCTCGACGTCGGTGAACAGAAACGTCACGATCCCCGAAGGTGGACCCCCCGCATCAGCGGACACCCGCGCATGATGCCACAGCAAACGCGGTCCCACTTCGAATTCGCCGCAATGCTGGTCGGACACATATGTCCCCGGGATCGCGCTATGCAACCGCTCCGATTGAATTCGTTTGTGGTTGTGCAGGTTTTAGGTCGCGGGCTCCTGGCTGAAGGTGCTCCAGCGGACCGCGGTGGGAAAGATCGGGCCGAAGCACGCGAATCGGCAGCCGGGGTTGCGGCGGGCCTCTTGCCTGACAAGTCGGGCGGGGCCGTATCGACGCGCGGAGACAAACGGGTTGAGGTTGGTCGTGATGGCCAAGGCCACGCTGTCCTGGCGTACCGTCGGCCATCCCGCGGACTCGGTGATCTGCCGGGCCTTGCTCGCGCCGGCGACGGTGAAGCATCCTTGCCGGTCGGGGTCGAAGAGTCCGGTGTCGTGCAGGAGTGCTGCGACACAAAGGGCTTCGCGATCGAGTGGGCGAGGGGCGTGACTCACTTCGTAGCGGATCGCGGTGAAGTAGTAAGTGCGGAAACTGTGGTCGATGATGTGCGGGCTGGCGACGGCGCGCAGGTGCTCTTCAGCCGCGCAGACCGCTTCTGTGCGTGGCGGGGCCCACCGGGTGAGGTCGATCTTTCGGGGCGGACAGGGTGCGGTGATCCCCCCGCGGCTGAGCGCCCAACGCAGTCGGGATGGGCGTCACCGAGGAGCACCGCGGCAGTGCCGGCAAGCAGTTCCAGGCGCTGGGGCAGTGACAGCGGCGGGCCGCCCGACCTCTCCCATTCCAGCGAGCCGACCGGCGGCCGCCCGGCGTGGCTCATCCGTCACTCCGTCGGGTGTGCGGCAAGAAAGTCCTCGATCGCGGTGACGAGGCGGTCGGGCTGGTCTTCGGGTATGAAGGTGCGACTGCCGGCGATCAGCTCGAACCGCGCTTGCGGCAACAGTTTTGCCAGCCGCCGTCCGTGGTCGCGGGGGAAGATCTTGTCGTTCTCACCCCACAGCACGAGCGCCGGTTTGTCGAAACCATCGAGCCGGGCTGCGGCCTCGAACGTGTATCTCGTGTCGACCGCTCGCAGCATCCGCCGGAAGTCGCGCCTGACGCCCGGGTTGAGGCGCACCGGGCCGGTGAAGGAGCGCATGATGTCGTCCGGCATCGCCCGCGATGTCACAAACCCGTACGCGGTCGGCAATCGCTGGATCGGCTTGAACTGCGCGGTGTAGGCGACGATCCAGGTGAGCAGCCGCGAGCGCGCCATCACCTCCAGGTACTTCTGTGGCGTCGGCGGGAACTTCTCGAACGCGTCGCATGAGGTGAGCACCAGGCGGGCGATGCGGTCGGGGTGGCGCCCGACCAACGCCTGCGCGACGGCACCACCGGTGTCGTTGGCGACGATCGTGACGTTGTCGAGGTCCAAGGCCGCGAGGAAGTCCGCGGTGATCCGCGCCATGCCGGGCAGGGACAGATCGGCATCGGGATTTAGCGGGATCGAATGGGAGCCCCACGGCAGGTCAGGGGTGATGCACCGATGGCTGCCCGCCAGGCGGGGTGCGACGTGTCGCCACAGATCGCCATTGACGCCGACGCCGTGCACGAACACGATCGGTGGGCCTTCGCCGTTGTCGCGGTAGCTGACCGCACCGTCCGGGATGTCGACGTGGTGTTCCCGGCCGAGCTGCGGACTGATCGACATGGTCACCGATCATACTTGCATGGTGCAAGTAATCAATGGCTGGCGGAGCGGCCTCCCCATGCCGCCTGTTGGGGCGGTGTCAGGGCTGTCGGCTGGCCATCAGATCCGACCGCACCCGGCGCCGGCACCACGCGCAGGTCGCGCAGCGTGATGGGGTCTCCGCAGTGCTCACATCGCAGCGCGCCCCCGGCCTCGCGATCGCAGCCGTTGTGCAGGATCAACACCTCGGGCCCCTCGGGACCCGGTTCGTAGCGGTCGGCCCAGGCCATCAGCGTCAGCACCACCGGGAACAGGTCGCGGCCCTTCTGGGTCAGGTGGTACGAACCGCGCGGGGCGGTCCGCTCCAAAACGCCGTGCCCCACCAACTTCTGCAGCCGAGCGCTCAAAACGTTCGTCGCCAGCCCGAGACTGCGCAGGAACTCGTCGTAGCGGGTCAATCCGTGGAAGGCGTCGCGGACAATCAGCAGCGTCCAGCGCTCGCCGAGGATCGCGAGCGCTCGAGCCAGCGCGCAACTCTGATCCGCGTAGTCGCTCCGAAGTGGCATGATGCAAGTTTAGTTTGCCGGCGGGGGCGATTAACTTTGGAGGAGCGATGAGCCGGGACATTGCCACGCAGGTAGCCGACGACGGCGTCGCGACGCTAACCCTGGCCCGCGCTGAGCGACGCAATGCGCTATCGATCAAGCTCCGCAACGAGATCACCCAACAGCTTGACAGCTGGGCGACGGACCCGGCCGTCCGCGCGGTCGTGCTCACCGGGGCAGGATCCACGTTTGCGCCGGCTTTGACCTTGATGAGTTCGCGCAAGCCGATCTTGGGCCACGCATCAAGGACAGCTCGCATCGCTACCACCTCGCCGTGTGGAACTTCCCCAAGCCGCTACTGGCCGCGATCAACGGCCCCGCGGTGGCCGGCGGCATGGACCTTAGCGTGCTGTGTGACTTCCGGATCGCCTCGGCCAATGCGATATTCGGACATCCCGAGATCAAATTTGGTGCACCGCCGTTGTTTACGCCGCTGCAATGGATCGTCGGCGTCGGCGTCGCGCGCGAGCTGTGCCTCACCGGACGGCGAATCGATGCCCACGAGGCACTGCGCATCGGCCTCGTCAACAGCATCAGCGAACCCGAGCGGCTGCTTGACGACGCTATGGCGATGGCACGCACCATCATTGAGGCACCACAGGCGGCGCTCGAGTGCACGAAGGGCTATCTGATCAGCAGCCCCAACGCGACATTCGAGGAGGCCTTCGCCGTGGAGCACGACGCGGTCTTCGACAAGTTTTTGCAGGGGCCGGTAGGTCCTCGGACAACGTCATGACCGCCGAACCCACGGTGCCCGTCATCGACATGTGGGCACCGATAGTTCCGAGTGCCGAGGTCATTGACGACCTGCGGGCCGGATTTCCGGCCGAGCAACTGCAGTACCTGGAGGTCTTTACCAAGACAACGATCAGCGCCGAGCAGTTCAGCGACTACGCGGATACACTGCGCCGCAACGACGACCAAATACTGGACTCCCTCGACGCCGCCGGCATCACCCTGAGTTTGATCACAGGATTCAACGAAAAGTCGACCTGCGGAGTCACTTTCGTGCACAACGCCTCGGTTGCCGCCCTCGCGGCCCGCT
>DATMMZ010000002.1:0-3412 GCA_035569455.1 Mycobacterium sp. | reverse complement strand
GGACCGGCGCGTTGGGCCTGCTCAGCGCTATCGGCTGATGCTCCCCGGAACCGCGACACGTCGGGAATCACCCAACCCCCCGTGCACGCCATCGCAGTCGAGCGCATCCTCGATCACGCCCGCAGGCGAGGGCGGTCCACCCGAGGTGTCGCGGAGGCATTTCTCGACCGGCGCTGGGCCGACCTTGTTCGCTGGCACCGGTGGCTGGCGGAGGCCCGCGACCAGCATGGCCGAGGCCGCATCACGCTGTATCACGGTTGGGAGTCCGGCATGGACAACTCGCCGCGGTGGGACGCGGCCTACGCCAACGTGGTCCCCGGTGTGGTGCCGGAGTATCAGCGCAAGGACAACATAATCGTGATGGACCCGTCGCAGCGGCCCACCAACGACGAGTATGACCGCTATCTGTGGCTGATCGAGGAAATGAAGACGGCACGTTACGACGACGAGCTGCTCCCGAAGGTGATGAGTTTCGTCGTCGAGGACACCTTCGTCTCGGCTATCTTCTCGCTGGCATGCGAAGTGCTGGCCAACATCGGCGAGGACTACAGCCGTCCGCATGCCGACGTCCGGGATCTGTACTCGTGGGCCCAGCGATTCCGCTCCGGTGTGGTTGAGACGACTGACGAAAGAACCGGTGCGGCAAGAGATTTCGATGTCCGAAGCGAGAAGTGGATCGCGACCGAAACTGTCGCTCAGTTCGCTCCGCTGCTGTGCGGCGGCCTGCCGCACGATCGCGAACGTGCCTTGCTGCGACTGCTCGAGGGCCCGAGGTTCTGCGGGCACCCGGACCTGCGGTTCGCGCTGATTCCGTCGACGTCGCCGGTGTCACGGGACTTCCGGCCGCGGGAGTACTGGCGCGGTCCGGTCTGGCCGGTGATCACGTGGCTGTTCTCGTGGGCATTCGCGCGACGCGGGTGGGCGGAACGATCGCGCACGCTGAGCCGGGAGGGGCTGCGGCAGGCCAGCGACGGCACGTTCGCGGAGTACTACGAGCCGTTCACCGGTGAGCCCTTGGGCAGCATGCAGCAGTCGTGGACCGCGGCCGCCGTTCTGGACTGGCTGGGTTAGTGGCGAATTCGCAACTGGCGCTGCAAAACTAACTGGCCGACTGCTCCGCCAACCGTTCCAGCGGCGCGAGCGCCTTGGCCAGCGTTTCGCGGTCGTCTTCGGACAGCCCGGCGAGCATTGCGGCCAGCGCGGCGCGCCTGTTTGCCAGCGACTCGCGGTGCACCGCGAGCCCCCTGTCGGTGATGTCGACGAGCACCGCACGCAGATCGGACTGGTCCTTGGAACGCTTTACCAGGCCGAGCTTTTCCAGCCGCCGGATGGCGACCGTGGTGGTCGGTGTGCGCACCCGCTCGTGCGCGGCCAGCTCGGTCATCCGGATCGGGCCACTATCGATGAGTGTGACCAGGATCGAGAGTTGCGCCAGCGTGAGGTCACCGACGGCGACGCGGCTGGTGTCCCCGCGGCGCAGCACGGAGACCAGCTTCGAGAGCACCCGGTGCAGTCCTTCGGCCAGCTCGGTGACCTCGTGCTGTGTTGTCTCTATCATAATTCGCCAGTCTAACCTGTCATGGCCTGCCAGGAACGGTTCCGACAATTTCTGCCAAATTCACAAAACCTGCGACAGGAACCGCTTCAATCGATCGGTTTGCGCAGTTTCAAAAATCTGCTCAGGTGGCCCGGCCTCGACTACCCGTCCGTGGTCCAAGAACACCACGGTGCCGGCCGCCGACCGCGCAAAACCCATCTCATGGGTGACGACGATCATCGTCATCCCGTCGGCGCCCAGATCAGCGATCAACGAAAGGATGCCCTTGACCAACTCGGGATCGAGCGCGGACGTCACCTCGTCGAAGAACATCAGCTGCGGGGTCATCGCCAGCGCTCGCGCGATCGCGACTCGTTGCTGCTGACCCCCCGACAGCGTCGCCGGACGCACGTCCGCCTTGTGCCGCAGGCCAACTCGGTCCAACTGCGTCAGCGCCACCTCGCGCGCCGCCGCGACCGGCAAGCGCTTGAGTTTGCGCGGTGCCAGCATGACGTTGTCGATCACGCTGCGATGCGGAAACAGGTTGAAGTTCTGGAACACCATCCCGATTCGCTGCCGGAGTGCGTCGGGGTTGTCCTTGAGCACCGATCGACCGTCGAGCAGGATGTCGCCTTCGTCGGGTTCGTAGAGCCGGTTGAGCGTCCGCAGAAGCGTTGACTTGCCCGATCCGGATGGCCCGATCACGGCCACGGTGCTGCCTGCCGCCGCGTCGATGTCGACACCTCGCAACACGGCGCTCTTCCCAAAGGAAAGGTGAATACCCCTGCCTGACAACGAGACCGGCTCGGGCCGGGTCAATTCGGCCACCGCTACACCATCTCCTGCGGTAGGGGTGCCAGCGGATCTTCGGGCTCCGCTTCAGCTCGGCCCTGGCGGAGCCGGCGGTCGATGTAATTCACCAAGTGGGTGAGCGGAATCGTCAGCGCCAGGTAGAACAGACCGGCTGCCACCAGAGGGGACAGGTTCCCGGTCTGCGCGTTCAGGTCCCGGCCCACCTGGAAAAGCTCCCGCTGCCCCGCGACCAATCCAAGGAAATACACCAGTGCCGACGCTTTGAGCAGCGAGATGAACTGGTTCACCAACGCCGGCAGCACCCTGCGAATACCTTGCGGCACAACCACAAGCCGCATCGACCCCCGATAGCTGAAACCCAGTGCGCGCGCGGCCTCCAGTTGCCCCGGCTCGACGCTTTGGATGCCCGAGCGGAAGATCTCCCCGACGTAGGCCGCGGCCATCAGACCCAGCGCCGCGATACCGAGCGGATACGGGTTGTTACCGGTCAAGCCGCCTACCACGGGGCCTACGCCCAGGCCGATCAGCAGGATGATCACCACCTCCGGGAGGCCGCGGAAGATGTCGGTGTATACCCGCGCCGGCCACCGCAGCCAACGCGCCCGCGAAATGCCGGCGATCGCCAGCGCCATTCCCAGCGCCACGCCGATGATGCTGGCGCTGATGGTGAGGATCAGCGTGTTGGGCAGGCCGGTCCGGAACAGGTCCGGGATCGCCTGCTTGTACAGGTCCCAGTCGAAGAACGCGTCTTTGAGTTGAGACAGCGTCGATTTCGGCGCGGGCGCGGTGGTGGCGCGCGGGGTGTGGCCCGCCGCGATCGCGGCGAAGTCGGGCAGCGTCGGTCGCGGAGCCGACTTGGAGCCCGGCTTCCAACCGGGCGGCAGCGCGCGTGGCACCCACTCCGAGTACAGCCGCGCCCACGTGCCGTCGGCGATGATCGCGTCCAGCCCCGCATTGAGCGCGTCGATCAGCGGCGTGTTCTCCTTTGCAACCGCCCAAGCGACGAAATTGTCCAAGCTGAAAGTGTTTTCGACGATCACGGCCTGATCGCCGGGCCGCACT
>DATMMZ010000001.1:0-20713 GCA_035569455.1 Mycobacterium sp. | reverse complement strand
CAGGCGCTCGGAGATACCGGAGTAGTTGGCCTCCAGATCGTTGAGAATGGCGCCCAGCGTGTCACCACTCGCGGAGACGCGCTTCTCGCCGCCGGTGTGGGGTCGCAGGATGGTCGGGATCGACACAGTGACGTTCATACGGGCCTTCCTATTCAGTACCGCTCGCTCAGTACTGCTCGACGATATTGACCGGTTCTTCGGTGACGGCGCCGTCGACGATGCGGTAGCTGCGCAGCTCGTGCCGCTCCGGGTCACGGGTGGACACGAGCACGTAGTGCGCGTCCGGTTCGGCGGCCAGGTTCACGTCGGTGCGGCTGGGATACGCCTCGGTCGCGGTGTGCGAGTGATAGATGACCACAGGTGCTTCATCGGCTTCGTCCAGCGCCCGCCACACCTTCAGCTGTTCACCGGAGTCGAACCGGTAAAACGTCGGCGACCGCTCCGCGTTGACCATCGGGATGTGCCGCTCGGGACGGTCCGAGCCCTCCGGCCCGGCCAGCACCCCGCAGGCTTCGTCGGGGTGGTCGCGACGAGCGTGGCCGACCATCGCGTCCACCAGGTCCGCACGAATCACCAGCACGTCAAGACTTGCCCTTCCGGAATGCTCCCGGCAACGTGCCGCGGTAGGTCGGTATTCCGGCGACCGGCTCGGCGGCCAGCACACCGGCCAGCACCGCGCGAGCCAGGCAGTCCGCCGCGGCGGCGCCCACCGAGGTGACCAGCCCCGTCTCCGGAGACAGCGCGGCGGGCGTGTCGGCGCCGGGGGGCACCTCGACCGCCCCGGTGGCCAGCGCGAACACAGTATCGCCGTCCAGCGGCGTGTGCGCGGGCCGGATGATTCGGGCCAGCCCATCGTGGGCGGCGATCGCGACCCGCCGGCAGCCCGCTTTGCTCAGGGCGGCGTCCGTAGCCACCACCGCGATCGTGGTGTTCAGCGCGCTCAACGGCGACGGCAGCTGCGCGAGCACGTTGATCTCCTCGGCCGGCGGTGAGGTCAGCCCGAACTCTTCAATCAGGTCCGCCATCCACGGCAGGCCGGTGGTCGTGTCGACGACGTTGCCCGCAGAGTTCACCGCGACGACCGCGCCGACGGTCACGCCCGACGACAGTGTCGTCGACGCTGTGCCGAGACCGCCTTTGAGCACGCCGGCACGCGCCCCCACCCCGGCGCCGACCGTACCGACGGCCACAGCGCCGGCTTGAGCCTCGGAGGCCGCGCGGGCGGCCCGGTACCCGAATTCAGGCGTCGGCCGGCAGTCCCAGCCGCCGACCGGCAGGTCGAAAATCACCGCTGCCGGCACGATGGGCACCACGCCGCCGCCCATCAATACGCCGCGCTCGTCTTCCTCCAGCCAGCGCATCACGCCGTCGGCAGCTGCCAAACCGTAGGCGCTGCCACCGGCGAGCAGCACCGCATCGACGAAACGCACGCTGTTGGCCGGGTCCAGCAGATCGGTCTCCCGGGTGCCGGGCGCGCCGCCGCGGCAATCGACGGCGCCGACGGTCCCGGGCGGTGTCAGCACGACAGTGACGCCGCAGGCCCAACCGGCGCCGAGGGACGCATCGGGATCCAGCCTGTGGTAGTGGCCGACGCGGATACCCCCGACGTCGGTAACCGAGTTCATCCGGCCGTCATCAAGATCATCGGGACCCCATCAGCACCAGAACCAGGTATTCCTGCAACACGGTCAGCCACTGGTAGACGTCGAAGTGCGCGGTCAGCGGATGATCGGCCGGCAGTCGATCAGCGCCCCCCGGGCCTTCTGGGCCTATGTCGAGCATGACGCCCAGCGTCAGCCGGATGTCGTTGACCGCCGCGATCCAGGCGTTCGCGCCTTCCTCGGTCAGCTCAAAACGGCCGCCGTTTTCCGGAAGAGTGTCCAACAACTGCTGTGCGGCAACACGTTTGGCGTCGATGATCTCCGGCTCGTGCAGAATGCGCAGCGCTGCGTTGAGCCGATCGGAGGCATCGGGGTCCACTGGGTTGTCCTCATCGTCCGGCTTGTGAAAATCGGGCAGCAGCCGGCGCAGTCCCGGGTCCCCCGGCGGTTGCGTATTCCCGGTCCTTATCCCGGTGATCTCCTCGAGTTCGTCTGACGGCGAGGAGGATTCGCGCTCGTCGAGCAGGCCGATCATCGAGCTGACCAGGTTCTTGAGCAGGGCCGCCTCGTGCGCGGCCAAGGCTGA
The DNA here is from genome assembly GCA_035569455.1 of Mycobacterium sp. GTDB lineage: Bacteria > Actinomycetota > Actinomycetes > Mycobacteriales > Mycobacteriaceae > Mycobacterium. Next base: position 18,526 of record DATMMZ010000001.1, on the reverse strand, counting down.
ACGAAAACGGGGACCGTCGGCGGTCTCGACCCGCTTCCATTTGCGCACAGAGGATCCTGAATGCCCTCTGATCTCACCGGTCCTGCTGCAATGTCGCCCACAAACCGGCGGCATGCAGCTTGGACACGTGGACTTCCATGGACTCCCGGCTACCTGCCGACACAACCGCCTTGCCTTCGTTGTGCACCTGCAGCATCAGCTTGGTGGCATGCGGCTCGCTGTAGCCGAACAACTTCTGGAACACGTACGTCACGTAGGTCATCAGGTTGACCGGGTCGTCCCACACAACGGTGACCCAGGGACTGGCCGTGACGTCTACCGAATCTGCCTCGCGTTGCCCGGTAGTGCCCGGCTTGGTGGGCGCTGACGCAACAACCATGTCCTACACGATACCGAGCCAACGTTGCCAGCCGATACCGTTGCGGGATGAATGACGCGGTCTTGGCGGGGCTGCTGACCGACAGGTACGAGTTGACCATGCTGGCGGCCGCGCTGCGCGACGGCACCGCTCATCGCCGCACCACATTCGAATTGTTCGCGCGCCGGCTTCCCGAGGGGCGCCGGTACGGCGTCGTCGCCGGAACCGGCCGGCTGCTGGAAACCCTGCCGCGATTCAGGTTCGACGACGAGGCCTGCCAGTTGCTGGCGCAATTCCTCGACGCCGACACGTTGCGTTATCTGCGCGATTTCCGGTTCGGCGGCGATATCGACGGCTATGCCGAGGGCGAGCTGTACTTCCCAGGGTCCCCCGTCCTGTCGGTACGGGGCAGCTTCGCCGAATGTGTGGTGCTCGAAACGCTGGCGCTGTCGATTTTCAACCACGACACCGCGATCGCCTCCGCGGCGGCACGCATGATCAGTGCCGCCGGAGAACGCCCGCTGATCGAGATGGGATCGCGACGGACCCACGAGCGCGCCGCGGTCGCGTGCGCCAGGGCGGCCTATATCGCCGGCTTCGCCGCAACGTCGAACCTGGAGGCCCAGCGCCGATACGGAATACCCACCGAGGGCACCGCCGCGCACGCGTTCACGATGCTGCACACTCGCGAGGACGGTCCCCCTGAAATAGGTGAGCTCGCCGCGTTTCGCGCCCAGGTCGATGCGCTTGGCACCAATACCACGCTGCTGGTGGACACCTACGACGTGACGACCGGCGTGGCCAATGCCGTGGCGGCCGCCGGCGCCACGCTGGGCGCGGTGCGCATCGACTCCGGCGAGCTGGGAGTGCTGACCCGCCAGGTACGCGAGCAGCTCAACCAGCTGGGCGCTACCCAGACCCGCATCGTGGTGTCCGGCGATCTTGACGAGTTCTCCATCGCCGCCCTGCGCGCCGAGCCGGTGGACAGCTACGGCGTCGGCACGTCGCTGGTCACCGGCTCGGGTGCCCCGGCCGCGGGGATGGTCTACAAACTGGTCGAAGTGGACGGCATGCCGGTGCAGAAGCGCAGCAGCCACAAGGAATCCCACGGCGGCCACAAAGAGGCGCTGCGGTTGTCTCGACCGACTGGGACGATCACCGAGGAGGTTGTATATCCGGCGGGCCGGCCGCCCGCCACCAACGGACCGTGCCGGGAGTTGACCATCCCACTGGTGCGCGACGGGCAGGTGGTGGTGGAGACGGGTCATGCCGCCCTGGCCGCAGCGCGGCGGCTGGTGGCGTCCGGGCTGCACAGCTTGCCGTGGGAAGGGCTGAAACTGGCGCTCGGCGACCCGGCGATCCCGACGACGCACATCTCACCGATCGTTCCGGGGGGATAGCCACGCCAGACGTATCCGCATCCGTGCCCGAGCTGCTGGCCATCGCGGTGGCCGCGCTCGGTGGCAGCGAACGCAGCGGCCAACAGGAGATGGCCAACGCCGTGGCGCAGGCCTTCGAAACCGGCGAGCACCTAGTCGTGCAGGCCGGCACCGGTACCGGCAAGTCGCTGGCGTATCTGGTTCCCGCGATTGTCCGCGCAGTCAACGGGGACGGGCCGGTCGTGGTGTCGACGGCGACGATCGCATTGCAACGTCAACTCGTCGATCGTGATCTGCCCCGGCTGGCAGACTCGCTCACCGATGCGCTGCCGCATCGGCCGCAGTTCGCATTGCTCAAAGGGCGACGAAACTACTTGTGCCTGAACAAGATCCATAACGGCGGCGCGACCGGTGAGCCAGACGGACAGGACGAACGGCCGCAGGAAGAACTCTTCGACCCGATGGCGGTCACCGCGTTGGGGCGCGACGTGCAACGGCTCACCGCCTGGGCGTCGACGACCGATACGGGTGACCGGGATGACCTCAAGCCCGGTGTTAGAGACCGATCCTGGTCCCAGGTCAGCGTGTCCGCGCGGGAATGCCTGGGCGTGGCCCGCTGTCCGTTCGGCGCCGAGTGCTTTTCCGAACGGGCGCGCGGCCGGGCCGGCGCCGCCGATATCGTCGTCACCAACCACGCGCTGCTGGCCATCGATGCCGTGGCCGGATCGGCGGTGCTGCCCGAGCACTCGCTGCTGGTGGTCGACGAAGCACACGAGCTGGTCGACCGGGTGACGTCGGTGGCCACCGCCGAGCTGACGTCGGCCGCGCTCGGTGTCGCCGCACGGCGGATCACCCGACTGGTCGATCCGGAACTGACCGAGCGGCTGGAAGCGACGTCGGCCACCCTCGCGTCGGCGATCCATGACGCCGGGAAGGTCAGGCCGGGCCGCATCGATCACCTCGACCAAGAGCTGGCGACCTACCTCACGGCGTTGCGTGACGCGGCCGGCGCGGCACGATCGGCGATCGACAGCACGAGTGATGCCAAGGCGGCCGCGGCCCGCGCCGAAGCGGCCGCTGCCCTGAGTGAAATATCCGATACCGCGTCGCGGATCCTGGCGTCGTTCACCCCCGCCATCCCCGAGCGCACCGATGTGGTCTGGGTGGACGAGGACGACACGCGCGCCGTGCTGCGGGTGGCCCCGCTGGCGGTTGCCGACCTGCTGCGCAAACAGGTGTTCTCCCGTTCGACGACGGTGTTGACCTCGGCGACGCTGACGATCGGAGGGACCTTCGATGCGATGGCCGCGACGTGGGGGCTGACCGGACCGGAAACCGCGGAGTACCCGAACTGGCGTGGCCTGGACGTCGGATCGCCCTTTGACCACGCCAAGGCGGGAATCCTCTACGTCGCCGCTCATCTTCCGCCGCCCGGCCGAGACGGCACCGGCTCGGCCGAGCAGCTGACCGAAATCGCCGACCTGATCACCGCCGCCGGCGGGCGCACCCTGGGCCTGTTCTCGTCGATGCGGGCCGCTCGGGCCGCGGCCGAGGCAATGCGCGAGCGGCTGTCCACGCCGGTGCTGTGTCAGGGCGACGACAGCACCTCGGCGCTGGTCGAGCAGTTCACCGCCGACGCAGCAACCTCGCTGTTCGGCACGCTGTCCCTGTGGCAGGGCGTCGACGTGCCCGGCCCGTCGCTGTCATTGGTGCTGATCGACCGTATCCCGTTCCCGCGGCCGGACGACCCACTGCTGAGCGCCCGCCAGCGCGCGGTGGCCGCACGCGGCGGCAACGGTTTCATGGCCGTCGCCGCCAGCCACGCCGCGCTGCTGCTCGCGCAAGGTTCGGGCCGGCTGTTGCGCCGCGTCACCGACCGGGGCGTGGTTGCCGTCCTCGACTCGCGGATGGTCACCGCGCGCTACGGCAGCTATCTGCGAGCCTCGCTACCGCCGTTCTGGCAGACAACCAACGCCGCGCAGGTCCGTGGGGCGCTGGAACGATTGCGCAGCGCGCCCGAGGGACTGTCGGCCTGACGCTATCCGGCCAGGGTGACCAGACCGAGCTCGTTGCTGGCGGCAAGCATCGGATGACGGGGCAGCACACGCACCGTGTATCCGACCGCGCCGGCCAGCGGCAGCGGCGTTGTCGTCGAGAAGATCTCGTTGCCGCCCTCGGCGGTACCGGTGTGTGACATATCGACGGTGATCGGATCCAGCAGGATGTCGCCGGCATCGACCCTGCCCACCACCGCCTGAACCGCCACCTCGTCGGGCCCCAACCCGGCCAGGTGCACGGTCGCGGTCAGGGTCAGCTTCGACCCCAGAACCGGAGTGTCCGGCAGGCCGGTGCTGTCGACGTCGGTGATGTTGATCTTCGGCCACGCTTCTTCGGCACGGCGACGGTAGGCAGCCAGCTCGCGGGCCCCGCTGAACTCGCCCGCATCTTTCTCGGCGCCATCCGGCGCCGCAACGGTCTTACGCAGCGATTGCGCCGCCGGCACGTAGTACTGCTCGACATAGTCGCGCACCATGCGAGACGCCAGCACTTTCGGCCCGAGCGTCTGCAAAGTGTGGCGCACCATCTCGATCCACCGCGGCGGCAACCCGCGGTTGTCACGTTCGTAGAACTTCGGCACCACCGCGTGTTCCAGGAGGTCATACAGCGCGCTGGACTCCAGGTCGTCGCGACGGGCGTCGTCGGTCAACCCGTCGGCAGACGGTATCTCCCATCCGTTTTCCCCGTCGTACCACTCGTCCCACCAGCCGTCGCGAATGGACAGATTCAACCCGCCGTTGAGCGCGCTCTTCATTCCGGAGGTGCCGCACGCCTCCAGGGGCCGTAGCGGGTTGTTCAGCCAGACGTCGCAGCCCCAATACAAAACTCGGGCCATCGACATGTCGTAATTGGGCAGGAAGGCGATGCGGTGACGCACCTGCGGCCGGTCGGCGAAGCGCACCACCTGCTGGATAAGCGCCTTGCCGCCGTCGTCGGCCGGGTGGGATTTCCCGGCGACGATCAGCTGGATCGGACGGTGTTCGTCGAGCAGCAGCCGTTCCAGGCGACCCGGATCGCGCAGCATCAGTGTTAGCCGCTTGTAGGTCGGTACCCGCCGAGCGAACCCGATGGTAAGCACGTTGGGATCAAACGCCGTCGCGATCCAGCCAAGTTCGGCATCGGACGCACCGCGTTCCAGCCACGATTGGCGCAGCCGCATCCGGACGTCCTCGACCAGCAGCGCTCGCAGCTGCGAGCGAATCCACCACAAATGCCCGGGATCGACCTGCTCCAGTCGCAGCCAGACGCCGGGGTCACTGAAGGAGGAGTCCGAGCCGGCCAGTTCGCGCCCCAGCTGCAACCACTGCGGCGCCGCCCAGGTGCGCGCGTGAACGCCGTTGGTGATCGACCCGATCGGCACCTCGTTGCGGTCGAAGCCGCGCCAGAGGCCGTTGAACATTGCCCGGCTCACCCTGCCGTGCAGCAGCGAGACGCCGTTGGCCCGTTGCGCCAGCCGCAACCCCATGTGGGCCATGTTGAACTTGGTCGGATCCTCCTCGGCGCCGAGCGCGACGATCCGCGCCGTCGGCACGCCCGGCAGCAGCGCCGAGGCGTCGTTGCGGCCCCCCGTACCCTGCGGCTTGCCGTCAAGATGGTCATCGAAGTAGCGCTGAACCATGTCGACGGGGAACCGGTCGATACCGGCGGGCACCGGGGTGTGGGTGGTGAACAAGGTGCTGGACCGCACGACCGTCAACGCGGTGTCGAAGTCCAATCCCGCTCCGGTGATCAGCTCCCGGATGCGCTCGGCTCCGAGGAACCCGGCGTGGCCCTCGTTCATGTGGAACACCTCGGGCGCCGGCCGGTTTTCGATGGCGGTAAACGCCCGGATCGCCCGTACCCCGCCGACACCGGCCAGAATCTCTTGCCTGATGCGATGTTCTTGATCGCCGCCGTACAGACGGTCGGTGACGCTGCGCAGGTCGTGATCGTTCTCCGGAACATCGGAATCCAGCAAGAGCAGCGGGACACGACCCACTTGCGCGACCCAGACCCGGGCCCGCAACTGCGCGGAGTCGGGCAAGGTCAGCTCGACCAGCACCGGATCACCGTCGCCAGCCGTGAGCAGCCGCAACGGCAGCCCCTGCGGATCCAGCGACGGGTAGGTCTCGTTTTGCCACCCGTCCGCGGTCAGCGACTGCCGGAAGTACCCGGAGCGGTAGTAGAGGCCGACCGCGATCAGCGGCACGCCCAGATCCGAGGCGGACTTGAGGTGGTCGCCGGCGAGGATCCCGAGGCCGCCCGAGTAGTTGGGCAACACCTCGGCGACGCCGAACTCCATCGAGAAGTACGCAACGGCGGTCGGCATCTCGACGCCGGCCTGCTGCTGCTGCTGATACCACAGCGGCCGGCTCAGGTAATCGTTCAAGTCGGCGGCCAGCCAATCGAGCCGGCCCAGGAACCCTTCGTCGAGTGCCAACTGGTCGAGCCTTGACGGGTTCACCACTCCCAACAGCGCCACCGGGTCATTGGCACAGTACGCCCACAGCGCCGGGTCGATGCTCGCAAACAGATCCTGCGTCGGTTTGTCCCAGGACCACCGCAGGTTGGTCGACAGCTGGTCCAGCGCGGCGAGCCGCTCGGGTAGGTGGGCACGGACGGTAAAGCGACGGAGGGCTTTCACGCATCACTACCTTACTGAGGATTGCCGTGCGTGCAGAGCGACCGAGTGAGCGTTTACCTACGTTTACCTCGAGGTGTGTGGCCGGACACTAGGGTGGGTATCGGGTACTTACTGGGGCCGCAAAGATGCTTCCCCATTGGAGGGGAAGTTCCCCAGGAGAGGAAGTTTCCGACGACAGGCATTCCGCGACGAAGCACACCGCGGTTTGGCCGCACACAATCGGAACGGAGCTGTGGTGCCCGGTCGTGTCGAGATCGATAACGTCCAGCCCGTCGTTTCATGCGGCGCATACCCCGCCAAAGCAGTGGTCGGTGAAATGGTCCCGGTCAGCGCTGCGGTATGGCGAGAGGGCCACGAACGCGTCGCAGCGACTCTGGTCGTGCGCTACCTCGGGCCGCGCTATCCGCAGGTAACCGAAACGCGCCGGATCAAGGCGGTCCAGGCCCCCGAAAGGCTGGCATCCGTGCCCGAGGCCAGGGTCGCCGAACGGGTTAAGCCGCTACTGCTTCCCATGACCATGGGCGAAGAACCCTACGTGTTCCACGGCCATTTCACGCCCGACCGGGTCGGGCTATGGACCTTCCGGGTCGACGGATGGGGTGACCCGATCCACACCTGGCGGCATGGGCTGATCGCCAAGTTGGACGCCGGCCAGGGCGAAACGGAACTGTCCAACGATCTCTTGGTCGGCGCTGCGTTGTTCGAGCGCGCCGCGACCGGCGTGCCGCGCGCAGCTCGCGATCCGCTGCTGGCGGCCGCCGCGGCATTGCGTACCCCCGGAGACCCCGTGACGCGTACCGCGCTGGCACTGGCCCCCGAACTCGATGCACTTCTGACCGAGTATCCGTTGCGGGATATCGTCACCCGGGGCGAGCAGTTCGGGGTATGGGTAGATCGGCCGTTGGCGCGGTTCGGTGCGTGGTACGAGATGTTTCCGCGCTCGACCGGTGGGTGGGACGCCGACGGCAAGCCGGTGCACGGCACCTTCGCCACGGCGGCCGCAGATCTTCCGCGCATCGCCGCGATGGGGTTCGACGTCGTGTACCTGCCCCCGATCCATCCGATCGGCAGAATTCACCGTAAGGGCCGCAACAACTCTCCCACCGCCGCTCCCGGAGATGTGGGATCTCCCTGGGCCATTGGCAGCGATGAGGGCGGCCACGATGCTATTCATCCGCACCTGGGCACCATCGACGACTTCGACGAGTTCGTCGCCGCGGCGCGCGACCTGGGTATGGAGGTCGCCCTGGACCTGGCGCTGCAATGCGCGCCGGATCATCCGTGGGCCCGCGAACACCGGCAGTGGTTCACCGAACTGCCGGACGGCACCATCGCCTACGCGGAGAACCCGCCGAAGAAATACCAGGACATCTATCCGCTCAACTTCGACAATGATCCCGCGGGTCTCTACGACGAGGTGCTGCGCGTGGTCCGGCACTGGATCGACCACGGCGTCAAGTTCTTTCGGGTCGACAATCCGCATACCAAGCCGCCGGACTTCTGGGCCTGGCTGATCGGTCAGGTCAAGGACACGGACCCTGACGTGCTCTTTCTATCGGAGGCATTTACGCCGCCTGCTCGCCAGTACGGGCTGGCCAAGCTTGGCTTCACGCAGTCCTACAGCTATTTCACCTGGCGCACGGCAAAGTGGGAGCTCACCGAATTCGGTGTCGACATCGCCAAACTCGCCGACTACCGCCGGCCGAACTTGTTCGTCAATACCCCCGATATCCTGCACGCCGTCCTACAGCACAACGGCCCAGGCATGTTTGCCATCCGGGCAGCGCTCGCGGCGACCATGAGCCCGGCGTGGGGTGTGTACTCCGGTTACGAGCTGTTCGAGCATCGCGCGGTGCGGGAGGGCAGCGAGGAATACCTCGATTCGGAGAAGTACGAATTGCGTCCCCGCGACTATGCCGGCGCCTTTGCCGCCGGCAAATCACTGGAGCCGTTCCTCAAGCAGCTCAACGTGATTCGCCGGCTGCATCCCGCACTGCAGCAGTTGCGCACGATTCACTTCCACCACATCGACAATGAAGCGTTGTTGGCTTACAGCAAGTTCGACCCGGCAACCGGCGACTGCGTTTTGGTGGTGGTGACGCTCAACGCGTTCGGGCCCGAGGAAGCGACGCTGTGGTTAGACATGGCCGCATTGGGTATGGAGCCATACGAGCGGTTTTGGGTGCGGGATGAGATCACCGGCGCGGAATACCAATGGGGGCTAGCGAATTACATCCGCATTGACCCAGGGCAAGCCGTCACCCACATTATCAACATGCCCCTCGTTCCGCAGGAATCACGAATCACACTGCTGCGCAGGAGGTGAGGCCAGTGAGACGAACCAGTAGCCGAACCGACCAACTCGCCGGGAGACACCTGGCGCCCGACCCTGCCGACTTGGCGCGCCTGGCGGCCGGCGCGCACCACAACCCGCACGGCATCCTGGGCGCCCATGAGTACGGCGACCACACCGTGATACGGGCGTTCCGGCCGCACGCAGGCGAAGTCGTCGCGCTCGTCGGCGAAGAGCGGTTCCCGATGCAGCACATCGAATCCGGTCTGTTCGCCGTGGCGTTGCCGTTCGCAGGCCTGATCGATTACCGATTGCAGGTGAGCTACCAGGATTCCGACCCGTACACCGTGGCCGACGCCTACCGCTTCCTGCCCACACTGGGCGAAGTCGATCTCCATCTGTTCGCCGAGGGTCGCCACGAACGCCTATGGGAAGTCCTTGGCGCCCATCGCCGCTCGTTCACCACGGCCGACGGCGTGGTAAACGGGGTGTCGTTCGCCGTCTGGGCGCCCAACGCCAAGGGCGTCAACTTGATCGGCGAGTTCAACGGCTGGACCGGCAGCGACGCCCCGATGCGGGTGCTGGGCTCCTCCGGAGTATGGGAATTGTTCTGGCCCGGGTTCCCCGCAGACGGTCTGTACAAGTTCCGGGTGCACGGCGCCGACGGCGTCGTCACCGAACGGGCCGACCCGTTCGCCTTCGCCACCGAGGTGCCGCCGCACACGGCGTCAAGGGTCACGAAGAGTCAATACAGCTGGGGCGACGACGCCTGGATGACGCGGCGCGCGCAGCAAAACCCGGTATTCGAGCCGATGAGCACCTATGAAGTCCATCTCGGATCGTGGCGCCCCGGTCTCAGCTATCGCCAGCTTGCCCGCGAGCTGACGGATTATGTTGTGGAGCAGCAGTTTACCCATGTGGAGCTGCTGCCTGTCGCCGAGCATCCGTTCGCCGGATCGTGGGGATATCAGGTCACCTCGTACTATGCACCGACGTCGCGATTCGGCACGCCCGATGACTTCCGGGCGCTTGTCGATGCCCTGCACCAGGCCGGCATCGGTGTCATCGTGGACTGGGTACCGGCACACTTTCCGAAAGACTCCTGGGCGCTGGGACGGTTTGACGGCACGCCGCTTTACGAGCATTCCGATCCGAAGCGCGGTGAGCAATTAGACTGGGGCACTTACGTGTTCGACTTCGGTCGCCCGGAGGTGCGTAACTTCCTGGTGGCTAACGCGTTGTACTGGCTCGAAGAGTTCCACATCGACGGATTGCGGGTGGACGCCGTGGCGTCGATGCTGTACCTGGATTACTCGCGTCCCGAGGGCGGCTGGACCCCGAACGTCTACGGTGGGCGGGAGAACCTGGAAGCGGTGCAGTTCCTGCAGGAGATGAACGCCACCGCACACAGAGCCGCGCCGGGCATCGTCACCATCGCAGAGGAATCGACGTCGTGGCCCGGGGTGACGCGGCCGACGAATCTTGGCGGCCTGGGTTTTTCGATGAAGTGGAACATGGGCTGGATGCACGACACGCTCGACTATTTCAGCCGCGATCCGATCTACCGCAGCTTCCACCACCACGAGATGACGTTCTCAATGCTGTACGCATTCAGCGAGAATTTCGTGCTGCCGCTCAGCCACGACGAGGTGGTCCACGGCAAGGGCACACTGTGGGGGCGGATGCCGGGCAACAATCACGTCAAGGCCGCCGGCCTGCGCAGCCTGCTGGCCTACCAGTGGGCGCACCCGGGCAAGCAGTTGTTGTTCATGGGCCAGGAATTCGGCCAGCGCGCCGAGTGGTCCGAGCAGCATGGTTTGGATTGGTTCCAACTCGAGGAGAACGGTTTCTCAAACGGGATTCTGCGTTTCGTGCGCGACATCAACGACATTTACTTCAGCCATCCAGCGCTGTGGAGTCAAGACACCACCCCCGAGGGCTATTCCTGGATCGATGCCAACGATTCCGCCAACAACGTCCTGAGCTTCCTGCGGTACGCAAAGGACGGCTCGGTAATGGCATGCGTGTTCAATTTCGCGGGTGCGGAGCACAGCGGCTACCGGCTTGGCCTGCCGACGGCCGGCCGCTGGCGCGAGGTGCTCAACACCGACGCGACGGTCTACAACGGCTCTGGGATCGGTAACCTCGGCGGAGTCGACGCCACCGACGACCCCTGGCATGGGCGCCCGGCATCGGCGGTGCTGGTGTTGCCGCCCAACTCGGCACTGTGGCTGGAGCCCGATTAGGTTGCGCTTGGAACCCGGTCGGCGTGCCCGGTGCGGGGTCCCGTCACCTCACCGGCGATCGGCGGTAAGGTGCGGGGTCCCGTCACGTCATCGGCGATCGACGGTACCCGGGTGGCGCGCACGTAGACGGTGTCGCCCTCCCGCAATGCCAGCGCCTCGGCGTCGCCCCGGGTGATCTGGGCGGTAAACGGCCCACCGTTTCCCGCGTTGGTCAACTCCACACGGACCTCGAACCCTAGGACCACGACACGGTCGATGATGGCGCGCACGACTCCTATGGACTCCGCGGTGCCGTCACCGCCCGCGATGGTCATCTCGGGGCTGCGGCCGACCCGGATGTCGTGCGGGCGGACCAGGGCGCCGTTCAGCGCCGACACCGCGCCCAGGAAGGACATCACGAACGCGTTCGCCGGAGCGTCGTACACCTCGGTCGGGGATCCGACCTGCTCGATACGGCCCTTGTTGAGCACCGCGATGCGATCAGCCACATCCAGCGCCTCGGCCTGATCGTGGGTGACCAGCACCGTGGTGACGTGCACCTCGTCATGCAGGCGACGCAACCAGGCCCGCAGATCCTCGCGGACCCTGGCGTCCAGCGCGCCGAACGGCTCGTCGAGCAACAACACCTGCGGGTCGACCGCCAGCGCCCGGGCCAGCGCCATGCGCTGACGCTGGCCGCCGGACAGCTGGTTGGGATAGCGCCCTTGAAACCCGCTCAGCCCCACCACTTCCAGTAGGTGGTCAACCTTCTCCTTGATCTCGGCCTTGGGCCGCTTGCGGATCTTCAACCCGTAGGCCACGTTGTCGCGAACGGTCAGGTGTTTGAACGCGGCGTAGTGCTGGAACACGAATCCGATGTCACGTCGCTGCGGCGGCACCCGGGTGACGTCGTGACCGTTGATCGTGACGGTTCCGGTGTCGGGCTGGTCGAGACCGGCGACGGTACGTAACAGGGTCGACTTGCCCGAACCACTGGGACCCAGCAATGCCGTCAGCGAACCGGCGGGTACGACGAAGTCCACATGATCCAACGCGACGAAATCGCCGTACTGCTTGTACGCGTCGCGCACCGTGATCGCGTTGGCGGTGCGGTCGGTTCCGGTCTCGGCCATAGCTGCGTCTCCTTGTCAGGCCTGTTTGGCTGTTCGGGCCCGTCGAACGAACAGAATTGTCTTGGCGATCAGAAAGGCGACGGCGACACCCATCATCAAGGTGGACAGTGCGTAGGCGCCGTACTCAGCGCCGCGCTGGTAGCGGTCGTTGACCAGCAGCGTGAGTGTTTGCGATTTTCCCGGCAGGTTGGAGGACACCATGATGACCCCGCCGTATTCGCCGAGGGTTCGGGCGGTGGTCAGCACGATGCCGTAGGTCAGGCCCCACCGGATAGACGGCAGCGTAATTCGCCAAAACGTCTGCCACCAACTAGATCCCAGCGTTGCCGCAGCCTCTTCCTGCTCAGTCCCCAACTCCAGCAGCACCGGTTGAACCTCGCGCACCACAAACGGCAGGGTGACGAAGATGCTGGCCAGCACGATGCCGGGCAGGCCGAAGATGATCTTGATGCCGAAATCTTTTTCGACAAAACCCAGCGCGCCCGCCGATCCCCAAAGCACGATCAACGCGACGCCCACGATGATCGGCGAGACCGAGAACGGCAGGTCCAGTATCGTCTGCAGCACAGCCTTGCCGCGAAATCGCTTGCGGGCGAGCAGCAGTGACGTGGAAATGCCGAAGATCACGTTCAGCGGCAGCACGATGGCCAACACCAGCAGCGACAAGTTCAGCGCCGACCTCGCCGCCGGAGTGCTGACCCAGTCGTAGAACTGACCAAAGCCGGGTTTGAACGTCCGCCACAGGATCAGCGTCGCCGGAACGATCAGCATTACGGCAATGTAGGCCAGTACGACATGGCGAGTGAGATAGCGAACCCATGGCGACGATGTCATGCGGCCTTCTCCTCGCGTTTGGCCCTGCGCCCGCCGGCAACCCGCAAGATGAACAAGACTAGGAAGCAAATTGACAGCAGCACAATGGAAATCGCGCAAGCACCGGTGCGGTCGTCGTTCTCGATCAGCGCGCGTATCCACTGCGAGGAGACTTCGGTCTTGCCCGGCACAGCGCCACCGATCGTCACCACCGAACCGAACTCGCCGATGGCCCGCGAAAACGACATGCCCGCACCCGACAACAGCGCGGGCAGCAACGACGGCAGCACAATCGAGGTGAAGACCTTCGGGCCGGTGGCACCCAGCGCCGCAGCCGCCTCCTCGACTTCCCGATCGAGTGCCAGCAGCACAGGTTGCACGGCGCGCACGACGTACGGCAACGTGACGAACGCCAGCGCCATCGCGACTCCCGGCGGGGTGTGCTGCAGATGAATATGCAGCGGGCTGCTTTTCCCGTAGAGGGCCAGCATCACCAGGCTGGTCACGATGGTGGGCAGCGCGAAGGGAAGGTCTATCACGGCGTCGACGAGCCCTTTGCCGACGAAGTCATCACGCACCAGCACCCAGGCGGTCAGCAGACCGAGCACCACGTTGACGAGGGTGACCACGGCGGAGATGGTCAGCGTCACCCGGAACGACTCCAGCGCGGCGTGCGATGTGACCGCCAGCCAAAAGGCCTGCCAGCCTCCACCGATCGCCTGCCATGCAATCGCAGCCAGCGGCAGCAGGACGATCACCGACAGCCACAGCGTCGTCACACCGACCCGAAGGGACGTGCTGCCCGGCCCGTCGTATGGCTGCGCAGCCGGCCAGGGCAGCGCCTCACCGGCGGGCTCGCGTGGCTCCGGCCGGATCGCGGCCGGGCCTGGCGTGATCGCGGCCGTCATCCGGTGGCCTCCAAGTAAATCTTGGTGATGCTGCCCGTGTTCCTGTCGAACAGCTGCGCATCCACTTTCGGCCAGCCCCCAAGGTCGGCGATCGTCCACAGTTTCACCGGGACCGGAAACTGGTCCCGGAAGTTGGTGGCAACGGCCGGATCGACCGGCCGGAAACCGGCCTGCGCCCATAGCTTCTGCGCCGCGGCGGAGAACTGGAAGTTCTTGAACGCATTGGCGGCATCCAAGTGGGGGCTGGTGCTCACCACCGCCACCGGATTCTCGATCTTGAAGGTCTGCGGCAAGTTGATGTGCTCGACCGGTTTGCCTTTCCGCTCAGCGGCCAGGGCCTCGTTCTCATAGCTGATCAACACGTCGCCGCTGCCCTCGATGAACACGTCGGTGGCTACCCGCCCTGAGCCGGGACGCAATTTCACGTGTTCGTGGACCAATTTGCTGATGAAAGCGACACCGGCTTGGCTATCCCGGCCGCCACCGCTTTTGACCGCATAGGGGGCGAGCAGGTTCCACTTGGCCGAACCGGAACTCAGCGGACTGGGTGTGATGACCTCAATACCGGGCCGCAACAGGTCATCCCAATCCCGGATGTTCTTCGGATTGCCCTTGCGCACCACCAATGTCACCACCGACCCGAACGGGATGCCCTTGGTGCCGTCGGTGTCCCAGTCCGCGGAAACCTTGCCGGCCTTGACCAACCGCGTGATGTCCGGTTCGACCGAGAAGTTCACCACGTCGGCCGGTTTTCCTTCGACAACGCCGCGTGACTGGTCGGCGGAGGCTGCGTAGGAGGTGATCACCTGCACGCCCTTGCCCTCCTCGGAAGCGTTGAACGCCGGAATCACCTTGCTCCACCCGGGTTCTGGGACCGAATAGGCGACCAGGGTGATGCTGGTATTCCCGCCGGCCAGGCCGCCGCCGCCCACGACGTCGCTGCCTCCGCCGCCCTGACACGCCGCCACGACTCCGGCAATCAGGGTGAGCGCGGCAACAGACGGCCAACGCAGTGCGCTGCCGATGTCGTTGAGCATTGGTCGCCTTCCGGTGCGGGACTAATGGATCTGGATCCCGTTGCTGCGGAAGGGCATTAAAACGTGAGGAGAATTCACCAACTCCACACCAGACCGCGCACGGGTTTGGGAGTCAGCAACAACAGCGCGCGACGACATAGCTCTGGTTAACACCGGATGCCACGTGCATGGCGCGAAGCCTAACAGCGCGCACGGGCCTTTGCGTGTCGGCAGCAACGTGAGGATCCCCGCACGACAGGCACGACGAGAACCATCGTCAGGTGTGGCCGAGGACCGGTTTACCCGTGTGTAACGCCGACGTAGCGGGTGCGGCACACCGACTCGATGACCTGGCCGAGCAAGCCTTCCAGCAACTCAGCCGTCAGGTAGGGCATCGCGCCGCCAGCAGCGTGGCGTGTCGCACCAGGGCGAACCCCGAAACCCAAAGCTTGATGCCGCTTTATGAACGCGCCGAACACGTTCACCGGACTCGCACTGTTAGCCCCCACGCCCAGACCCAGGTTCCAAGATCCGTGTCTGTCCGCCAGGTGGCAGGCGAGCATCACGCCGGACGTGTTGTCGGCGCCCCGGCGTAAAAGTCACGGTGATGGAAAGGGCGCGCCCCGCGGAACGCGGATGCCCATGCCGCACTCAGTACAGCGCGTTGGCGAGGTTGCGACGACCGACGACGACCTCGGGATCGGCGGGATCGAAGAGTTCGAACAGCTCGATCAGCCGCGTCCGTACCGAGGTGCGCTCATCTCCAGATGTGCTGCGCACCAATGCGATCAGGCGCTCGAAGGCCGCGCCTACATCCTGGTTGAGGATTTGGACGTCGGCGGCGGCGAATGCGGCCGCAATGTCGGCGGGCGCGGCATCGGCAATCGCGACGGCGTCAGGGCGTTGTGCGGTTGCGCGGGTCAGGAATTCAATCTGCCGAATCGCTGCCTTCGCTTCGACGCTGCCCGGATTGGTATCCAGGATCGCCTGGTAAGACTCCTTTGCCGCGACGAAGTCGCCGTCCTCGAGCTGCTGGCGGGCCTGCGCTACCTCGGGATCGATTGGCGGGGAATCCTCGGAACGACTTGCGCCCTTGAGCTTTCCGTCCGTCGCCGAAAGCAGAGAGTCCAGCCAGCGCCGCAACTGATCGGCGGGCTGCACGCCTTGGAAGCTGGACAGCGGCTGGCCCGCGGCCAAAGCCACCACGGTCGGGACCGCATCGACGCCAAAGACCTGGGCCACCCTCGGCGCGGTGTCGACATTGACCGTCGCCAGCAACCACTTGCCGTCGTCGGCGGCGGCCAGGCCGGACAGCGTGTCAATCAGCTTTACACACGCTTCGCTGCGCGGTGACCACAACACCACCACGACCGGCACTTCGTCGGACCGGACTATCACTTCCTCTTCGAAATTGGCCTCGGTGATCTCGGTACTACCCGGCTCTCCTGCTGCCCCGCTCGCCGAAGCCTTCTGCTGAGCTCGCTGCTTCAGACCGGACAGATCGACCGCACCGGTCATCGCAGGCCCGATCGAGGATCGCGGACGCGTCACGGCAATAAGTCTGTCACGTCGCGCCGGCTACCGATCCACGGCCCTGGTAACCCCCGCGACCGGCACATATGACGAAAATCACAACGGACGCGATGTGCCTTGCGCCAGCAACGCTGGCCCGGCCCCTGTGGGGATTCAGCTAACCGGCCCGAAGAATCAGTGCGTCGCCCTGGCCGCCCGCCCCGCACAGCGCCGCAACGCCGATTCCGGAGCCGCGGCGCGCCAATTCCAGGGCCACATGCAGCGTGATTCTGGCTCCCGACATGCCGATTGGATGCCCGACGGCAATCGCGCCGCCGTTGACGTTGACGATCTCGGGATTCACGCCGAGTTCGCGTGTCGAGGCCAGCGCCACCGCCGCGAACGCCTCGTTGATCTCCACCACATCGAGCTGGTCAACCGTGATTCCTTCGCGGGCGAGCGCCTTCTTGATCGCGTTGGCCGGCTGCGACTGCAACGTCGAATCTGGTCCGGCCACCACGCCGTGTGCACCGATCTCGGCCAGCCACGTCAACCCCAGTTCCTGGGCCTTTTCCTTGTTCATCACCACAACTGCGGCCGCACCATCGGAGATC
The DNA here is from genome assembly GCA_035569455.1 of Mycobacterium sp. GTDB lineage: Bacteria > Actinomycetota > Actinomycetes > Mycobacteriales > Mycobacteriaceae > Mycobacterium. The sequence goes on along the minus strand of DATMMZ010000001.1, from coordinate 1,594 downwards.
TGTGACGCCGCACCCGCGGTGATGGTGCCGTCCTTGCGGAATGCGGGTTTGAGGGCCGCCAACGACTCGGCGGTGGTATTGGCGCGGATCCCTTCATCCTCGCTGAACTGCAGCGCATCACCCTTGCGCTGCGGGATATTCACCGGCACCACTTCGTCGGTGAACACGCCGTCCTTCCACGCCGCGGCAGCCCTTTGGTGCGACTGGGCTGCGTACTCGTCCTGTTCTCGGCGCGTGAAGTTGTCGATATCGTTGCGCTGCTCGGTGAGCGCACCCATCGGCTGATCGGTGAACACGTCGTGCAGTCCGTCGTAGGCCATGTGGTCCAAAACCGTGACGTCGCCGTACTTGTAGCCGGCCCGGCTATCCATCAGCAAATGCGGCGCCTTGGTCATGGACTCCTGGCCGCCGGCCACCACCACATCGAACTCTCCGGCCCGAATGAGCTGGTCGGCAAGCGCGATGGCGTCGATGCCGGACAAGCACATCTTGTTGACGGTCAGCGCCGGGACGTCCCAGCCGATGCCGGCCGCGACCGCCGCCTGTCGCGCGGGCATCTGGCCGGCCCCAGCGGTCAACACCTGGCCCATGATCACATACTCGACCAGCGACGGCGGTACGTTGGCCTTCTCCAAGGCGCCGGCGATCGCGATGGCACCCAGATCGCTGGCCGAAAAATCCTTCAGCGAACCCATCAACTTGCCGATGGGTGTGCGTGCCCCAGCAACGATCACCGACGTCGTCATGACTACCTCCTGGGCGGGTGTGGAAGGCCGATTCGACCTACCGGAGAAGCGCAATCTTTCCCGTCAGGTTACCTTTATGTGATGACGACCGATCAAGTTGACGCCCGTCAGTTGCTGGCCACCTCCTTGGTGACCGGGCTCGATCACGTCGGCATCGCGGTCGCCGACCTGGACGCTGCGATCGAGTGGTATCACGACCACCTCGGCATGATCCTGGTGCATGCGGAAGTCAACGACGACCAGGGCATCCGCGAGGCGATGCTGTCGGTGCCGGGTACCACGGCGCAGATCCAGTTGATGGCCCCGCTCGACGAGTCGTCGGTAATCGCGAAGTTCCTGGACAAGCGTGGGCCGGGCATCCAGCAGCTGGCTGTTCGCGTCAGCGACCTGGACAGCCTCAGCGAGCGACTCCGTTCGCAGGGCGTCCGGCTGGTGTACGAGGCGCCCAGGCGCGGCACGGCGAACTCGCGGATCAACTTCATTCACCCCAAGGATGCCGGCGGGGTGCTGATCGAGCTGGTCGAGCCGGCTTCCTAGAGCGCCGGGTCCCTTATCTACGACCACTTTCGGGTCGGGCTGCGGGTGGCGCGGTTGGCCCAACACGAAGTGTGCCAATGTCGTCGGTCGTTTATCGCTCCCGGTGATTCAGCTGGCCACACCACCACATGTGCAGTGCCGGAACGGATTTGGTGATCGCAACCGGGACAGCGGTAGGTCTTGACGGCCCGCGCCGCGGCGATCGGGCGCACTTCGTAGTCGTGGCCGTCGGGCCCCGTTTCCACCCGCCGCAGCATCGGCGAAAGCGATAGCGGGCGCCGGTCGCGAGACGGTGTGCGGCGCCTGGCCAT